>CAYVWL010000001.1:0-11134 GCA_964455475.1 uncultured Candidatus Saccharibacteria bacterium
CCTGCTCGAACAAAACAAAAATTCCGAGCAGGGATATGATTTGCGCCGGCAACATAAGATAAATAAATTCGCGAACGGTACCCTTCAAAGACTTGGACACTTCGTGCGAATTCTGCCAGAGGAGCATATGATTTCGGCTGAAGATCAGGCGATAAATGGAAACGCCGACCGCCCGGAAAGAAATAATTGCTTGATCCAAAAGGAAAATAAAACGGAACACCATTTGCCACAGTAGGTCGTCCAGGCTATCGAGTGCCATATTTATTTTCATAAACAAAGTCATCTCCCTTGGCCATTCAAACAGCCGGATGATATAAGAGATAACGAAGGGTGAACCAACCAAGATGAGAATATAGAGTAGGGACAGAGGAAAAGAAGCGGGATAAGCCAGGACGATAGTGAGCAGGAACAAAACCGCCAAGGCCGGCAAAACACTGCGTCGCAGATTGTCTATTATTTTCCATTTATCACTCAAGTTAAAATGATTATCCTTGCGCCCACCATTGCGTAGCCATCCCACTATCTGCCAATCCCCACGTATCCAGCGATGCATTCTTAAAATATATTCCTTATAACTTTCAGGAAAACCTTCAAACAAGAAAATATCTGTCGCAAAGCCCACCTTGGTGTACAGACCTTCCAACAAGTCATGACTCAGCACCTGATTCTCGGGCAAGCGGTCCCCGATTGTCGACTCCATAGTGTCCACATCGTAAATACCTTTGCCGTAGAAAATACTATTATTAAAGAGATCCTGATACACATCGGCCACTGGTCCGGAATAAGAATCTATCCCCATCGCCGAGGAAAACAAACGAGCGAAAGGTGTGGACTCGGCTTGGGCAAACTTGGTGGTCATGCGCGGTTGGATAATGCCATAACCGCTTTTTACCTGGCCGGTAATCGGGTCTAGAACGGGGCGGTTTAGCGGATGATCCAAACAACCGATAAGCTTCACTGCCGACTCTCGTGGCAAGCGGGTATCTTCATCGATCGTCAGTACATATTTTATTTTCGGCAAATCGTCCGGAAAAGCTTCTACGTAAGACGTATTCTTTTTATCTCTCAACAGCAAATTAAACTCGCGCAATTTTCCACGCTTACGTTCCCAACCCATAAAAACGTTCTCGTGGGCATTCCACAAGCGCTTGCGATGAAAAAGATAAAAACGTTTTCGCGCGCTCGGATATTTCTCGTTCAAGGCCTCGATGCCGGCACGCATTTGCTCTACCAGTTCCCGATCAGCGGACAAACTTTCCATCGGCGCATCCTTGAAATCCATCAGCAAGGCATAATATATTTTGTCCTCGGTATTACTTAGAAAATTTACCTCCAGGCGACGGAGCAATTCCTGACTCTCCTTTTTACCGCGAAACATGGATGGCACCACCAGAAAAGTGCTTTGCTCGTCGGATAGACCGCTGGAGAGATCCAGGCGGAACAAGGCTCGCACTGGCACAAGCGAGCTCACTAAAATATTTACCAAGTTTACCGCTATATCCGAGTTCAAAAGAAAAACCAAGCCGACCAAGAAAATAAAAGTGAAAATCTGCCCCGCTGGCACTGGCAAGAAGAAGGCAAAGAGCCCGGTCAAGACGATATCCACCGCGAGTATCAAGCCGAGATAAACCCAAATAGATTTCTTTAGTAAAAAGGCCTGCAGCCGCTCAAAGAAAGTGCGCCGATAACCGATCCGTTTATACAATTCTTCCCGACCATTCCCCACCAGATAATAACCAATATGGCTCTCGGCTGGACTGGCAAACTTGGTATTAAGCGTTGCTAGGTGACAAAGGCGCAAAGCCAGCTTGGCCACTTCGGATTCATACACGCCGGCGCGATCACCCACTTTTACCACTTCATTGCGATAGCTGGCCTGGCTGGCCTGATCCAAAGTACCGTAAAGCCCGGACGGATCTTTCAATAAAAATGAATCCACAATATTTACATCCACCACAAAATCATCCCAACGCGCCTGATTTATCCAACGCAAACTGTTTATAGTATTGGTAATCAGAACAGAAATATCGTTTTGCCTTTTATTCTCTATTGCTACCAGGTCGCCAATATCGATTCCCTGCTTCAGCAAGTTTAATTTCAGCCACTTCACCAGTGGTCGGGTATCCGGCCCGTACTGCGACAATTTCTGCAAGAGATGAAAACCCAAGTTGACCGGTATCACGCCATACTTTGCGGTCATCTCCGAAGTCAGCTTGGAAAAATCTTTCTCCGACTCCGCCTTCCCCTTTTTTACAATCTCGCCAAACCAAAATTCAGCCTCTTTGTATTCCGACAGTGAGGCCATGGACCGCTGCATCATATGCTCCACATTTTCAATCAGAATGATTTTCAGGAAAAAAGGCACAAAGCTAAGTTCGCGAATAGAGAGATGCGCCTTGGCCTGATAAGCTTGGAGAAAGCTATACAAAGTGTCCCGATCCATCTTGTAATCGGAAATCTTTAAAAGCTCGGTGAGGATAAAATAAATGCGGGGAATAAAAACGCCCGGCTTTTTCTCCATCTGCACCAACTTGCGAAAGCCCCTGTCCACCCCGCTGTTTAAAACGTCGGAGATGGCATTGTCTACGATATAATAGTTGTCAAACAGATTCTCCACTTCATGCGTCAAATGCTTGAACAGTTTGACTTGTTCAATCAGTTTTTTATAGGTGCGGCGGGTGCCCACTATCCTACTTTTGGTTTCGGCCAAAAAGGCTTTGGCCGGCCCGGGCTTGGACACAATCAAAGCATTCTCGCTTAAGAGTGAAGCCTTTCGTTTGACCTTATTTAAAACCCCTATTTCGTCTTTGGAAATATCCATGATATACCTGTCTATTATAACAGATTTTATCCCTTTTGTGCTATAATAAATGGTATGGAAGATAAAAAATTAATTGCCTTTGATGTGGATGGGACGCTCACGGAAAGCCGGAGCCGGATGGATGCGGAAATGGCTATCCTTTTCAGTAAATTACTGACTATTAAAAAAGTGGCGATCGTCACCGGTGAGACCTTTGCTGATATAAAATTACAGATACTGGATCAGCTGAATTTAACGACCGAACAAAATAGAAATCTTATTCTTCTCCCTACAAATGGTAGTGGTTTATGGATATATACTGACAGTTGGCAGGAGATTTATTCCCATCACTTGACCCCGGCGGAAAATCAAAAAATCATCTCAGCACTCGAGAGGATGGACCAGGCTGATCCGGAATTGAGAAATAATAAAAGTTACGGCCGAGAAATCCAAGAACGAGAATCCGAAATCACTTATGCCGCCCTGGGCAAAGATGCCCCAAATGATCTAAAAGTGGCCTGGGATCCTGATTTCAAAAAGCGCTTGGCGATGCAAAGTAGATTAATGAAGGAATTGCCAGAATTTGAAGTAAAAATCGGCGGCAAGACATCCATTGATATTACACCAAAAGGTATGGATAAAGCTTATGCCATAAAAAAGCTGATGGAGCATTTGAAATTGGAGAAAAAAGATATTCTCTTCTTTGGTGATGCCGTCTATGAAAATGGTAATGACTTTCCCGTCTTCCAGCTCGGCGTGGACACCATCAAAGTCTCCGGCCCCGCTGATACTCAGGCTCATATACTTAGTCTGCTGAAATAAATTATTTAAAAAGCGGGCCCGGTTGCGCGTACGCAACCGGCCCTTGTGACCTTCGCCTGACTGAGACTAGATGGGCTTCATCTGAGCCCTGGCCATATGCCGATACGTAAGTCTTCTCCTTCGTTCCTTCCAGCCGAAGTGTTTGCTCGACCGCAGTTGCGATGCCGGAAACAGATCCTGCATCCCGCCCCGACGCTCCTTCGTGGGGCAATTCCAGACGCGAATGACCCCATTCCCGTCCTGACACCAGACCTGAAACTGAATGCGCGAATCTTCCTTCTGCTTCTCGCGCAACTTCGTCACGTCACAGTAGCCAACGACGTGCCAGAGATTGTGACGCTGACCCTTGTCACAAATCACCCCCTCAAGCATCCCTATCACACTCAGAAATGGCTGAGCTTTGGACAGGATCTCGTTCGTGACACCCTTCTCATCCAGTGGTTCAATGAGCCACTTGTGCAGACCTTTTTCTTTGGCCATCGTCTACCTCCTTCCTTGTTGTGCAAATCTATTTCCTAATATATACCTTGCCATCATCTTTTGCAACCCCCTTAACACAAAGGTTTAACCTTCAAAGGTTAAACCTTTGTGTTTCTCCCCGATTGCGGAAGGGGGTAAAAAATGCTAGAATAGACACATGTTTGATCTGTCAAGCGCAGTCATGGGTGTTTTCCTTTTTATTTCCCTTTACTTTGAGGTTTTCCTTTTGCTTACCTTCCTGGAAAACCGTCCGGCACTGAAGACAAAAGGAGGAAATACTTACCTGCCAACCGCCACTATAGTGGTCCCGTGTTTCAATGAAGAAGAGAGCGTCTTTGGTACAGTGGAATCCCTGTTAGCCTTGGACTATCCAAAAGACAGGCTAAAAATCATGGTGGTGGATGACGGCAGTACAGATGATACTTGGAACCTGATCCAAAGAT
The DNA here is from genome assembly GCA_964455475.1 of uncultured Candidatus Saccharibacteria bacterium. Lineage (GTDB taxonomy): Bacteria > Patescibacteriota > Minisyncoccia > Phycocordibacterales > GWA1-40-21 > CAIJXO01. Next base: position 4,546 of record CAYVWL010000001.1, read on the forward strand.
ATAAAGGTCACCCTCAAATTGAAATTCACCGTAAGGAAAATGGTGGCAAACACACCGCTCTAAATTTTGCCATTGGAAAATCTGATTCCGAAATAATCGGCTGTCTCGACGCTGACTCTTTTGTCCGGCCGGAGGCTCTGAGAGATCTGGTCAGTTATTTTTCCGATCCGGATATTATGGCCGTCACTCCAGCTATTAAGATTCACGAACCAGATAATTTACTCCGCCGAATTCAAAAAGTAGAATATGATTGGGGAATCTTTTTGAGAAAAATGCTATCTTTTCTCGATGCCATGTATGTGACCCCCGGCCCCTTCTCTTTCTTTAGACGGGAAATCTTTGCTCGGCTTGGTCCCTACCGAAAGGCGCACAACACAGAGGACATGGAGATTGCCATGCGTCTACAAAAGCATGGTTACAAGATAAAGAACTGCCATACGGCCTTTGTCTACACTATTGCCCCGCACAAATTATCCAAGCTCTTTACCCAACGCCTGCGCTGGACCTACGGCTTTCTAAAGAACGCTCTGGACTACCGAGAATTGTTTTTCAACCGCAAGCAAGGTAACTTCGGCTTTTTTATTCTACCCATGCTTGTCATCTCACCGGTCTTTACTCTCTGGCTAGCCAGCTCATTTGTGTTAAATCTGGCAGAGAAGATAGGTGCTTGGTTTTTGAATTGGCGTGCCGTCAACTTTGATTTCCTACCGCTCAAGCTTTCCCATTTCACCTTTGAATGGTTTTACCTGAATACCAGTGTGGTGGCTATCCTAACCATTCTGACCTTCTCCTTCACCGTTTTACTGGTGCTTATGGGCCGTAAATTATCCGAAGGGCGGATCAAATTTTCCCGGGAAATACTATACTTCTTCATTATCTATCCTTTTATCGCCCCGCTCTGGCTTGCGAAGGCGGTTTATAATATGCTAGTATCGAAAGCCACCGTCTGGCGCTAACACCATGGATAAACTAAATTGGAAAAAATACGCCTTAGCCTTTCTAATTACCGCGGTTATTTTTGTCACAGCCATTGCCCTCAGTAATTTTTTTAATAATAAAAAGATAAACAATTTGCGTGAGATTCAGGACAAGATTTCCATCGATATCATGTCTTCCGAAACCCAATACAACCTTCTGGCCGAATCCTCCTGCAAGGATCTGTCTGGTAATGTCCTCTCCCAGGAATTAAATGCTCTAGCCCAAAAGCTGACCTTCACCGAGGAAAATCTCGGCCAGGATAGCGCCGATCTGCTCCGACTGAAGACATATTATACTCTGCTCCAGATCAAGGACTATTTGTTGATGAAAAAAATCAGTTTGAAGTGTAATACCAAGCCGGTCTTTATTCTTTATTTCTTCTCGGCTGATTGCCCAAAATGTGAGCAGCAGGGCTATGTCCTCACTTATCTTCGGGAACAATATCCAAACCTACGCATCTATTCCTTTGACTATAATTTAAATAATCCGGCCCTGAAAACTTTAATTTCATTATATAAGGTAGGAGATGCAATGCCGGCAATTGTGATCAATGACAAAGTGTATAATGGCTTTCTGGATAAGGACAAGCTGACCCCGCTTCTCCCCGCCTGGATGCTGGCCACCACAACCGCCACCACGTCAAAAACCACGGCCACCAGTACCAAGAGATAAAATCGGAGCCGCCTCCCAGGCTTGAACTGGGGACCTATTGTTTACAAAACAATTGCTCTACCAACTGAGCTAAGGCGGCAATATTTAACTGTCAAAACTATTCTTCTCTCCCCTCGCGCAACCGCTTTTTGTAATCGGAAACGTCTTTTAGGAAGAAGGAGACGGAGCTGGGATTCTTGGCAATATTTGTATGTTCGCGCTTGGTAAAGAAATGACTTTGCTTGTGATCAAAACGGCGCTTGACCGCGACCATTATTTTGTGAACCGTGGTAATAGTCCAAAAAATAACGCGTTTGGTATTCCGGAAATTCACATGGCTCCACCAATAGCGAATTTTCAAAATGGTTTTTAAAATCCAATCATCACCTCTTGCAAACCAATTGGCCAGAAAGATTTTCCGGCCATTATAAATTTCCCGGCTCTTCATTACTAGCGAAAAGGCAATAACCGCAAGAGAAATTATAAATATGACAAAGGCGAGCATAATTATTTTTGACCGACGCCAATACGGGTGAACCGACCCACTTCTGTGCGCTCACCAAATTTCTGGATGAAGGACTCGATCAAGCCATTGACTGTCACTTCTGGATTTTTTATGTAGGCCTGCTCCAAGAGGACCATATCTTTGAAATAAGCGTTTAATTTACCTTCCAGGATCTTAGCTTTCATCTCGGCGGGCTTGCCTTCTACCTCCTTGGCAAAGACCTCTTCCGCTTCTTTTTTCTTATCCTCTGGAATATCGGACATCTTTAAATATAGAGGGTTGGTGGCGGCTACCTGCATGGCAATATTGTAAGCCAAAGCGCCAAATTCCTCATTCTTGGCCACAAAGTCTGTCTCACACAAAAGCTCTACCAAAGCAGCAATATTACCGGTGGAATGAACATAAGCCGACACTCGGCCGGCACCCAGATTACGATCCGCCTTCTTGGCCGCGATACCAGCGCCTTTCTTTTGCAAAAGGATAGTGGCTTTAGAAATATCCCCACCGGCCTCTTCTAGGGCCTTTTTACACTGCATGATGGATAAACCCGTATTGTCCCGTAACTCTTTTATTTGTTCAGTGGTGATAGCCATGATATTTTTACCCGCCTAAGTTTTTATTTAATAAAAATTTTGGTGGGTGAATTAATTAATAAGTATGCTCAATTATAGCATAAATGTCCGCCAGAGAAAATAGACGACCTTAGACTTTCAAGACCTTGGCTTTTTGATAAGCCTTGGCAATCTCAGTAACGAAGAAAGTAATACTTTGAACGGAAGCATCATTGGCCACAATGGGATAATTTAGACCGGTAATATCCGTATCCGTACCACAGAGGGCAATCACAGGGATATTCATCCTCTGGGCCTCCGTGACGGCAATAATCTCTTTCTTGGCATCTACTACCACTACAGCCTTTGGCAAGTCTCGCATAGAAGCAATGCCAGAGAAAAATCTTTCTAATTTGGCAATCTCGCGGTCAATCATCAGTCTCTCTTTCTTGGTATATTTGGACAGCTCACCTCTTTCTTTTTGCTTGACCAAATCTTCTAACTTTTGCAAGCGCTTTTTTATTTCTGGGAAGTTTGTCAGGGTGCCTCCAATCCAGCGACCATCTACAAATGGCATATTGACAGACTCAGCGGCGATTTTGAGAGAACCTCGAGCCTCATTCTTACCACCGACAAAAAGGATGGTTTTACCTTCTTTAGCTAAGGCAGAAACATAGGCCAAAGCCTTTTCCAACAGTTCATCGGTCTTTTCTAGATTCACAATCTCCACGCGATTTTTCACGCCGAAAATATAAGGGGTGACGCTGGCATGACGACGGGTTTTGGAAAAACCAAAATGCGCACCGACGGCAAACATCTGATCAATCCGCTCATTATTTACCTTTTTTATTTCTTCCATAGTCCCGCTAGCTTACCAAATTATTATATATTTTGCAAGGACAGGGGCACAACCTCACCCGGCTTCAAACCACCCCCGCTTCAGAAAGCGACCCCTCCTAAGAAAGGCGGGGTAAAGAAACCCCCTTAATCCCCCTTGTCAGGGGGAAAGACGAACCCTCATCTGATTGGAGGTGAAGAACTGAAGTAAGCGATAGCTTACTTGATAAAACTTTCACCATAGCGAAAGTTTTTAATTTAATCATATAAGAAAAGGCGAGGAGACGGCTCCTTGCCTTTCTCCCCGCCCGTCGCAACGATACAGCTACTCCTTCCATGGCGGAATGGGCTTGTATATTTCCCATTCACCGATATCTTGCGGATTAGCCAAACGTACCCACTTGGCGCCGGCAAGTGTCCTTTCAGACACAGCGGCTCCACCGAACAAATTCTCCTTCGTGATTATGACGCGCCGGACGCCGTTGTCGATGATCCAGCCCATGGTTGAGCCTTGTACACCAACGACCATCACAGCATCCTCCTCCACCTTGTAGATGTCGTTGGCGCAACTCATGGCCTTCACGGTAGCACTGGCAGTCAGCTCGGCTGTCTGCTCCGCGAGTGACGACATCAGAACCGGACACACGAGGACAAACGCACAGATTGACGCAATGAGAATAAAAAACGTGCTCGCCTTCATCTCGTCTGACTCCATTTCTGCAGATTCCTCTGCGATGAACTGTTTCGTAACTTCTTTTATAATACTAGCATATTAAAGAGAGGAAGTCAAGGAAAAATGCATTATCTTCTAGCGAGTGTCAAAATAGGGCTAGAAACAAAGGTATAATTACCCCTCCTTTCTTAGGAGGGGTGGCGTTCCGACGCCGGGGTGGTTTGATTAATCTTCATCCTCCACCTTGCCATCCGTTGGTTTGCCCTGGCCGGGCAGGCCGATATTTTCCCCGACGTGTTTGATGAGCTCACCCACGCTTTCACCGGAGAGGATTTTGACAATATTATACCAAGACTGATGGACGCGATGATCCGTGATGCGATCCTGCAAGATATTATAAGTACGGATTTTTTCGGACCGGTCCGCGGTGCCGATCTGGTCTTTCCTTTCCTTGGCAAATTGAATAGCGTCTGATTCTGACTTTTGCTGTTCCAGCTTGGCCACTAGGATGGTCATGGCTTTTTCTTTATTGCGGGACTGACTACGCTCGGCCACACAACGCACTTCAAGGCCCGATGGTTTATGGACGATACGTACAGCGGTTTCCACCTTGTTCACATTTTGCCCACCCTTGCCCCCGGCCCGAGAAAATTCTATCAGCAAATCCGCCGGCTTGATTTCAATACTGCTTTTCTTGCGAATAGGCAGGACCGCCACGGACGCCGTGCTGGTATGCACTCGGCCGTTTTTCTCCGTCTCGGGCACACGCTGAATGCGATGCACTCCCGTCTCATAACGCAGTTCTTTATAAACGCCCAAACCTTTAATTTCAAAACTGGCTTCCTTGTAACCGCCAATATCATTGCGACTTTCATCCACTGGCGTAAAGCTCCAGCCTTTTATCCCCGCATAACCGGCATACATTTTAGCCAGCATCTCGGCAAACAAAGCCGCCTCTTCCCCACCCACCCCAGCGCGCACTTCCATAATCACTTCATTTGGAAATTCTTCCTCCTGTTTTTCTTCCTGCAAAATTTCCTCCATCTGTTGCCAAATGGTCTGCTTTTGGGATTGCAAATTAGCCAGTTCTGCCTCGGCCATCTCTTTCATATTAGGGTCACCTGTAAGCATATCCGCCACCGATTTTTCCTCTGTCTCCAGCCGAATAAACTCATCAGCGAGATAAGTGGTTTTCTTATTATTTTTGAATTCTTCGATCGTCATGTGATTATTGTAGCATATTTATGCAAGAGAAAAGCCGTGTCAGGTGTTTGTTTTTTGGAGCTACGGACCGCGACGGCGGGAGTCCTGAGCAAATTTTCAGCAGAAAATTATGCGGGTCCAAAAAATAAATACCTGACACGGCTCTCTGGTTACTTGGCTTTCTTCTTGGCGCCGGCTTCTTTACGAGCTTTGAATTTCTCCACTCGGCCAGCGGTGTCCAGCACCTTATCATTACCAGTGTAAAAAGGATGGCAGACAGCGCAGATTTCCACAGCGATAGCCTCCTTGGTAGAACCAAAATTATACTTGGCGCCACAGGCACAAATAGTCTCGGCTTTTTCAAAAAATTTTGGATGTATATCTTTTTTCATAGTTATGAGATTCTAGCAGATTCGCCCAGAAAAATCAAGGTTAGATATTCTTCAGGAAATCAATATCCGCCTGGAATTTTTCCGCCTTGGCAATCACGGAATTACCATAAGACGAATTATATGGCTTTACATTATCACAAGCCCGGCCAGAATAATAACGGCAGGCGGCATTGCGCTCCCCCGTATAGGTGCCGGTGGAGGCACCCAGATCCGCAATATACATGGCCGTGGCCGTAATAGCATGCTTGGCATCCCAAGGGTTTGGTAAGGTAACACCAAGGGCAGATTTGAGTCTAGGCACAAATAACTGCCAGGTGGACGGAATAAACTGTGATGGCCCCATACCCCCTCCAAAGCCTCGGCCGACATAGTAAGTAGCGCCCAGTGGGCAGGACACCGGTGTAGTAGCCCAGGTGAGGCCCAGGCCCGACGTAATCTCCCCAAATGGCACGGTATCCCTCGGCGCCTTCATCACCTGCTGAAATGGCGTACCGGTATTTTTTCCCACGCCATTTCCCGTAGTCAAATCTGACACATAACAAGAACCGATATTTTTACCCATATCCGATTCCTGGGACAAGATGGCCAAGATCATTGCCGGCCGAACACCGGTTTTTCCTCCCGCATAGGTGGCGTACTCCAAAGCCTTGGCAAAAGAAATACCAGCAGCATCACGCAAATCAAACAAGGCACTACGAATAATTTCCGCCCGCCTTTGCCGTTCCGCCAGCACCTGCTGATAATTAGACTCCGCCTTAGTGGTAAAGGTTAGTAATTCTTTTTTCTCCGTCTGATTCTG
>CAYVWL010000001.1:11234-36940 GCA_964455475.1 uncultured Candidatus Saccharibacteria bacterium
GGAGACAGGGTTTGAGCACTGACAGATAAAGTCAGAGCAAATAAGACAATTAAAATAACGGTGACAAATTTCTTCATCACCGTTATTTTAGCATAAATTTTACTTTTTATCCTTCTTTTCCTCTTTCTTTGGCGCTTCGGCGGCTTCAGCTGGCTCCCCTTCTGCCCCTTCTTTAGCTTCCTTACCCTTCTTCTCCACCTCAATCGTGGAGAGATCCACCGGAGCAGCCTCTACCACTTCTTCCTTCGGTTCATAGACAGAGGCGATCACTTCTTCAGACTTTACCTTCAAGGTGACACCGGCTGGCAATTTGATATCGCTCGCAACGAGCACACTGTCAAAACCCACCAGGCTGGAAATATCCACCTCCAATTTGTGTGGTAAATCTTTTGGCAGAGCCTCAATCTCAATATCATGGAGCACTTTGACGAGGACGGCACCGAGATCCTTCACAGCCGGAGCCACACCAATAAATTCCAATGGCACATCTACGGACAATTTCTTACCTTTTTCAATCGCATAAAAGTCCACATGTATTGGCATGTCCGTCACTGGGTGAAGATCCACATCATGGATCAAAACATCTGCCTCAATACCATTTCCCTCCAAGGAAACCACAGTGGATTCACCAGCGGTTTTCCAAGCCTTTTTAAAATCCGCAATACTGACTTTGATGGGAGTGGAAGGATCCTTGGGGCCATAGAAAACACCCGGCACTTGGCCAGACTTTCGCAAAGCATCCAAACCTTCCTTCAAATCTCTCTTTTCTACTTTTAATTTAAACATGGGGGTAATTATACATATAAATCATCTAAAAGCAAATGATTTATTTGGTGTCCCGGAGGGAGAGGCTGAATTTGAGGCCGAGGAACATGATGAGGCCAAGGATTAGGAAAAGGTATTTTATATCAAAGGAAACAATACTCAAAATTATGGTGGCCAATAACGGCCCCAGGACATAGGCCAAAGGTCCGGTCATCCTAAAAAAACTGATGACATTGGCATCCAAACTATCCACTTTTTTGAAAAAATAAGTGTCACACATAATTTCCACGGTACTAGCACCAATTCTCGTAATAAATAAAATGATGGCCCAGAGAATCATACTGCCACTGTTGAGGAAAGAAATAATACCAGTAGAAATAGCGAGGACGATAAAGCCCAGGCTCAATATCTCCTTCTCCCCCCATTTTCGATCAGCCAATCGGCCCAGTGGAAATTGAAACAGGACAAAAGGTAAAAGCATCACAAAAAAGATCAGGCCAATCTGCTCCCAGGAAAAACCAATATTTTTGTGAAGATAAATGGGGGTATAAATAACCATCCAGGAATAAAAGAAAGACAAGAGGAAATTGGCCATAAAAATATTGGCCAGATTTTTATTATTAGCAATCACCTTGATAGTCCGAAGGACGTGGGTGGCCTCATAGTTGGAGTCTTTGAACTTACGCAGATTCATGACTAAAATCAGGGCCACCGGCACGAGGAGAATAAAAGAGGCTAAATATATTTTCCAATAATCCCCGTTTGTCAGAACCAAGGCGCTAATAAGTGGTGACAGGGCCCAGGCCAAATTTACCGAGGTCAGGTATATTCCCCGAATCACCCCCGTCTTCTTATTATCCGAAAAGCCCTCCAAAAATATATCTGTTGAGAAATAAATGAGTGGAATAGTGACTAGATTTATAACAAACAGTATTAAAAGGCAGGCTGGATTTCGAGAGAAAGCCAAGCCCAACAAGGCAATCAAGTTCAGAGAAACAATAGATAGGGCTGTTTGATAATTACCAAATCGCTTTAGAATGAAAGGCATAATTAGAAAACAAGACATAGTGAATAACGAGGCAATAATATACATCACACCCACCAGTCTCTCCGGGATAAAAACATTTAAGAAGCTAGAGTTTATATAGGTAGGTAGAGCTGTGTGAAAGGCAAAAAGAAAACCTAAAAGATAAATAGAGAAGAGGCCGTAAGTTTTAGAATTATTTACCATGGTAAAAAGCTATGTTCCAAGGTGGCGGATGAGACCGAGGCATAACCATAACTCTGCGCCAACTGTAGGAGAACCGCAAAGATAATACCGATAAGAACAACAAGGGTAAATAGGACAAACTTATTATTCAATATTGTTCTCACGGTATTTACTCGGCTCAAATAGCCCATACTGAATAGATTCAATTTACTGACGGTATTTACCTCTGAAGATGGCATTTTCCTCAAGAGATTCATATCCCGAAATTCACCACTGGCGCCAAGCATACCAAGACCAATCACATTGGCAAAAAGGGCAAAGCTGGTATTCTTCCCCGCCAAGGAGTCTAGATTTATACTATAGGCGCTATTAGCCATGACCACTTCCCGGCCCAGCTCCTCTTTAATGACCGGCAAAATTCCTGGGGCCAAGGCCGAACCACCAATAATATAAATATCCTCCAGCTTTTGTTTAAATGTCTCCTCATAATATTTTATGGCATCTTTTGTCTCCTTTAAAATATCTTCCAGTAATGGCAAAATAATTGGCCGGACGGTGTTTTCTTTGCTCTCTTTAAAACCAAATTTAGCCTTTAGGGCTTCTGCCACATCAAAATCCACTTTCAATTTATCCTTGATGGCCTGGGTCATCTGCCCACCCGCTACTGGCACCGTAACGGACATATTGATCTTGTCATTACTGTCAAAGAAAGAGAGATTGGTAGAGCCGGCGCCAAGATCCATAAGCAGGCTCTGTCGTGGCGAGCTACGCAAAATAGTCCGGGCCAAACTTAAGGATTCGACACATAAGGACACCACCTCAAGACCAATGGAATTACAGAACTTCACATAACTGCTGGCGATATCTTTTGGTACACAAATCAAAATAATCAGTTTTTTAGTCTTGTCGGCTAATGGCTTTTCCACAAAATCCCAGTAAGTTTTATCAATATTTAGTGGTAAGGATATTGATACTTTATCAATAATGGCCTGATTCAGAGCTGTGGATTTTAGATTGGATTCTACCTGAAAACAACGGACAAACACCTGTGATTCTGGCAGAGACACAATTACTTTATTGGTGGAAACACGCTTAGGCTTGGCTTCCTTCAACAGCTTTTTTAATTTCTCCGCCAAAACATTTTGATTTAAAATCCGGCCGTTTTCCACTACCCCCTCGGCCAGTTCGGCCCGGCCATAGGTGACCACAGAGAAACGAAAAACTTTATCCAATTCAATAATCTCTACCGAGCGGTCACCAATATCCAAACCAAAAGCTTTATCGAATTTAATGGTCAGTGTATCTCTTAATATTTTTTTTATATTCATAATTTTAAAAATCGGCTACTTCTACCCAAGAACTTACTAAAACGCTCGGGGTATTTGTGGCCACGATAATCTGAATTTTCTTGGTAAAATTGGATACGGTAGAGGACGCTTTGATCAACTTACCAGAACCACTCGGGGCGACAGCATAAATATAACATGTTTTGTCCCCATCAGCCAGTGGAATATTCAAGGTTTCATCTCCACCGTATGACCAACCGGGCGTATCTGTGGTGGAGGCCAGCTGGCCCAAGGCATATTCCCCGCAGGCGTTCACCGAGGCCCAGGCTTTTAAGGCCATCTCCGAATCCCCACTTTCCGTCATCTCACTTAGCGAGCGCAAAAACATACCAGTGGCCACAGATAAGACGACGGCACTGACTATTAAAACCATAGTCAAAACCAAAAAACCTTTTTTATCTTTTTTAATTACAATCATTGATTCATGCCATTAATCTCAATGGCGTCCCCCACGGTATTACCAATCTCATCTAGGACCGCTCGACTATTTTGATTTACATCTTGGACTGTCTCTATCTTGGCCCGACCAAAAATAGCATTAAAAGCAAAGCCACTAATAAAATATAAAACCGTCCCAGCGATGGCTAAATACATAACTGCTTCAATGAGTGAAAAGCCTTTCTTCATATTTGTATTATAACATATTAATCAACTGTTTCTCCAGTTAGTCAGAACTGTTTCTAGAGTAGTACTAGCGGTTCGACCGGAAGTAATATTCCATGAGATATTAACCGAAACATTTTTTGTGGAGGTGGACACAGAGCTCACCTCTACCGTTCTAGTGTACTTGCCATTAATCTCCTCCAAGGCTCCACTAAAGGCCCAGGCTACTCCACTATTGTCCAAACCATGTGTTCCTATTTCCAAGCCTGCCCAGCTATTGTCCCGAATAGACCGCACCGCCTCTATCCCTTCCTTGGCATAAAATAAGGCCTCTGTGCGCTCGGTACCGAGCCGAGTGGTAATATTGGAATCAATTAACAAAGTAGACATGGCCACTGAACCCAAGGAGAAAATGGCAATAGCTAAGATGAGTTCTAATAAACTGAAACCTTCTTTTTTGTTTTTTAAATATAACATTGGATTAATCAATCAATTTCTGTAATTATGCCAGATTCACCTATCAAGATTTCTCTGATCATCGTTCCATAAGTCAAAGTGGTAGTACCCACAGCACTAGGGCTACCGGTCAGCTTGGAAAAGGTGACCTCTGTGAGACCAGTGATACTTATCTCAGAAATCAAATCAAAATCCAAACTCTGTTCAACTACACGAGTATCATAATCATCACCCTGGAAGAGAGTATAACTACCATTTACCATACGCACCCCAAATTTGCTGTCATTTTTCTGCAAAATAGCATTGTGCTTGGCCTGCTGTAGGGCATCAATAATATTACTTCTGGCTTCCTCGAGCATCTGTGTTCGATAAAAATTCAAAGTATAAGGCGCCGACATAGCAAAAACACCAGCGGCAATCCCCACCACCAACAGTATTTCTATCATGGTAAAGGCTTTGCTAAATTTCATAAGATTATTATAGCACAAGTCAGCGAAAGGAGGTGTTTAAATTCCCAAATTTCCAGTCAATTTATAGATTGGCAGGATAATGGACATAGCAATCAAACCCACAGCGAGAGCGATAAAAACCAAGAGGACCGGCTCGATAATGGTTGGTAATAATTTTGTCCGGTCAATTATATCCTTGGTCCAAAAATCGGAAATTTTGAAGAAAGATTCTTCCAAGGTACCACTATTCTCTCCCACGGACAGCACACTGATAGAATTGGCGGGATACAACTCACCATATTGCTCCATAGTGTTCACGAGAGATACTCCTTTACTGATCCTATCCATTATTTCTTTCAAAACTTTTTTATAATATAAATTTGAAGTACCCACATAAGCAATTTCCAAGGCTTCGTCAATGGAAATACCAGACTTCATCAGTGTCCCCATGAGCTGAGAAAAGAGCGCCAGCTGATACCCCACCACGAATTGTTTTATGTAGGGAAAGAAAACCAAAGTCTTGTGATAAAGATATTTCATATGCGGAATCTTGAATATCAAATAGATAGTGAGCCAGACTAAAAAAGCACCGGCTATTACGAACAGCCAATATTTCTGAACAAATAAGGATAAGGCCAAAACCGCTCTCGTAATCCACGGCAAAGCCACGTGCAAGCTGGTAAACATAGGCACTAATCGAGGAAGAATAAAAATTGTCAGACCACCACCAAGCAGGATGACGGCAGACAGCACAATCTTTGGATAAAGCATCACCCCACTGATTTCTTTTCTTAAAGTACTATCCCGCTCCAGCCAAATAGACAGGAATTCTAGGTTTTCAGACAAGGAACCAGAGAGTTCACCGGCCTTGACCAAGCTGATAAAGATCCTGCCAAAAGCCCCCTCTTCTTCACTGATAGCGGAATTTAAAGACACACCATTTTCCAACCTCGCTTTTATTCGATATAAAATCTTTTGCATGGGCCCAGGTCTTGATTGCGAGGCCAAAGAATTTACCGCTTCATTGATTGTCACGCCACCGCGAAGTAAAACTGCCAAATTTTTAGCAAAACTGATTTGCTCTTCTAATGAGACTTTATTAAAAATATTTTTTAAACTTTTTATATTCATTTTTTTACCCGCCTAATTTTTTATCTGATAAAAATTTTGGTGGGTTAATCCACATTAGATAAACCTTCAAGCTCATCAAAAGTAGTTATGCCATTAAACAAGTGAATCAGGCCATTATAAAACATCAGGGTCATACCATTCTCCTCGGCTTTGTTTTCAATAGCTGAAGACGAAGCCTTGGCGCTAATAAGTGCTCGAATATCATCATCCACCTCCATCACTTCAAAGACGGCCGTTCGACCCAGATATCCTGTGTGCTTGCAAGCCTTGCAACCCGAACCGCGATATAACTTTATATCTTTGAGTTTTTTCCCTGGGAAAAACTTGTCCATTACTTTTTTAAACTTTTCATCATTTTCCATCTTTACCAAATCCGGAACATCAGCGGCATTTTTTGGATAATTCATCGTACAGTGTGGGCAGACTTTTCTGACCAGGCGCTGGGCTAACACTATGTTGATGGATGAGGCCACAAGGAACGGCTCTATCCCCATCTCAAGTAAGCGGGGAAAAATAGTGGCGGCATCATTGGCATGCAAAGTGGAAAACAACAAGTGACCGGTCATCGAGGCGTTTACGGCGATACTGGCGGTTTCATTATCACGGATTTCTCCTACCATTATTATATCCGGGTCCTGACGGACAATAGACCGCAAGCCGTTCGCAAAGGTAATATTTTTCTTAACGTTCACCTGAATTTGCTGAACCTTATCAATACTGTATTCCACTGGGTCCTCCACGGTCACAATATTGATCGGTAAGGCCGCCAAAATCTGGACCAAAGAATAGAGAGTGGTGGTTTTACCGGCACCAGTCGGTCCCACCACGAGAATCATACCGTAAGGCTGGGTGATAGCTCTTTTTACTTTAACCAAATCATCTTCATTCAAGCCGAGATCCTCCAACTGAATCTTTTTAGACCGTTCGGACAGAACTCGAAAGACCACACTCTCACCGTTTGTGACGGGTAGAATAGAAACACGGACGTCAAACTCCATATTTTCTTTTTTATATTCAAAACGGCCGTCCTGGGTGGCATCGCGTTCGTCGGTGCGCAAATGCGACATGATTTTGACGCGGAAAACTACTTTTTCATGCATCTCGATCGGATAGCGCACAACTTCATTTAAAATACCGTCAATCCTAAACCGAACAGTCACTGTATCGTCGGCCAAGGGCTCAATATGCACGTCTGAAGCATTGTTATCATAAGCATATTCCAAAAACTGATTCACCAAAAGCACCACGCTACTCTCATCATTGTGTACTTTATAATTTTCAATCAAGTCAACAACGTTTTTGAAAATATTATTTTTATACGCCTTGAAAGCCTCCAACATACCAAGCGGGGTGGCATAATAAACCGTCACCCGGCCGTCTGAGGCTTGATCCACATGTTTGATGAATTCAAAATTAGCGGGATTAGTGGTAGCCAGATTATAGCCCTCTAGAGTCTTAGCAAAGATAATGGCACTTTGGGCGCGAGCAACCGCTTCTGGCAACATTTCTAGCAAATCATTCTGAATATTTTCTTCCTTTAGATCAATAAAAGGGACTTTGTAGTATTTGGCTAGCGCCTCACCCAACTTTTCATCCTTTATTACTTCGGCCTTAACCAAATCAATCTCTATAGTATCCCCTTTCTTGGTGGCCGAAGTGGCCACTCGATCAAAAGCCTGCTCACTGACATAGTCGCCAGAAACCAGAATTTCTTTTAATTTTTCTAAGGGTAAAGACATTTATTGTTTGATTAATAAGCGGGCAAGGTAGTCCGAAATCTGTCAAAGAGAATCAGGAGAAAAAGCTATCTAGTGACACTGATATCAGCATCATTTTCCGCCCACGGTGCGCAAACTGTCAACCTTCCACTGCTGGTCTTTACAATGGCATACCCACCAGCCCCATCAGCATCCTCAGCCACCGAAGGGTCTCTAGGTACAGCAACCAAATACTTTGAATCAGAACCCACTAATTCAGTATGAAGATCCACCAAATCAGTACAAGTACCGCCATCTTGGCAGATTTCTTGATCAGTACCAGTGGCACAGGTGTCTACCTGTAAGGTAGTGGAGGCTGGCAACCAACCGTTATTATCCAAAGAGAATTGATAGGCAGCATTTAGAATAGTCAACACATCAGAACGGCGCTGAGCATTACGAGTATCACCCAGCTGTTTGGTAGGGTTGATAGCCAAAATAACGATTCCGGCCAAGATGGAGATAATACCAACCACCAACAAGATTTCCAAGAGGGTAAAACCTCTGGCGCGAACTATTTTTGTCATAAATTTTTTAGACATTTTTATTTTAAAAACTAATAAATTGATAAAAGCTATTTAAGCTCCTTATATCATAACAAGCCCTAATAATAAAGCAAAGGTAAAGTTATCCCCAGCCTTATTTTTGTTCTACTATCCAGGAGGGATAGCCATTTACCCCCCTATCCAGACATAACTGAATATTGTCTGGGCACTCCACATACTTAATATATTGAAAGGAATCACCAAACAGGGCTTTCTGATCCTTGCAGTGTGAACACCATTCCGCCCCATACATGACCCAACCTTTCTCCGTCAGGCATTTGGCAAAAGTATCTTTATCAGCCGTCAGTGGGCAAGAACTATATTCTGACATTTTTTCCAAACTCAATAGCCCCTCATAAAAACCCGCCCTTAGACTGGGCTTACTCCCCTGACCAAAATAGGCCAGTAAACCAATCGCCACTATTACAACTATGGCCACTGCTATAATGATAATTGTTTGTTTTTTATCTTGCATTTACCCTCCTAAATTTTCTACTATGGCATATCTAATTAAGCTTTATAGAAATTTAATTTTATTTAACAAATTACAGATTCTTCTTACAAAAATTTTGGCGGGTGAATTTACTCATTACAACAGTCCACTAATTTCGTCATCACGTCTTGCAGGGTCATTGGCTTTTCCGCCTTGGCCATATCCTTTAAATCCGGAATATTGATAATTTTTAAACGGAGAGCAAAGAACAAAGTGAACATTTTATAAGAATTGGTGAAAAATTCTTTGGCTTCATCCTTCTTTCCTTCTTTTTGGAGTTTAGTCCCCACTTCTTGTAGGCGCATAGAGGTGGCCAGTAAATGTTTGGAGATGCACCACACTTCGCCCTCCTTTTTATCTATCAATCTGGCGAGCAAACTGGTGCGCATTGCCCGCACTTCATTTAGCATATCAAAATATTCCGGCTTATCTGTCTTGGCACCGGTAAAGAAAAAATGCTCTTCCAGGGATATCAAATTCATCACCGCCATGGCCAAATCCTCCTCGGTGGATAAATCCAAACCCCCACTCACTTTCAACGTCTGCATCTTCTTTATTATCTCCTCATATTTTTTTGTATTTATATCTTCAGTCATTTTTATATTATATCAAAAATACTAATAAACCCAAAGCGATGAGAATAAGGGAGATAGAGACGCGGGATTTTTTGGTCTCCAACCGGCGCAGTTTGTCCAGCTTTTCCAAAATCGGCTGGTCTGTGGTGATAAAAATAGCGATAAGGAGTGGGAGAACAAAAATAAAATTATATAGGACGAGATAACCAAAGCCTTTCAGATATGAGGCTTCGTCGTGAAGTAAGCCGAGAACCAGCAGGTATGGCCCGCCCGTACAGGGGAACTCAAACATCCCCACCAGGAGACCAAGAATAAAAGCAGCTGGCACCGTGGCTTTGGTGATAAGCTCCCCCACTTTACCATGGGAGGCACTAGGCATTTTAAGCTTGATAGGAAACTTGGGAAAAAATTCATTAATCAGATTGATCAGGCCAAAGACAATGATAGCGATAGCGCCAATCTTGGCCATACTGTTTGGGATATTAAAGATAGTAAGAACTTTTAGAATTCCCAGACCAATCAGGATATAGGTCAAAAATATTCCACCCACATAGACTAGGCCGGTCTTGATGATTTGGGACCGACTATGACCAATACTGAAGAGAAAAGTCAGCGTAATAAAGAGGACGGAGAAAGCGCAAGGATTTATACTGTCCACAAAGGCCGCCACTACTATAAGAAGAGGAAGGAAATTAATTTTGGACTTCAAATCCAAATAATTCACGTCAATAATACCGGTGTAAATCAAGGCAAAAATCGCCCCAAAGAAAAATAATCCGGCGATTGACAAGTAATGCCTTACTTTCATCATCCCAGTGTATCAAATTTCCCAAAAATATACTAATATTAGGAATATGAGACTAGATATATTACTGATGGAGAGAAAACTGGTGCGGAGCCGGAATACGGCCAGTGATTTGATAAGAAAAGGCTTGGTGAAAGTGGATAATAAAATAGTCACCAAGCCGGCTCAAAATTGTTCGGCGGAAGTGATAATTGAAATTATTGAACAACCAAAATATGTTAGCCGAGGCGGTCTGAAATTAGAAAAGGCCCTAGCGGAATTTAAATTAAACCCAGCGGGCCTGACCGTGCTAGATGTGGGATCATCCACCGGTGGCTTTACGGATTGCTTGCTCCAAAACGGGGCAAAAAAGGTGTATGCCGTGGATGTGGGTACGGATCAATTAGTCCCTGAATTGAAGAGTGACTCCCGAGTAATTTCCCTGGAAAAAACGGATATCCGAAACATAGAAAATTTGCCAGAAAAAATGGAATTAGCCGTTATTGATGTCTCTTTTATATCCCTGGAATTAATCCTAAGAAAAGTAGCTAATCTGTTAATTCCCAAAGGGAAGATCATTGCGTTGATCAAACCCCAATTTGAAACGCCTAAAAGTGACAAGAACAAAAGTGGAATAGTAAAGACGGATAAGATCAGACAAGAAGTAATTGAAAAAATTAAAATATTTTGCCAAAAAAATGGACTAAAAGTGTTAAATCTGGCCGACTCCCCCATTCTTGGCGGCACTGGTAATACAGAATATCTTATCTTGCTACAAAAGATATAATTAGTGTGCTATAATTTAGAGAAATCATGAAGGACTTTGTGAAAAAATATTTGCCTGGTCTAGGACTTATCATTGTCCTTATTCTTATCGCTGTTGGTCTAGGTAAAATTACTAATTTCAATATTGGTAATCAAAGCGCCTCTGTCCTAGTCCTATATGTAGCGGACCTAGCCAGCACCACCGGCGCCATGCCGGCTTCGGGTTATGCCTGGAATGATACTGTTGGCTGGATTAATTTTGGTGATGAGGACAGTGACCCGGATGGCCGAGTGTATGTCTCTGATGATAAACTGTATGGCTATGCTTGGGGAGAAAATGTGGGGTGGATTTCTCTCAGCTGTGAGAATGATGATACTTGTGGATCATCGGATTATAGGGTGGTGCAGGCGACCTCTGGTGGTGGAGTATTGACCGGTTATGCCTGGGGAGAGAATATTGGCTGGATCAATTTTGCTCCCACTGGTAGTGGAGTCACTATTGATCGAACCAGTGGCGCCTTTTCCGGTTATGCCTGGGGGGAGAATATCGGCTGGATTTTATTTCCTGGCGCTGACTATGGCGTGACAACCACCTGGAATAATCCACCAGGAGGCGGTCCAACTACCTGTACAAACTTTACCTACCGCTTTAGTGCCTGTGTAAATAGTATTGAAACCGTTGAGGAAGTCTTGACCAGAGAGCCAGCTGGCTGTAATGGTGGTAGTCCAATCACCGAGCGCGCCTGTACCCTCCCTATTACTCTTAGTATTGATCCGGTCACATTAAAAATTTCCACCAATAATAGCACTACCTTTACCGCCACCATTACTGGCACGACGACCACGGGAGTGATTTGGAGTATTGAAGAAGGATTGACTGGCGGTAGTATCACGAGTGATGGTGTCTATACCGCACCAAGCGCTGTCGGTACTTATCACATTATTGCCACCGCCGTGGCAGATAATACCATCACCGCCACCTCTATCGTGACGGTCAAGGAAGGGATCGTGGTCTCTCTCCCCCTGGCTACTACTACCATTTACAATACCGAGCAAATTCAATTTACACCCGTGATCTCTGGTACCGATGATAAAAGAGTTATTTGGACTATTTTCCCAGTGGAAGATTTAGTGCCAAATTTCTATGGAACAATATCCGATACTGGCCTCTATACTGCTCCGGACCGAACGGTCAATGTAACAATCTTTGCCAAATCTCTGGCGGATACCAGTATTATCGCCAAGACCAATGTAGCCGTCAGACTAAAACCACTTGATCTTTCTATTATCCCAATCAATTCTAGAATTGCCGTCAATGATAAAATACAATTTACCGCCACCATAACTGGTGGGACAAAGGAGGTACGTGACCGCGGTGTGGAATGGATAGTGATGGAAGAGATATCCCCTCTCCAAAAGGGTGGTATTGATAAAAATGGCTTATTCACTGCCCCAACAGTCGGCGGAATCTTTACCGTGAAGGCCGTCGTCCGCGGACACACCGATGTTTTTGCCTTGGCCAAGGTGGATGTGAGACTATCTGTGGAGCCAGAAGCTACCAGTACAGTTATAAATACTTTAGAAAATATCAGAGAAAGTATTTTGGATCGAATTTTTAATAATACAAAAGATGATAACCCAAACACGAATAGCAATGGTGGCGGTGGTAGTAATAGTCTACTAGAGGACATTAGTTCTACATTAGATATTAGTGATATTATCCTTGATAATGTAGCGATACTAGGTACAACTACTGAAAAAATCATCCTGGGCGCCCAAAAAGTATTGGAGAGTAGAACTGGTTCTACTGTCTCCAAAACCATCACTACCGCCGGGGTGGTAGGTGGAGGCGTAGCGGCCACAGGTGTCTTTGCCTTAAATGGTACAGTAGTTGCAGATCTAGCTTTCTTACCATTTAAACTATGGGGGTTGCTTTTGAGCGTCTTAGGCCTTAAGAAGAGAAATCGCCCTTGGGGAACGGTCTATGATAGCGTGACAAAACAGCCGATCGATCCCGCCTATGTCACCTTGAAGAAACTTCACAGCAAAGAAGAGACTACCTCGATTACCGACCTAGATGGCCGATATGGCTTCCTGGTCTCCCCCGGCCAATACCTACTCACCGCCAATAAAACAAATTATATTTTCCCTTCAAAGAAACTGGCTGGGAAAATAGAAGATGAATTATATAATAATCTTTACTTTGGCGAGAAAATTATTATTGAAAATACTGGCGCCTTGATCAGCAAAAACATTCCTCTTGATCCAGTTAAATTTGACTGGAACGAATTTGCTAAAGGAAAGAAAAAGATGATGAAATTCTATTCCAAGAGAGAAAAGCTGGTCCGTATCGTTACTGATTGGATATTTAGGATTGGCTTTGTCATTTCCCTCCTTTCTCTCTTTTTGGTCAGCGCCCCTTACAACCTAATTATCTTTGGCCTTTATCTCGTACTCACAGCTCTCCGAAAATTTGGTTTGAAACAAAAGGCCCTTGGTGTCCTGTCTGATAAGGATGGTTATCCTCTATCATATGCCATTGTCCGAGTCATTGATTCCGAGCTAAAAGTGGAAATCACAAATAAAGTAGCCGACAAGATTGGCCGTTATTACTGCTTAGTACCAAAAGGAAAATATTTCGTAAAAGTAGAAAAGAAAAATGATGACGAGACCTATTCCCTCATTTACACTTCCCCAGTTCTCAATGCCGAGAATGGGATAATCAATAGAGACTTTATAATATAATTTATTTATTTCGTGCGCGGAGAATGCGTGAAGCTTCGGCAATAATACTATCCACCGTCATTGATGCTTTGATTAAGAAACTATTAGCACCTAGATCCAGCCCTCGGCGAATATCGTCCCGCTCACCCAAGTTTGACAGAATAATAACCGGAATATTTTTAGTGCTGGCTTTCTTCTTCATCTCCGCCAAAACATCAAAACCGCTCATTCCCGGTAAAAGCAAATCCAAAAAGATCAAATCCGGAACATCAGACTCAATAGTGATCTGCGCCAGCTCCCCATTTTCAATGTGTCGAACTGCACAACCCTCGTCAATCAATTTTTTAGACACCAGGCCACCAAGAAACTTGTCATCTTCCACTATCACTATTTTGGTCCCAGCTGTAAATTTTTGTGTTTCCATACCTTGTATTATATAACTACTGTTTTTTTATTGCAAATGCCAATCTTTTGCTGCGGGTCAGGGAATCTCTCTCCTTACAGGAGCAGTATAGGTTTTCGATTTTTTATTCATAGACTGATAAAAAAATCTGAAGAACCTTTTCGAGTCCCTGCTAAAGTGCTCCCAGCACTTTAGGCAGAAATTTCCTTTGGAAATTTGCTGCGGGTCAGGGACTCGAACCCCAATACCATCCTTCAGAGGGATGTGTCCTACCTTTAGACGAACCCGCAATATTTACCAACCAGAGTAGAATACGCTATAAATAAGCTTTTTTCAAGCCCTGATATACTCATACCCATACTAAATACTCATACTAGACTCTTAGATACTTCCTGACTGCCAGGTAGCTCGAGATGGCGCCAAGGGCAATACCGGAGCCAAAGATAATAAGAAATATTTGGGCAAAGTTTTTCAGATAAAAATCAAAGAGGTCCAGCCCGATAAAGAAATTCCTGGACAAGCTACCAATCCAGTAAGTAAGCCCGAGAAAGACCAAGATAACCAAAGTGGCCGAGACAATACCGTAGAGAATACCAGACACCACAAATGGCCCCTTCACATATCGGCCAGACGCCCCCACCAGACGCATCACGGAGATCTCCTCGCGGGAAATAAAGATAGCTAGACGAATAGTATTAAAGGTAATTACCACGGAAATCACTAGGAAAAGGATGGCCACCCAAAAGCCCACCGCATTGGCGGCCTCGGTAATTTTAGTCAGCTTGTCTATCACCGTCCTATTTTGATAATAATTTACCTTTTCAATAATAGGGTTGTTGCCCCCAGTCAGCGGATCTTCATTACCCAAGAATTTAGCAATACCTTCATATTGGGATGGTTCCTTGGCCTTGATACTCAAAGAGGCGGTCAGTGGATTCTCACCAAGCTCGTTTAGGGCTTCCAAGGTCAGAGAATCATCTTTATGCCTTTCCTTAAAATTGGCCAGGGCTTCTTCCCGAGAAGTATAGGTGACCAGGGCTACCTCACCAATCGTCTCAATGGATTTCTTTAGGCTAAAGATATCCGCCTCGGTGGCTTTGGTTGTAAAATACACATTGATATCCACTTTATTCTTGATTTCCTCTAGGGAGAATTTCAAAA
This sequence comes from uncultured Candidatus Saccharibacteria bacterium, assembly GCA_964455475.1. Lineage (GTDB taxonomy): Bacteria > Patescibacteriota > Minisyncoccia > Phycocordibacterales > GWA1-40-21 > CAIJXO01. The sequence continues at coordinate 26,402 of CAYVWL010000001.1, forward strand.
CAGCACTCATAAAGATAAGCGAGCAAATCATAAACAAAGTAATAAACATCACCACGAGTGATGATAAGGAGACAAAACCATTACGCCAAAAATTCGTCACGCCGGTTCGAAAAATTCTTTTTATCTTGGTTATAAACATAATTATTTACCTGCCTAAGTTTTAATAAAATTTTGGCAGGTTAATTATAACACATAGCTTCCCTTTTTATCATCGCGCACAATCTTACCGTTTTGAATGCTGATGACTCTTTTCCCCAGGGAGTCTATCACCCCCCGATTATGCGTGGTCAAAATCACCGTCGTCCCCAAATCATTTATTTTTTTCAAAATCTGAATGATCTCATGAGTATTGGCCGGATCCAAGTTCCCCGTAGGCTCGTCTGCAATAATCACATCCGGCTGATTCACAATGGCCCTGGCAATCGCTACCCGCTGTTTCTCCCCACCGGATAGTTCGCTGGGAAAACTGTAAATTTTCTTGCCAATATCCACAAGCTCGAGGACATGTGGCACATCCGCCTCTATCTCCTCATCCGTCCGTCCGGCGGCCTCCATAGCAAAAGCGATATTTTCATAAACGGTTTTATTTGGCAACAGCCGAAAATCCTGAAATACCGTTCCAATCTTTCTTCGGAGTTCAGTCATCTCTTTACCCTTTAGCTTATGAACCTCGGCGGACTCATAAAAGACTTTCCCTTTACTAGGCTTCTCCTCGGCCAGAATCATCTTGATCAAGGTGGTCTTGCCGGCACCCGAATGACCCACAATGGAAACAAACTCCTTTGGCTCAATGGTCAAAGTGACGTCTTCCAAAGCAATACAATCATCAGAATAGATCTTAGAAACTTTATCAAAATAAATCATTACCTATCCATTATAACAGAAATCTTTCAATGTCACCATCCAGCACTTCGTCCACCTTGGCCGTCTCCACATCCGTACGGTGATCCTTGACCATTTTATAGGGGTGTAGGACATAGGAACGAATCTGATTTCCCCACTCTATTGAGGTGCTTTTGGTGATGGACAAGCCTTTTTCTCTAGCTACTTTTTCCTCCTCTTGTTTGGCAAATAATTTACCCATCAAAATTTGCAAGGCCTTATCTTTATTCTGGGCTTGGGACCGCTCGGAAGTGGAGCGGACAGACAAGCCGGTCGGGATATGAATTATCCTGACGGCCGTTTCCCTCTTATTTACATTTTGCCCGCCGGGGCCACCAGCGCGGGACAATTCTATTCGTAAATCAGTTTCCGGAATAATCAGATCTGAACTCTTCTCCATCTTCGGCACAAATTCTACCAGAGAAAAAGAGGTCTGACGCAAACTTTTAGCATTAAAAGGTGACAAGCGTACCAGGCGGTGCACTCCACTCTCACTCTTCATCTTGCCATACACACCACGACCCGAAATCTCCAAAGTAATATTCCTATATCCCCCGTGATCATTTTCATTCTCATCAATAATTTTATAAGACCAATTTTGCTTGGCAAAAAATTTCAGATACATCTGTAGTAGCATTTTAGAAAAATCTTCCGCATCATCTCCACCGGCGCCAGATAGAATAGTGAGAATAGCATCCCCTTTGTCATATTTTCCCTCCCCGGCCATATCCGCTTTTAAATCCGCAATCTCTTTTATCACCGCTTGAGCCTTATTTTTATCACTCCAAAAATCCACCATGTTCATCTGGGTTTCTAGTTCGGCTAGTTTTTTCTGCTTCTCTTCCATCTTAAATTTTTATGAGTGCCTTTTAAACAAGGCTAGAACTCACTTTAGCAAAAATTCCTGATTTTTGCTACTAAAATGAAATGAAGGAAGCCCCGCCTCGCGGACTCGGCGGGACACCGAAAAAAATGTTCCTGGCAGTTTCTGATTTGCGCGCGACCGATTTTTTCTTTTTGACGGACAGGACATTTTTTCGGTGTTCTACCCTCAAGGTCTCGGGCAGGCTTCAGAAAAATACAAAACCGATTTAAAATTATTGTCTCTCACATTTTCTGTTTCTCTTGGACGTTCCTGTCTAAAGAAATACCATCCTCGGCATTCGCCTCGGACATTTCCGCTAGGGCTACTCGCGCCTATTTGTCTTGGTGCGGGCTGGACTTTTCCGAACGGCTCAGATGGAAGGAAATGAGCCGTTCGGAAAAGCACCCGCCACTATTTGGGGAGAGGAAGGATTTCCTCTCCCCAGCGTCGGGCTCCTCCTCGCAGTGGTGATTTGGGGTTTAAAAACTTTAAATAGGTTAGCTATATTTTTGTGTTCAGTTACTTCTATAGCGTGCCTTCGGAGTCCGCCCTCGCACAACCCCTCTTCTCTTTTTCATATTTATGTTTAGTGGTGTCGCTTTCGCTATTATATTCTGTGACTTCGATAACGTCGGCGCTCATCCTTTAGTCAGGGACGCCCTAGCGGAAATGTCCGAGGCGGAATGCAGAAAGAGTATGTGCTTGACCCACCCACCCATTCGCGCACTTCTCCGCTCGTTTGAGGGATGCGAAGGAAAACGAGCGGAGAAACTCCCTTAAAAGAAAGGGTTAAATTATGATAAATGACCGCAAGTATACCTACGTTCGCCCTAGAGCGTTTTTGGGCCAGTAGTGGCATGTTGAGAGACAAAAAGACCGTTGCAAAAAAGACAGAGTCACTCAACTTCTTCAATTTCTTTTTTCAAACCCATCCCCGGTTTAGTTAAATTTCCACCAGTGGTGGCATTATCAAAGATAATAAAAACGGCTTTATCAAAATCCTTTCTATTTATTCCACCATACTGATCAGATAATTTTCTGGCTATATCCTCAACGACAATCTCATGTTCAGAAAGTAAATTAGCCAAAAGAGCAATTTTGTAAATAGTGGTGGTAAAAGAATTTCTATCAAGGTTAGAATTCTCTAATCTCTTTTTCTCAAGACGCTCCCGATATTCATCTAATTTTCTCTCTAACTTTTTTATCCAAGCCGGATCATCAGGTAACTTTATTCTTTCCAAAATATTCTCTTGTTTCTGAACTGGTATTTTTTCTGGCATAAAATTATTTTTTTATTAATGAATTACTTAATTACCCATTTTAGGAAGAGTAGAAATATCCATATAATATTTTTGTGGATTAATGGGGTCAATATAGACATCAATATCTTTACCCAAAACCACACTTTCGGGATTATAAGTTAAATCATCACTTTTAAATACATACATCTGGTTATTGGAGGGGTTAAGCCATTGAGCGACAATTTGGTAAGTGGTTTGTATGTTTGGTCGATAACTGTAACCTCGACGAGTTCCAAAAGCTAGAGTGGAAAGTGGTCGAAGTGCTGAATTCTCAAAATCTCGTGATGGATTAATTGTCTCCACCGAAGTAACTTTAGCTAATATTTTCGTTCCTCTAGATAAAAGTTCATTTTTTAATTCAGTCTTTCTTTTTTGTTTTATCAAAACAAGCAAACCAACCAAAAAGAAAATAACTCCCAAAACCGTCATAATAATCGGCCCAAACCACAATTGAAAGAAAGTGTTGATCTTGGCACTTTGTGAATTATTTTTATCATACAAAACTGAAACTTTTTCTCCAACTTGATAGGTGGGCATACTGCTAGAAATACTGAGAGTAAAAGTAATTGTTTGACCAGTAGTGTCAACAAAAGAAATTTCCGGCCGGTACATATAATCCCCATCAGATGATCTACTTTTTACAATATCAATCACACTCCCCTCTACCTTTTCTGAATTACTTAAAAAAGACATTGTGCTTTTTACTACAAAGAAATCACCAACGAGAACACCGACTCCGATCAGAAGAAAAACTACTCCGACTAACAATGTTTTTTTATTTGTCATTATAATTTATGAATTATTAATATATTCTGCAAGCAACATTATCAACACTTAAAACATCTGCTGTCTCAAGTAAAATCTTTGCATTAACACACTCATTTTTTGTATCATTAATAGTTCCGTATACATCTACTATCGGCTTTCCTATTGGCTCAATATTTCGTCCCAAATTAATCGAATATTCAGCATTAACACTTACTAACTCTCTAATAGTATTTTCTATTTGGTCTTTGGTGATAATACGTGTAATTGGGCTAACTCTACTTATCCAAACATTTTGTGGAAACTCATTGGTCTTTTTAAAACTTGGTCCAGCTTCAGGCAAAAGTTTATCTGGCGTAATAGTTCCAATACCCTCAACATAATAATCAAAGTAATCTGTCAGATTTGCCTTTGCCCAATCAAATTGCCACCAATACCTTACATAAAATGTCTTTCCAGCTTTACTAAAAACAGCACCTTTGGAATGCTCAGTAGCTTCAGAACCGGCAATAATTATATGTGAATTAAAATACTCATCGCTTATCCCATTTATTTTTTGGAAGGCCTGCTTCCACATTGGTAAATATATTTCTGATTCACTCGCATTGTTGGTAGGAACTTCATAGCCATTAAATAAGACAAAGTCAGTATCAGGTACAGAAGCACTATTGGTAAATAATTTATATTTAATAATAGATGTCCCACTACCGATAGGCCCATCGGGAGGAACATCTTTTGGCCAAAATGACCATATAAAAAATATAAAAGCAATTATAAAAACGGACAGAACCCCCAGAAAAAGAAAAAACATATCTTTGTTTAAACTTGGCTGAGGCGTTGATGGCTTAGGAATATTACCTGCTTCTGCTGTGTTTTGTGGAAGCATATTTTAAATTAATTTAATTTTATAGACCGGTGTTTTGTGAATTCTTAGTCAAAAGAATATTTCTCAAAATTTCGGCGATATGATTAGCATTATCAATCGTAATACCCTCAACCGAAATTCCTCTAGAAATTCCATTTTGAGCGGCGTTTTGAATAAAAACTTTTGATATTCCAAACATCTTATCTATAACACCTTGTTTTACATTTATATCTTGAACTGTATTATAGGGTAAATGAGTTTCTTGAATACCAATCACCCCCGTGCGATAAAAGATGTATTCCGGAGTAAACTCAAATTTATATTTTCTCTTCCAAAGTAGTAGACGAATTACACCCCAAATCACAAAAGCAATAAATAGCCACATTGCCACTGTTGGAATTTTTCCCAGCATATTATAATTATTAGAAAGATTCGCAGAATAATTTGGATCAATTTCACTCGTTTTATGGGTAAACGGGATAACAATAAATGAGGCAAAAATAAATGCCGTAATAATACTACCAATTACGTATGAAATGATAGACGAATAAAACCAACGATTAGTAAGGGGGTATTTATTACTAGAAATTTCTTCTGTCAGATTAATTTTGGAAACATTTTTCTGTCCAGAAACTGTAGCCGTGCTTGCAGAATTTTGATTAGATGGAATAGGATTATTATTTCCAATATAAGGTACTGATTTTATTGAGTTCAGCAGAAAACTTTTAAGACATTCAGCGATGTTTTGATCAACGCCATCAATATGAGCCTCTATACCTGAAGTTATGGTGGCACTAGCTATATGAACATCATACAGACCAAACATCCTATCAAAAACATCTTGATCAACATAAACATCCTGAATTTTTCTATACTGAACATGAATTTCAGTTGGTGCAAAGACACCTTTTTTAATAGTTAAAAAATCTTAATCGGCTGAATAATAATATCTTTTTATATAAGACTTTAAATACCAGCCACGGAAAAGAGCTACTATTAAGAATAGGAGGTGATAAACAAAAATAAAGAACAAAACTCCAGATAAAGGCAATTTGCCTTTACTGGCTACAGATATAAATATCAAGGTAACAAAAAGGATTCCCAACGGTATAGTCCATCTAATATAATAACCTAGGACTGAACTAATTAACTTTTTCCAAAATTTCCTCCTAACACTAAGAGGAAATTTTATTTGAAAATCACTTTGCTGTTGGATCATATTTTTTATTAATTTAATAAATTAAATTTTGAAATTAACCACCGCTTTGATTGAATTGCTTGAGTTTTTCTTATCCGTCACAATAAATTCCCAACGATAACTTCCAGCAGAAAAATCAGCCGGCAAAGTCAATTTTGTTTGTAAATATTGGGCATCAACGGCAGGTATTCCCCCAATGTAGGAAGAAAAAATATTATCAACATTCTTAACGATTTTGTTATTCTCATCATAAACGGTAAATTTACCAGTAAAATCCACAAACTTCGCTGGAGCTCCGTATTGCGTAAATTCCGTAAAACCTTTTACACCCGAAAGATAGATAGTGTAAGCTTTTCCGGCTTCAAAAGTGGTGCTGGATTGCAATTTACCATCTACCGTCACACTACCTTTATCTATAGTCATGTTAGCCGTCTTTTGAACTGACAGAATACCGGATTTTAAAACTGGGCCATAAGATGCCGAGCCAGTACTTCCGGTTTTTATTGGAGTAATGGTTTTTGAAGAATTTGATGAAGTTGTTTTACCACCTGAAGTGTTCATTAAGTTACCAATTTCCGCCATCACTTCCGTAAAACTACGGGCATCCATTGGTCTGTCTATGGTAAAACTCTGATTAAAGCTATCAACCGAAAAACTGATTTTGAAACTTCCAATCTGATTATTACTCTTATCCATCAAATCACCAGAGGAAACAAAGCCATGAATATAACCATCATTACCAATCAAAATCTTAACTAAACTATTGCTTACTGGCAGTTCTTTAATCTTTTCTAGATTGGTTCTTAATTCAAGCTCTTTAGATTTAGTAAAAGGAGTCCCGCCATCTTTTTCACCATTTGCCTTGCTAATTTTAATTACTTCATCGCCAAATTTGTCCCAATCTATTTTGATATACAGAGCCGTCACTGCCGTCCCCTTATCAGTCTTTTCGCTCTTTTTATCAACAACCGTAAAAGCTCCGCTTTCATCAAATAAGCTAATCATTTGCTTCCTTGAATCATCACTTAATATGGTTGTTGTGCTTATATTACCAGTATAGGTCTTAGAATATTGATCAGTCATGGCTGTTGGTATAGAGAACCATTGATTTAAATATTTAGAGGTGTCAATGGTTGGCGGAATCATCATAGCGGTAATAGCGGGTAGACTCTGGATATTCACAAAAATATTATCCGAAAAAGTTTTATATTTTAATCCCAATTCTTGAGAACCAAACATACCCAAAGAACCGCCGTTTGGATTCTTAACGGAAGCACTTAAATCGCCAGAAGTTTCAAATTTACCATCACTAGTTTTATTCACAATACCAGAATAAGCTAGTTTAACGGCCACATCTTGAAGCTGACCGGTTATTTGTTTGGAAGCGGCATCAGTCATTAAATTAGAATAATTTTGGCCAACATTTTTGGCAGTTACTTCGGCTACAAATGATAATTCTCCACTGGTTATTTGACCACTAGCTAAAGCATCACCAGTCTTTATAATCGCCCCACCAAGAGTCATTTGGCTGTCTTTATAATAATTGTAACCAAAATAGGCACCGGCTGAAATACCGCCAAGCAAAACCAAGACAACAACCGTAACTAAAATCTTCTTAAAGATAGAACCTCTAGCCGGCTGTTCAGTAAAAACTGGGGCGGAATTAATCGGAGAATAAGCCGGCGGAGGATTATAGGCCGGGGCTGAATTGGGGATATTTTGAACTGGTGTATTTGAATTTTGCATATTATTATTTAAAGAATTAAAGGCTAAATCTATTTCTGAGGGTAAAGAACCGTTCATCAAAAGCTCATTTCTAATTTTATTCCGATCAAACCCGGCACTCAACTGACTTTTTATATATTCGACAATCTTTTGATCTGGCATTGTTTTTAAAAATTAATTAATAAAATTGTTAATTTTATGTTTTGCTCTTATTGAATAATTTTTTAATACTATTTACAATACCTGTTGTTATATCTTTCAAGAAGGAGTATATCCTATTTAAAATAGGGTTTGGATTTTTTAAGATAATTTTATCATAGATAAGGTAGGAACCAGCATGTAAAATAATAAAAACTATTATAATTGTTTTGATCATTTTTACGATTCCAATAAGCCAACCAAAAATTTTATTACTAATGGGATCAATATTTAAACCATCAGTGACCTGCCAAACCATATCTTGAAATTCATCCTCATCATTTAGATTAGATTCTCTTAAAACTTTTATTAGTTCGGCTGGGGCATCAGGACCAATAGAAAATTTTGTATCAGAACCAGGACCCCCTTTATGGCTATTAACACAATTAGCGTAAAGCAAAACCGTCAAATTACCTGGAGGTAAGCAAATTATCTCGTCACGAGCCACGACCATATTCTGTATTTCTGGATCTTTACTGTAAAGAATCAAACCTAAAGGTACTTTGATCTTTAAATAATTATTAGTGATGTTGGTAATCTTTAAATTAATAGACTTTCCTGTATATTCTCCAGTCCCCCACAATTCAAAGGTAACAAGTTTCCGAGAAACGGCATCTCTTAGAAGAATAACGGGTAAGCCTTGACATTTTGTTGATTCTAAATCAGGGGGTTTAACACTGGTTACAATAGGCGTCTCATTTTTACTTACGCATTTTAATGGTGCTCCAACAGCAGTAGGTTGAGAATCATTAGTTAAAAAATTATATACTTCTTGCTGTTGCACTACATTTGATCCTGTTTGAAAAACTGTATCTTTTGTTATATATTCTCCGTGCGTTGTTGGGAAAAAATTATTATCAATATTATTGGGACTTTTTGCATTATCATAAAGAGTTTTAATTTCCTGTACGGTCGGAACATTCCATTCATATTTTGATACTCCACCATGTTTTTCACAGGCTCGATCTTTTGCTGTGCTAGGTGCTTTTACAGGACAAGAACTTGTTAGAATATTATTTTTTGTTACTACTGGATATTCACTAGGGTTGAGATCGTAATCCATTCTCCAATCAACAGTTACAAAATTTCCATCTCTACAAAGAACACCGTTTTGGCATGAATTAATAAAAGAATCTGTTTTATAACAGATATCAACAGAACTATAGTCAACAAACTGCGGAGAGCTCATTCCTTTAGAACAATCAGTACCATATTGTCCGTAATCACATTTCATCCAAGTTAAACTAGAACTTGCATCGGTTATAGAATTATCACCATTATCAACAAACCTCTCAGCACCTAAAGGACTAATTTCCCCAATTACATCAAGTAAAGAACTTTGACCATTTACAATTTGTTGGCCGGAAAAGAAACAACCAAATACGAAAAATAAAACGATTACTATGGCAATTTCTCTTTTAAAAATATTTTTATTGAAAATTTTCATTATTTTACTTTTTTCTTATGCTCTCATGTATGGAAAATTCATTTTTAAAGCTAATTTCCCAATTATTGGTAAATTAGCTTCTCTCTTTTTTGTAACATTTTTTATGCCGATTAAAGAGAAAACTATCCAAATTAGCATAAGCAGAAATATAATTATTCCAAGCCAGATTTGAAAGTCAAAAAAGGTAAGTAACCCAGTAACAACTTCTGCCAGAAAAAGGACAAAACCTTGTTTTATATGAAATTTTAAAATTGGATTATCTTTACAGATAAATATTGGAACCCAAAAAAGAATTCCAAGATAACTAAAAATTGCCATTAAATTCCTGGGAGTGGTGGCTAACGGAATCTGACTGTTCTGCTCTGTTGAATTTATTTGATTTGCAATTTGTTGTGGAGGCATAACTCTATTTTAACATTATTCGTTTCTTTTAACTACAAAATAATAAATAACTGCCCCAAGAACTTGGGTAAGAACGATCAAAATAATCCAACCCACTTTACTAGAATTTGAACTTTTAGCCGCATGAATTAACATTCTTAACCAAAAAACAAAGAAGAGAATTCCAACGGCAAAAATAACAATAAATATCCACCATGGAAACGAACTGCATGGCACTTCCTGTCCATTAACAAAACAAGCGGCGAAAACGGATCGGGCGGTTAGAAAAAAGGTGGCTAATATAATATTTCCCGAAATAATTAAGTTTTTCATTTGTTATTATTATAATAAATTTGACTAATAATTACTAGTGGTAGCTTTTCCCGACACAAAAAGCCCACCACATAGGTGATAGCTTGCGCTACCCATACCAGTTTCCCGATATGACCGATAAAGGTGAACCCTACATGATGGGGTTTTTATCCTTTATCGGTTTCTTCACCGTGCCAAAAATTTTAATTTCTGGTTTAGGCTACTTTCTCGCTATTCAGTTGTCTAAGTATTATATAACATATTAAAATAAAAACAAAGCAAATTTTGCACAAGCCTGCCCGAGACCTTGAGGGTAGAACACCGAAAAAATGTCCTGTCCGTCAAAAAGAAAAAATCGGTCGCGCGCAAATCAGAAACTGCCAGGAACATTTTTTTCGGTGTCCCGCCGAGTCCGCGAGGCGGGGCTTCCTTCATTTCATTTTAGTAGCAAAAATCAGGAATTTTTGCTAAAGTGAGTTCTAGCCTTGTTTAAAAGGCACTCCGCAATCAAAGAGAACGATTTTTCAGGAAAATTTTGGCGGGCAGAACGAAGTTCTGCCCAAGGATTTAAAGCGTTTCCGACCGCTTCGCGGTTTTTTA
>CAYVWL010000002.1:0-36439 GCA_964455475.1 uncultured Candidatus Saccharibacteria bacterium
TTCGCTCTCGAGCGGATCGCGAACAAGTAGTGGGTCACCCCACCACGCAGAAGCCTCACCAGGCCACTGCTGGTGGGGTTTTCTGTTTTAAATTTTTTATTTTTCATGTGTAAATAAGGAAGCTTTAGCTTCCTTATTTACACATGGTATATATTATGGATTGTGATGTTTAAAAAAGATTATTAATATGCTAATATCTAGGAATGGAACCAAAGGTGGAAAAGGGGCATATACACCCCATGACACAGTTTATTACGAGGGCCAACGCCATTTTTTATGAGCTGGGTTTTACCCTGGTAGACGGGCCGGAGTTGGAAACGGAGCATTATAACTTTGATGCCCTAAATGTGCCAAAGGATCACCCCGCCCGAGATATGCAGGACACTTTTTGGCTAAAACAAAAACCCGAGGAAAAAGTGAGGAAGCTGATGCGCACACAGACCAGCCCAGTGCAGATCCGCTACATGGAAGAAAATAAACCACCATACAAAATGATTTGTTTTGGTAAGGTGTATAGGAATGAAGCCACAGATGCTACCCATGAAATGGTTTTTCATCAGTTGGAAGGACTGTTTATTGACAAGGCCGTGACCATGGCTGATTTGAAATCCACCCTCAATACTTTTTTTGATAAATTTTTTGAAAGGGATGTAGAAATTCGTTTTCGCCCCAGCTTTTTTCCGTTTGTGGAGCCGGGCCTGGAGGTGGATATTTCTTGTTTTATTTGCGGTAGAGGAAAAAAGTCTTCCCAAGAAAATTGTTCAGTGTGCAAAGGGACGGGCTGGGTAGAGGTGGCCGGGGCGGGTATGGTGCATCCAAAAGTCCTGTCTGAAGTAAATCTGGATTCACGCGAGTGGCAGGGTTTTGCCTTTGGTATGGGGGTAGACCGGATTGTCATGCTCAAATATGGTATTGATGATATTCGGCTGATCTATTCTGGTGATTTGAGATTAGTAAATCAATTTTAGCCGATTAACGAAAACCGCTCTGCGAATATTATAAATATCTACAAAAATTTAAGAAGATAGATGAATCACAAGACTGATACACAAAAGAATATTGCTTTGTTTGAAAGACAGGAAATTAGAAGGGCCTGGCATAATGAACAGTGGTATTTTTCTGTTATTGATGTGATAGCTGTATTATCAGAAAGTGAAAGACCTAGAAAATATTGGGACGATTTAAAGAGAAAATTAAATGAAGAAGGAAGTGAGTTGTCCGAAAAAATCGGACAACTGAAAATGGAATCCTCTGATGGTAAAAAATATCTCACGGATGTGGCTAATTTAGAGGAAATATTCAGGATAATTCAATCCATACCATCACCAAAAGCTGAACCGTTTAAGGTTTGGCTGGCAAAAGTGGGCCAGGAGAGAATTGAGGAAATCCAGAATCCGGAACTAGCCATGGATCGAGCCAAGAGGACTTTTGAGCGTAAGGGCTATCCAGATGGTTGGATTGCCAAAAGAATGAGAGGAATAAATGTTCGGCACACCTTGACTGACGAGTGGAAAAACCGGGGCGTAGAAAAAGGAAGTGAGTTTGCTATTTTGACGGACGAGATATATAAAGGCACTTTTGGCCTGACCGCCCAGGATTATAAAAAATATAAAAATTTGGAAGTGGATAATAATCTACGAGATCATATGGATGATATGGAACTTATTTTAACCATGCTCGGTGAAGCCACGACAACCAAAATTACTCAGGATAAAAATTCAAAAGGTTTTCCTAATCTTCGTGGTGATGCGGTGATTGGTGGGGCAGTAGCCAGGAGAACTAGATTGGATATAGAACAGCAGACCGGCACAAAAGTAGTAAATAAGGGTAATTATTTAAATCAGAAAAAACCGAAGATTTTAATAAATAAAAAGAAGAAATAAATGAAAGTTTCTTACAAATGGTTACAGCAATATTTTGACGGGAAATTACCGGCCGTGGCGGAGGCAGTAAATGTTTTGACCATGAATTCTAGCGAAGTGGATGGTGTGGAAAAAGTGAAAGAAGACTACGTTTTGGACGTCAAGATTTTGCCAAATATGGCGCACAGCTGTCTCTGCCACCGGGGTATTGCTCGGGAATTTTCCGCCTTGCTGAATCTGCCGATGAAAAAATATTCTCGAGAATTTGTCCTGCCAGAATATCGTGAATTGGGACATATAAAAGAACTTGGAATAAGTAAGTTGAATTTGCAAATTAAGATTCAAAATTCCGGTGCCTGCCGGCGCTATATTGGCCGGGTAGTGGAAAATATAAAGATTGCCCCTTCGCCAGACTGGCTTCGTAATCGGCTTGAGGTTCTCGGCCAGCGGTCTATTAATAATCTGGTGGACGCGACAAACTTTGTGATGCTGGAGCTCGGTCAGCCTATGCATGTCTTTGATGCGGATAAAATAATGGGCAATACTATTGAGATAAAAATGGCCGGGGCGGGGGATGAGATAAAAACTTTGGATGGCAAGCATGTCGTATTAGACGACGGTGTTCTGACAATTTCCAATAATAATAAAGCCCTGGCTATTGCTGGTATTAAAGGCGGGACCTTGGCGGAAATAGATGGAAAAACTAAAAATATTATTTTAGAATCGGCCAACTTTGATCCGGTTTTAATCAGAAAGACGGCCCAGCGGATAAAAATCCAGACAGACGCTTCTAAGCGTTATGAAAATGAATTAACACCAGAATTGTGTGCTGAGGCGATGGAGCTTTTAACCAAATTAATTTTAGAGATTGCCAGCACAGAAAATACCAAGTTGGGCAAAATGGTGGATATTTATCCAAATCCGGTGGGTCAAAATATTCTTACCCTCTCCGTCAAAGAAGTAGAGAAACTGTTAGGGCTTAAGATAAAAGCTGGTGAGATAGCTGAGATATTCAAACGTTTTGATTTTATCTTTGATAGGACAGGGGATGATTTTTCGGTGACGGTGCCGGTAGAACGTCTAGATCTGCGAATCAAGGAGGATCTGATAGAGGAGATCGGGCGAGTCTATGGTTATGAAAAGCTGGTTGATAATAAGGTAGAAAGTGGTAAGGAAAAAGGAAAAATAAATAAGACTTTTTATTATGCCAACAAAGTGCGTGAGATTTTAGTGAATCAAGGTTTTTCGGAAATATACGGTTATGCTTTTGCGGAAAAAGGCGATATTGAATTGGCCAATTCCGTGGCGCCAGAGAAAAAGTGGCTAAGGAATAATTTATCCTCTGGAATTATGGATTATTTGGAATTCAACGCCCGTTATTCCGAACTTATAAATATGCCCCAGATAAAAATATTTGAGATCGGTAAGGTATTTAAAATTGATGACGAGCATAACAATCTGGTCCTTGGTGTTAAAACGCCGAGTGGTAATAAAGGCTTGCCAAAGGATGAGGAAGTAATAAATAAAATGATTGAGATTTTGGAGAAGGAATTGGATGCAAAATTAGTCAGAATAAATAAGGAGAAGGAGATAGCGGAGTTTAATTTTGACGAGCTCACCGCCAAATTGCCGGAAGCCAAGGCTTATGATACTGATTTGCCCCTGGCGGATAAAGACATGCGATTGAAAAAGATTTCCGTTTATCCTTTCTCTGTCCGTGATGTGGCGGTCTTTGTGCCAGAGGGTGTGGATCAGAAAACGGTGCAGGATATTATAGAGAAAGAGGCCGGTAATTTGCTCGTAAGGATCCGTCTTTTTGATGTCTTTACCAAAAAGTTCGGAACGGGCGGGGCCAAAACCTCTTATGCCTTTCGGCTGGTCTTGCAATCATATGAACATACTTTATCTGAAGAAGAGATCAATACTGCTATGGCCAAAATCACGTCCAAGCTAAACGCCCAAACCGACTGGCAGGTACGCTAATTTGGCTTTCTTTTTACCCTAGGATTTGGTATAATATGGGGGTAAAAGCTTTAAGCTTATTTTATTTATGCCCGAAAACAAGAAAGAAAAAGAAGCAAAATATGGGGCGGATCAGATCACCGTCCTTGAGGGGCTAGAGCCGGTGCGAAGGCGCCCGGGTATGTATATTGGTACCACAGGGCCAGATGGTTTGCATCATTTGATTACGGAAATTTTTGACAACTCACGGGATGAGGCCATGGGTGGCTTTGCCAATGATATTGAAGTGGTGCTTCTCCCTGGGAACCGCGTGCGGATTACGGACAACGGCCGTGGTATCCCCGTGGACATTCACAAGCAGACAAAAGTCTCGGCGCTCGAAACCATTATGACTGTCCTTCATGCCGGTGGTAAATTTGGTGGTGAGGGGACAGGCTATAAAGTGTCTGGTGGTCTCCACGGTGTGGGCGCCTCCGTGGTAAACGCTCTCTCTATTTATATGAAGGTGACGGTACATAAGGATGGCGGAGTATATATGCAGGAATATTCAAAGGGTAAGAGGAAAGCTGCGGTGAAGAAAATCGGCACCACCAAATTTCACGGCACGATAGTGGTCTTTGAACCGGATGCGGAGATTTTCAAGGAGGGTGTGGTCTTTGACTGGACCAAAGTTTTTTCTCATATGCGTCAGCAGGCTTATCTGGTAAAAGGTTTGCGTATTTCGGTGATTGATGCTCGTGAGTCCAAGGACAAGTTTGATGAATCAGACGTCTTTTATTTCCGTGATTTGGCGGTGGAGGCGCCGTCCCAGACTTTCTATTTTGAAGGTGGTCTCTACTCACTCATCAAATTTTACAATCAATTCCAAAAACCGATCCACAAGAATATTTTTTATGTGGAAAAGAAAGTGGAAGGTGTGGAGTCCGTGGAAGTGGCTCTGCAATATGTGGATGATATTTCGGCTCGTGTGGTATCATTTGCTAACAATATTTTTACAGCTGAGGGCGGTACTCATACTACCGGTTTCAAGGCCTCCCTCACCAGAATTCTTAATTCCTACGGACGCAAGAATGGCATTATAAAAGATAATGATGACAACTTCACCGGGGACGATGTGCTGGAAGGTTTGACCGCGGTAGTGTCCGTCAAGCTACGCGAGATTCAGTTTGAAGGTCAGACCAAAGCCAAGCTGGGTAGTATGGAAGCACGTAGTGCGGTGGAAGATGTTTTCGGCACCGCTTTTGATGCCTTTTTGGAAGAGAACCCAGAGGATGCCCGGGCGATAGTGAGTAAAGTGATCTTGGCCTTGCGCGCTAGGAAGGCCGCCAAAGCCGCCAAGGATTCTATTCTACGTAAAGGGGCACTCGAGGGTATGACTTTGCCGGGCAAGCTGGCTGATTGTCAGAGTAATGACGCTTCCGAATCCGAACTGTTTATTGTAGAGGGAGATTCCGCCGGTGGTACCGCCAAGACCGGTCGGGACAGACGTACCCAAGCCATCCTCGCCCTCCGCGGAAAAATATTAAACATTGAGCGTGCTAGGCTGGACCGCATGCTTGGTTCTGAGCAGATTAAAAATATTGTCCTTGCACTCGGCACCGCTATTGGTGATACTTTTAATATTGAAAAATTACGTTATCACAAGATTGTGATTGCTACCGATGCCGATGTGGACGGGGCGCATATTCGTACCTTGCTTTTGACTTTGTTTTACAGATATTTTAGACCGCTTTTGGATGGAGGATTTATTTATATTGCCCAGCCACCTTTGTATAAAATAAAAAAGGGTAAAGAGATTACTTATATTTATTCTGAAGAGGAAAAGACCAAGAAATTTGGTAAAGAAACGCCGATGGATATTATTGAAGCCGAGCCAGACAGCACCACCTCGGCCTCCGAAGGCCACTCCTCCTTAGAAAAGGAGGAGAAAGGGAACAAGCTCCACGTTCAGCGCTACAAGGGTCTGGGAGAAATGAATGCGGAGGAGCTGTGGGAGACCACCATGGATCCCGCCCGCCGGGTATTAAAACAAGTAAATATCAATGACGCTCAGGAGGCGGACAAAGTCTTTGATATGCTCATGGGTACAGATGTGCCCGCCCGCAAATCCTTCATCCAAAGCAATGCCAAACTGGCGAACCTGGATATCTAATCCTTATTTATGTTATAATTGTCGGAGTGATGAAAAGGTTTCGACAATATAAAAATCTATTTATTTTTCTAGGAATATTTATATTCTTCTTTTTTATTTCAACCACGGACACTTTTGCTGCGAACCGGTATTGGGTGGGGCCAAATAATGGTGATTTCAAGACAAATGCCAATTGGTCAACCTTATCTGGCGGTACTGGTGGCGCAAGTTATCCTCAGTCAGCAGATACGGCTATCTTTGACTCGGGAAGTAATAATTGTATTATTGCTGGTACAAATTTTACTATTGGTGTTGTTTCAATAACCAGTGGTTATTCTGGAACCATAACAAACAATGTGACAACATTGACCGTCCCGAGCTTTTCTCAAGCGGGTGGCACATTTACAAATAACGTCAATTTGTCTTTGAGCACCACTTTTTCTTTATCGGGAGGGGTATTTAACGCTGGGCCAGGTGTTAATGTTGGTGTTGGCACCTGGACACAGTCTGGAGGAACCTATAATCATAATAATGGAACCATTTCATTTTGGGGGGCTAATACAATAAATGTACCGACTAGTATTACATTTTATAATTTAAATCTTGGAGCCGCTTCAGGTATTACTATAACCACTACTGCCGGCGATACGCTGATCGTGGAGGGAACCCTTACCATGTGCACATACTCTGTGGCGACGGTCTTTACCGGGGGGACAATTGAAGCTAGAGGAAATATAAATATTCTCGCTAATACTAGTGGAACTACGGCTATCAAGGTTGGCGGAGGAGTAGCTACTACCACCTGGACGGGAAATACAAAAACCGTGAGTAATTCGGTAGAAATTGCCAAGACCGCCGGTACAGTAATAGATTTTGGTAGCGCACAAGCTTTTTTTGGGGGTAATTTTACCATCACCTCGGGAACTGTTTTAGCCCCTAGCACCAGAATGCATTTTTCTGGAGCTGGTTGGACACAAAATGGTGGAGTATTTACCCCTAATACTGGTGGTTATGTAAGTATGAATGGAAATATTACCTTGAATGTGCCAACGAATATTACTTTTTATAATTTCTATTATGGTGGTAGCACACTCAATCTTAGCGGTGATACAGTGATAGTTACCAACGCCTTTGACCCAGCTTGGTGGGGAACAGCTGGTGGAAGTACTATTAACAACGGAACAATTGAGGTGCAGGGAAATATGGTCTTGAGTGGTAATACCACCAACGGAGCAACTGGCGTCTTTAAATTTACTGGCACAGCTGATCAATCTATTTCCGGCAGTTTTACCTCTTACAATCCGGTGAATATAGCCAAGACCGGTGGGACTCTGACTGTGACTGGCATGGCCATGTATAATACTTTGACCTTTACTTCCGGTACAACAACCTTTTCTACCTTGACCAATTATTCTGCAACCGTCTTTAACGGTGGAGTGGTAAGCGGAACCTTTACAGCTTATTCTGGAAATGTAACCTATAATGGTGGTACTTTGACGGGCTTGTCCTTATCACTTGGTGGTAGTAATGCTTATATTTTAGGTACGTTTTTTACGGTGGCAAATCTGACCGTCAGTAAGTCGAACGGGGCGTTTATAAATCCCGCCAACGCTGTTTATATTACCGTCACCGGTACCACCACCCTGTCGGACGGAGTAATTAGTAGTGACGCTGGGACATATAATGGCTATATCCTTGCGCAAGGGAATGTGGTAATCGGCTCGGGCTGGGATGCTGGTAGTTGTAGTGGAAGTCTACGCTTTGGCGGTACAAATGATCAAACGGTTTCAGCTAGTGCGGGTTTCTGTTCTGCTGTTTATATAAATAAAACTGGCGGTACCCTAAATGTCGGTACCTGGACTGTTTCTTCAAGTCCTCTATATTTTCAGGCCGGGACGACGACTGGTTCATTGACAGCTTCTGCTAACAATATTACATATACGGCTGGTAATATATCTGGATTATCACTCACATTGTCTGGCGGAACCAAGTATATTTATGGTTCGCCGTTTACCGTGGCAAACTTGACCGTGAGTAAGACGAGCGGAAACGCTATAAATCTCGCCAACGCTGTTACTATTACCGTCACCGGTACCACCAACCTGTCGGACGGAGTGATAAGTACTGATGACGGAACTTTCAATGGTTATATTATCGCTCAAGGTAATGTAACCGTTGGAGCTAATTGGGACGCTGGTAGTTGCTATGGTAGTTTGCGTTTTACTGGCTCGGCTGATCAAACAGTCACCTCTAGCGCAGTTTTCTGTTCACCTATCTATGTGAATAAAAGTAGTGGCACTTTAAATATTGGTAACTGGACTAGCTCTGGAGCCATGTATTTCCAGGCGGGGACAGTCACTGGAAATATTACATCAGCTGGTGGAAATACTATTACATATAATGCTGGCGATATCAGTGCAGTAAATCTTACGGTCACTGGTATAGCTAGTGTGTTTGATGTCTCACCAAATGGTTCAGCCACGATTAATAGTTTGAATATGAACAAGGCCGGATCCACAGGATTTTATATTGGGTCAAGTGACACCCTGATAGTGACCAGTACTACCACTCTTACTGACGGTTATTTCAATAGTAGTGCTTCATATACTGGTATTTTACAGGCACAAGGTGATGTGACTATTGCGTCCACTTTTGATAGCACTACTGCCTATGGAGGTTTACGATTTGCTGGCACTGCTAATCAAAATTTTTCATCTGCTATCTCCTGGACGGGCAATGTGTCGGTGACCAAGACAGCGGGGACAATCACTAATACCACTAATATTGTTCTGACCTCTTCTGCTATCACAGTACCAAGTGGGGCCACCTGGGATTTAAATGGTTTCAATTTTTCGCCAAGCGGTGGCTATACCATGGCTAGTGGTTCAACCCTGCGTTTAAAGGGAAGTGAAGTGACAGTGACTTCTCCAACATTAAGTTCTGGTAGTACGGTGGAGTATTATGGGACAGCTGTTTCGCAAACAATTAAGGCTTTCAACTACGCAAATAGTAGCTTGATTATCAATACCGGTGCCACGTCGGTGAATTCACTGGCTGGAAATATCTCTGTTGCCACCACCACTATTACTTCTGGTATTTTATATTTGGCAGGATACAATCTCTCATCCACTGTCATTTCTAACAGCGGAACATTGCGATTAAAAGGTTCTGAAACTATCGCCTCTACTAATTATGGTGCCAATATTGGAGTAGTAGAATATATCGGTGATGGAGATGGCGCCTCGGATATTTATGGTATTAGCAATTTACCTTATCTTACTCTAAATCTAAACTCCACCGACAGTGCTGATATTTACAGTGATGCTGTTCCTCTGTCTATAACAAAATATAACAATGCTATTCCAAATACTTCGGACGGAGCCTCTACAGCAGGTAGGATACCGATTGGTACTTCAGGCAAGGGTGATGACGTGCAGATATATGGCTCGACAATTATTAAGGATGGAAGTATTTATAAGGCCTGGTATTCTGGATATGACGGTGCAACCTATAGAATATATTATGCCACCTCACCAGATGGCTTGGTTTGGACAAAGTATAATAATACTATACCTGCCAATTCAGACACCACTTCTACCGATGGCCGAATCCCTTTGGGTTCAAATGCCAGGGGAGATGATCTTCATGTCTATGGACCAAATGTCATCAAGGATGGATCGACTTACAAAATGTGGTATAGCGGTCATGATGGAGCAAGTGTTAGGATTTTCTATGCTACTTCGCCAGACGGACTAACCTGGACAAAGTATAACAATGCCACTCCGAATGCCTCTGATACTACTTCAACCGATGGCCGAGTTCCGCTTGGTACTAATACTAAAGGTGATGATGCGAATACTTATTTCCCGTCAGTTATTTTAGAGGGCGGAACCTATAAGATGTGGTATGCCGGCAACGATGGTACGAATATTCGTATCTACTACGCCACCTCACCCGATGGCCTGGTCTGGACAAAGTATGATAATACTTCGCCAGCAAATTCCAATACCTCTTCCACAAACGGCCGAGTTCCGCTAGGGACAGACACTTATGGTGATGATCTACATACTTATCAGCCGTCAGTCATTAAAGATATAAGTGGTCTGTATTTTATTCTATACACAGGCAATGATGGTACAAATGCGAGAATTTATTTAGCTTCTTCACCCGATGGTCTGGTGTGGACCAAGTATGGCAACACTACTCCGTCTGATTCTAATACAAATTCAACCGCTGGTCGCATACCCATTGGTTCAAACACCAATGGTGACGATGTTGGCACTTATTGCCCCGTAATAATAAAGGATACAGATAATTATAAGATATGGTATTCAGGAAATGATGGGACAAATCTCTCACTATATTATGCCACTTCTCCATTTGGTCTAAATATTAATAATGATTTAAATGTTTCTGGTGGTGGTAATAGGCCGAGCGGACCAATAAATCTCGGCGGTAGTCTGGTTCAAACTGGCGGAACACTTTCAATGAATTATGTGGATTTAATTCTAAATGGTAGTAATCAGGCTCTCACTATCCTCGCCACCACCACCCTCGCTAGTTTGAATAAATCTGTTATTTCGGCCGATACTTTAACCTTTACCGCTGGCGTGCCACTCGTCGTGACGGGAACCACCACCTTAAATGGAATAGCTGATAATATTTTATCTCTCGTCTCATCCAGTCCAGAAACACAATGGCAATTTGATCCACAAGGTGGGAGAGATTTCTCTTACATAGATGTTACGGACTCTTGGAATATAAATGCTGTGGAAATAGATTCTAGTGCTATCACTGGTTTTAATGATGGTGGAAATAATACCGGCTGGGGTTCTTCACAAGCTGTGGTAACTGTCGGTAAATCTGGCACACAAATCGCCACCACCACCATGCCAGTGACAAATCTTGACCTAGGTGGTGCCTTTACCTTAAACGCTACGGATGGTGATGCGGATATCACCTCCATCAAGATCAAACAAATCGGCTCTCTCGCTACCACCTCCATCACCAATGTGGAATTGTTCTACAAGGAAGAAGTGACATGTTCCACTAGTAGTTTGCCTGGAGGTGCTGTTTCCTTTGGTGTCGCTGACGCCTTTGATGAAAAGGGTATTGCCACCACTACCGGTAGTCTCACTCTGACGGACGGTGTGCAAACCTGCCTTTATATTCAATATGATTTGCCGGACACCTACAGCACCTCCACCCTCGGGCGCAGTATTGATTTTGAAATTACCAATCCAGCCACCGATCTCACTGTCGATGGGGGAGCGGTCACCACCTCCGCCAAAGTAAATATCTCTGGCCGCACTATTGTCAGTACCACCGATATTACCTCCTTGCTTTCCTTAAAGTCTGGTGTAAATGCCGAGGATGTCACCGTCTTCTTCCTCCAAAATGATGCCGTCTGGAAAATGGTCAATGGTGGCACACCAATTCGTCTAACAAACACTAATCTAAAAGTCCACTCCCTAACCTTCTCAGACTTTACGGCTGGTAGCAGTGGGGGCACAGTGAAAATCACCATGGTTATTTCCAATATTGATGCTGGTACAGACCCTAATTTCCTCAGCGTCACCCGCACCTATACTACCACCGCTACGGTCAAGGCGTGGGGAGGGAATGATTAAAATCACAACCGCCCCGTCCATCGGAATGTCCACCCCGCCTTAACCAAGGCGGGGAAAGGGGACTCTAGTTTCGCCACTCCGCTTTCTCCGCCTTTTCTAAGGAGGAGTACCGAGTCTGCGAGGGGAGGTGGTGTTATTTCTTCACTGAATCGACAAATGACAACCCCATCTTTTGATTCTTAGCTTCAAAGAGTAAGATTTTGAAAGTATAGTTTTTGCCCAATTCCAATTTTTCCTTCATTTTTAATTCGGAACCAAATTCGGAAATATGCACCAAGCCAGAAATACCTTCCTCAATTGAGGCCAAGGCACCGTGCTTGTTAAACTTGATCACCACACCCTGCACCTCATCACCTTTCTTATATTTCTTATCGGCTTCCACCCAAGGATTTTCCTTTAAGGCTTTGATAGAGAGGGAAATCTTGCCGTCTTTTACTTCTATCACCTTCACCTGCACTTTCTCACCTACTTTATAGAAAGCGCGAGGGTTTTCCACCAGTGTCCAATCAATTTCAGAAATATGCACCAAGCCTTCCATCCCATCCTCAATCTTTACAAAGATACCAAAGTCTACAATACCGGTGATCTCACCTGCACAGATATCACCCAACTTGTATTTCTCCGTCATCTTTTGCTTACCTTTCTTTTCAATATTTTTCTCAGAGAAAATCAGCTTGCCCTCTTTTGGTAGAGCAGTGATGATAGCCACCGATATTTTCTGGCCGACTAATTTTTTCAATTCATCCAATATTTTATCCTTATCACCATCGTTGATTCTTGGATAATGCTCGGTCTTGAGCTGGGAGGCGGGGAGAAAGCCCTTGATTCCTTGCCAATTGATAATCAAACCACCCTTGTTGGCTTCTTCTACTGGTAATTCCAAAACGGTCTTTTCCTTGATGGCCTTCTCGGCTTCATCCCAGATCAGGGCTTGGCGCGCTTCCTTTAATGACAATTCAATATAACCTTCCTTGTTGCCATTGCCACTGTCCACCACCTTGGCGGCCACTTTGTCACCAATATTTATTTTCTTGATAATATCGCGGGCATTGATAAATTCCTTACCAAAAATAATACCTGTCCCATATGGGAAGAGGTTTATATAAACGCAGGATTTTTCCACCCCAATCACATCGCCTTCTACCACATCCCCAATAGAGGGTGGGTTAGCGCTCTTGTCCACAATCTTGGTCATCAAACTATCCTTCTTGAGCTTGATTGCCTTTTCCTCGGCTGTTGACTCATCCACAATTACTTTTGCTTTTTTTGCCATAATTTTGCTTGTCCCGCTTAGCTATTATATTAGCGTCGTGGGAAATAAAAATCGCGCACATATTTGGCGCGAACTTCGCCAAAAAGGTCCATCGGCCACAGGCACCAAGGGTGTTACTTCTTGTGATTGTTAATAACCCAGCTAGTATACATTATATTAGGAAAATTAAAAGCTTGACTTTTAGATTCAATTATTTTATTATTAATGGTAGAAAAGGAAAGGAGTACATATGAATATCTTTCGACAGTGGATCAAGCGACGGCGGGCTAAAAGGGAACAGGAATTGGACAGTCTAGACAAAAACATTGACTTGGTGTCCAGGGGGATTGCGTTTTTAACAGACTATGTAAGTCCTTTCCATAATTTTTCAGATAATTATGGAAGTGAGTGTAGAGATGATGAGGCTAGGCTTAATAAGCTTCAGCATTATAAATCTCAATTACATTCACTCTGTGAAAAACGTGATATGCTTTGTAGGAAGCTTGGTCGTGTATGATGTACAAGGCGGGGGAAGGCAGGACCTCTCCTCGCCTTTTCTCGTGCCCAAAAAATCAACTGCCCCCAGCCCCTCCTCATTTGAGGAGGGGAGGAGAAACCCCTCCCACCTCCCCTTGTCAGGGGAGGCCGTTCCGAGTTTCCCCCTGACAAGGGGGTAAGGGGGTTTCTTTCACCTTCCCTTCTTAGTTAAGAAGGGATTGAGGGAAGTTGTATTTGACCTCTGAATTTGATATAATAGTAGGGTCATGATCATCACTTATCAAGGAGTGGAGTTTTTCAAAGTTCAATTTGGGGATACTATCCTCGCTTTCAACCCTATTTCCAAGGAGAGTAAGTTCAAGCCCACTCGTTTCTTTGCGGACGTGGCACTCGTTTCTGCCAACCATCCTGATTTTAATGGTGTGGAAAATTTGTCCTATAACGGCAAGGATCCCTTGGTCATTTCCGGCCCCGGCGAATATGAGACCAAGGGTGTTTTTATTAAAGGTTTCCAGTCCAAGACCTTGTATGATAAAAAAGAGAAAATAAATACGGTCTATACTGTGGTGCTCGAGGGTATGACCTTGTGTTTTTTGGGTGCGCTGTCTGACGAAAAACTGTCACCGGAATTTATGGAGGCCATAGAGGATATTGATATTTTATTTTTACCGATTGGGGATGATGGTGTGCTGGATGTGGCCAAGGCCAATAAATTGGCGGTCACCTTGGAGCCGAAAATAATTATTCCAATGCATTATGGCGAGGTGGGGATGGAGAATGCGTTGAAAAAGTTTTTGAAAGAAGCGGGGGAGGAAGGGGTCAAGCCAGTGGATAAGCTGACCATCAAGAAGAAAGATTTGGAGGGCAAGGAAGGCGAGGTGGTAGTACTAGAGGCACAAAAATAAATAATAAAATGGGGATTTTAAATTCAATGCGAGAGAGGCCGGATAATCAGAAGAAGATTTTTTCGTTAATTACGGCAGTTATTTTGACCCTAATTATTGTGGTGGTGTGGTTTTCTTTTGGTGAAAACAAGGCGGATAATGATTTGGCAGGAGCAGAGCCGGCCAAACTTTCTTCCCTTAGCCCGATTCAGGTGATAAAAGATGAATTTTCCAAAGCTTTTTCAAATTTTAAAGAAACCATGCCCGACCTTGCCAGTACGACCGATATTACAGACAGCACTTCTACCATTCCAGTGCAAACAGAAGAGGCGAGCAGTACCCCCCTTCGCTCAGAAGCTACGGGTGGGCAAGCCGCCAGTAGTACGGATGAGTAGATTAGTATAAGTATGGGTATGAGTATAAAATTTAAATAAATGGCAAAAAAAGAAAATGAAATAAAGGAGGTGGTGGCAGAGCGTGGTATTTCTCAGAGAAATATTACGACCGAGATGAAGGAGTCATTTATTGACTATGCCATGACCGTGATTACAGACCGTGCTTTGCCGGATGTACGTGATGGTTTAAAGCCGGTACATAGGAGAATTTTGTATGCCATGCATGAGATGGGCCTGACCGCCGGCGCCAAGACCAGAAAGTCCGCCGCTGTCGTGGGAGAGGTGCTGGGAAATTATCATCCGCACGGTGATGCGTCCGTGTATGAAGCCATGGTGAAAATGGCGCAAGATTTTTCTCACCGCTATCCACTGATTATTGGTCAAGGAAACTTTGGAAACATTGATGGGGACTCGGCCGCCGCTATGAGGTATACCGAGGCCAAGATGTCCAAGATTTCCGGCGAGCTTTTGAAAGATTTGGAAAAGGAAACAGTAGAGTGGCGCCCAAACTATGATAATACGCGCAAGGAGCCCGAGGTCTTGCCGGCGGCCCTGCCAAACTTACTATTAAACGGCACCCTGGGTATCGCTGTGGGTATGGCCACCAATATTCCACCACACAATTTGAAAGAGGTGGTGGAGGCGACCGTGCATTTGATAGATAATCCAGAGGCGACGACTGAAGATTTGCTAGGTTTTATCAAGGGCCCGGATTTTCCCACTGCTGGTGTGGCTTATAATCAGACCGATATAAATCATGCTTATGCCACCGGACGAGGTGGAGTGGTGGTGCGCGGTGTCGCGGAAATAGTGGAAGACAAGAAGGGTACTTACCAAATAATTATCACTTCTATCCCTTATCGTGTGAACAAAGCCGAGCTGATCATGGCGATTGCGGATTTGGTTCGGGAGAAAAAGGTGGAAGGTATAAAAGGCTTGCGGGATGAGAGTGCCAAGGATATTCGTATTGTGATAGACCTAAAATCCGGCGCCCAGCCACAAAAGGTTCTTAACTTTATTTACAAACATACCCAGCTAGAGGAATCATTTCATTACAACCTGGTGGCGCTCGTGGATGGCGTACCTCAGACTTTGTCCCTGAAATCATTCCTGGATGAATTTGTAGATCATCGCAAGATTGTGGTGAAGAGACGAACGGAATTTGATTTAAGAAAGGCAGAGGCCCGAGAGCATATTTTGTTTGGCTTGAAAAAGGCACTGGATCATATTGATGAGATTATAAAACTCATTAAAAAATCCAAGGATATTGAAGATGCCAAGAGGAATCTGATGAAGGAATTCAAATTCTCCGAGATCCAGGCCCAAACGATTGTGGATATGAAGATTGGTCGCCTCACTGGCCTGGAAAGGCAAAAGATTGAAGATGAATTAAAGGAAGTGCAAGCCTTGATAAAATATTTAAAAGATTTATTGTCTAGTGCCAAGAAGATTTTGGCGGTGGTGAAAAGCGAATTGCAGGAGACCGCGTTGAAATATGCGGATGATCGGCGCACCCGAATTGTGAAGCAGGGCGTGGGCTCCATGTCTGATGAGGATTTGATTCCGGATGAGGAAAATGTGCTCGTGCTCACCACTGGTGGTTATGTGAAGAGGACCAGTCCGGATGATTATAAAAAGCAAAAGCGTGGGGGAGTGGGGGTGGTGGATTTGGACACCAAGGACGAAGACTTTGTCGTGAATTTCCTCATTGCCACGACGCACAATGATATTCTTTTCTTTAGTGATAAAGGTAAGGCTTATCAGATCAAGATGCATGAATTGCCAGAGGGCAAGCGCGCTACCAAGGGCAAGGCGCTAGTGAACTATCTGTCCATCTCTCCAGAGGAAAAAGTGACCTCGGTTTTGGCGATGCCAAAAGAACTTAAAAATTCCAAATTAGCGCTCATGATGGTGACCAAGCAAGGCGTGGCCAAAAAGGTGGATGCCTCGGCTTTCCATGATGTACGCCGAAGTGGCCTGATTGCTATCAGTCTGCATGATGGGGATGAGCTGACTTCCGTGCAGTTTGTAGCGCCAACAGATGAAGTGATACTGGCAACCGCCAAGGGTCAATCCATTCGCTTTAAAGAAAGTGATATCAGGGAGATGGGGCGGGGGGCAGCGGGAGTGCGTGCGGTCAAGCTTTCCAAGAATGATGCCGTGGTCAGTACGGATGTGGTGAAGAAGACTATGGTGAACCCAACTTTCTTTGTGATTAGCTCAAACGGTTATGGCAAGAAAACGGCGCTCAAGGAATATAAAGTGCAAAACCGTGGGGGTTCTGGTATTAAAACGATGAAGGTGACGGGGAAGACCGGGGATATCATGTCGGCTCGAGTGATGACGGATGAACAGGATGAAATAGCGGCTATTTCCAAGAAGAGCCAAGTTATCCGCGTGGAGACCAAAGAAATTCCTACTCTCGGCCGGCAAACCCAAGGGGTGCGCATCATGAAATTACGTGATGGAGATTTCTTGGCGTCGGTTACTTGTCTATAAAAACTATTCGCGTTATAATATACGCATGTTCTCGGATCCGGAAAATAATATAAAACAATTTGCCTTGGCCTCGGGGATGCAGGTGGCGGATTTTGGATCGGGGTCCGGATTTTATTCCATGGCCGCCGCCAAAGAGGTGGCTCCGTCTGGACGGGTTTTTGCCGTAGATATTCAGAAAGATTTACTGGAGAAATTAAAAAACGGCGCCCGACAAAATCATTTAAATAATATTGATATTATCTGGGGGGATCTGGAGCATTTGGGTGGCACCAAATTACGAGAGAACTCTATGGATGCGGTGATTGCATGCAATCTATTTTTCCAGATAGAGAATAAGGATGGTCTGTGTCTGGAGGCCAAGCGTATTTTACGTCCTAATGGCCGGGTAATGGTAGTGGATTGGGCTGGGTCATTTGGCGGTCTTGGTCCCACAGAAAAAGATGTGGTTAGTAAGGATAGCCTGACACATATTTTCGAGGAGCACGGCTTTGTCCTGGATAGGGAAATTAGCGCCGGGGCACATCATTATGGTCTTATTTTTAGAAAAACAAAATAAATGAAAAACAGTAAATTATTTCAATACATTGTCTTTGGCCTCTTTATCTTTTTTATTATCGTTGGTGCTATCCTCTTTTCCACCTATCGCTCGACAGATAAAAATGCCGTCGCCGTAGATATTACCATGTGGGGCACTCTGCCGTCAGAGAACTTTAGTCCTTTTGCTACCGATTACTTTAACAAAGCGGGGTTAAAATATTATGTAAAATATGAACAGCGGGATCCAGCCACTTTTGATGCCGATTTGGTGGAAGCCCTCGCCTCCGGTACTGGCCCAGACGCCATTATTTTGCCAGATGACTTGATTGTCCGCTATAGCAATAAGATTTACCCTATTCCTTATACTATTCTGCCCGAGCTAAATTTCAAACAGACCTTTATTCAAGAAGGTGAATTATATCTGACTAATAGTGGAGTCTTAGCCCTGCCGTTTATGGTGGATCCACTGGTCATGTATTGGAATAGGGATATGTTTAACAATGTGAGCGTGACCAAGCCCCCGGCCACCTGGGCCGATATTTTGGCCCTAGTGCCAAAGATGACCAAGAAGGATCAGAATCAAAATATTTTAGCCAGCACCGTGGCCCTGGGTGAATTCCGCAATGTAAATAATGCCAAGGATATTTTAAGTGCCTTGATGATTCAGTCCGGTAATCCACTCGTCAAATCAAATTCTGACGGTTCATTTCAGAGTACTTTAAATTATGATTTTGGCCTGAGTACTTCACCGGCAGTCCTGTCCCTACAATTCTTTACTAATTTTTCCAATCCCACCAAGGCTAATTATTCCTGGAACCGCTCTCTACCAAGCTCTATAGACGCTTTTGCCAATGGTGATTTAGCACTATATTTTGGTTATGCCTCCGAGTATCTGAAAATAAAAAATAAAAATCCAAATCTGAATTTTGATGTGGCTCTTCTCCCACAGATTGCCGGTGCCAAGATACTGAATACCTTTGGGAAAATATCCGCTTTTGCTATCATGAAAAATTCAGCGGATCCAGCCGGTACCTTTACGGTCCTATCCGCCTTGACCAGCGCTTCGGCTTTTCCGTTCTGGAATCCTGTTTTCAATTTACCATCAGCTAGGCGAGATATTTTAAGCCAGGTGGACCAGAGTCCCGCTAAAACCATCTTTAACAAGAGTGCTGTTATGAGCAAAGGCTGGCTGGATCCAAACCGGGCCCAAACCAGCAGTATTTTCCAGGATATGGTAGAATCATTTACGACCGGGCGGGAAAGCCTGGACTCTGCGGTTAGTACCGCGTCAGATAGATTGGATGGTTTGTTAAAATAATGTATTTGATTAATAATAAAAAATTTTTTGCTGGCATATTTTCTCTTCTGTTTTTAATTTTGCCTTTATTGTCTTATTCAGCACTTATTGATTGTAATATTGCTACAACAACCCCTACCGCAACAAATCCATCTGGCTTTGTAAAACCCTGCAATTTTTCTACTTTTGTAGAAACAATAAACCGAATTATTAATTGGATTATTAGTATTGCTGGGGTAATATTCACCATCTCTGCTATTTGGGGCGGTTTTCTCTATATGACTTCGGGGGAGAAGCCGGCTAACAAGGAAAAGGCTAAAAGTATACTCTGGAATACTTTATTGGGATTTGTTATAATATTGGTAGCCTGGCTCATCGTATATACAATACTAGTTAATTTGGTAAAAGATGGAGGTGCAAATTCGATTTTTAGATTCTTACAATAAAATGAAAAAATTCTTACCACATATAATAGCTTCATTTGCAATAATGTTTCCATTGTTCTTGTTTGCCGGGCCTAGTGGTTACACTATAGATAATCCACTAAAATCAAATGATGTGAAGGGTATTTTGATGGATGTTATGAAGCTGGTAGCTACTGTCGGTGCGATAATTGTGGTTTTCTTTATAATTTATTCTGGTTATAAGTTTGTGACTGCTAGAGGTGATCCAGGCAAGATTGAAGAGGCTAAGAAAACCTTTTATGCCACTGTCATCGGGGGAGCTATTCTACTTGGGGCGGATATTATTGCTAATATCGTGGTAAATACGGTTAAGACCACAACTGGTACCACTTTTTAATTATTATTTAATCTTCATTTGAATGAAAAAAATTATATACATTTTCTACTCATTCGTTCTTCTGGCCCTAGCTATTCCCGTATTTGGAGCTCCAGCTACCACTTTTAGAAGTTTAATTGACAATACTATAATAGGAGGAATATTGAAGCCTCTCGTGCCCCTTCTTATTGGGCTTGCAGTAATAGTCTTTATATACGGAGTACTCTTACTTATGTTTTCCGAGGGAGGAGAGAAGAAGGAAGAGGGCAAGCAATATATGCTCTGGGGAATTATTGGTATTTTTGTGATGGTATCAGTCTGGGGTCTGGTGGCCATACTTAGTAATACTCTTCAGTTGGATAACGCCCCAAAAACCGTCAAAATCGAATTGAAGTAAGTACAGACTCCCTGTGGATACCTTGTTTGCTGATTTAATGATAAAAAGTTATAATTATCAGGTAAAAATAATCAAAGGTCGTAAATTTATTAATCGCTTAGGATAAAATTGTGAAAAAAATTATAATCAGTCTGGGTTTAACTATAATAGTAGGGTTACCTATGCTGGTTTTAGCTCAGACTAGTATAAATTCACTTTTTGTTAGTGCCAGGACCATTCTAAACAGCGCAATTATATTCCTGATCTCCCTTGCTGTCTGTTGGTTTATCTGGAATGTGATTCAGTATGCTATCGCCCAGGATGAAGAAAAAAAGGGAGACGCAAAAGGTCAAATGGTCTGGGGGATAATTGCTATCGCTGTTATCGTATCAATCTGGGGTTTGGTGAATATCTTGCAGGTACTTTTTGGAACCAAGACTGATAAAGCCAAGACCAATTCAGAACTAGAGAATATGATACCCGGGGTAGTCTTGCAAATAGAAAATATAGCAGAAGTTTAAAAATATTTATTAGTTTATTAATTTATTAAAATAATATGAAAAAAATTGTCAAAATTGGAGTGGGATCACTTTGGGCTTTGCCTTTTATGGCACTAGCAGCGGGTGCGGCAGGTACTGTCGATGGTAGTTATTTAACTGGCTTATTTGATAATGCAAAATGGATATTGGATAAAGTAGTTGTCTTTCTTATTTCCTTGGCTGTCTGTTGGTTTATCTGGAATGTGATTAGTTATACCATATCAGAGGATGAGGAAAAGAAGGGTGCGGCCAAGAGCCAGATGATCTGGGGTATTGTGGCTATCGCTGTCATCGTTTCCATTTGGGGTATAGTGGCTATCCTTCAAAATCTGTTTGGAGCGGGTGGTGGAACGGCTATAACTCCAGCAGATCTTCTCCCACAATAATATCAAATGCACGGTACACCTATAGCTACAAATACGTTAATACAAAATATATTAGATAATATTGTAAATCCAATAGTCACTTTGATGCTGGCTGTTGCACTGATAGTCTTTCTCTGGGGTGTTTTCCAGTTTGTTCGTAATGCGGAGAGTTCGGAAGAAAGAAGGACTGGCGGGTTTCATATGATGTGGGGTGCTATAGGTCTATTTATCATGGTGACAGCATATGGAATATTGAATTTGATTTTAGGGACGATAGGGAAGCAATAATTATTTTGGTTGCCTTCAAATATTAATCAGCAAAAAACACCCCTCGCCAAACAGCTCAGGGTGCTTTTTGATGCCGTTCATCACGGCACCAACTCTACTAGGTTTGGAAACCTCCTCTTACTCCATCGTCCCAATCAGGCTGCAGATCGCCACTGGTCCATCTGGTAGCCAGGTAATTGTCCCTGACCAGGCATTTGTCCCCGTCTCACGCATATCTACCCGACTGTGTTCCTTTGGCCTGTCCTGGTCCCTATCTCCGGACCAAGTTTTGCCTGCCTTCAGTCCGACCCTGCCCAGACGTATCCTTTCCCTTTCTGGCCTACCAAATTCGATGTAGGGAACATCGAAATACAGGGATTCGGTGCTGTTTTCAATCATCTCAGCCACCGTTACTTCATCGGCGTTTCTGTTTCGTCCGTGGATGTACTCCCCAGACGGAACGTACCATGTCCACCGGTACACCATCTTTTGGGTACGGGCAACTGGTATCTGACTGACACTGAGAGGAGCTGGCAACGCAGGATTATTCAGTCTGCTCTCCTCCTGGGCCTTCTGCTCACGTTGCCGATTCTGAGTCATCTCCCGAAAGAGAGGCACGAGAATCAGTGCGATAATAAGCGCCGACACTGTGATCAGCCAAGGCTTCTTCCTCCCCGCCGTCCCTTTCATCGCTTTCCAGGCCCACACGATCAGGACGATAATGAGTAGGCTAACGAGCAGAAATTCTACATGTACAACGGTCATGAGTCTCTCCTTTGGGTGGCGAGGACATTCCTCGCCACCCGGTGTTGATTACTTCGGTTCCGGCTTCTTGCTTCCAGCTTGATCAAGATTGATTAGGGAGTTACCCCCAATCACTTGAGGCTTTGCAATCTCAATCGCCAGCGCCATTGCTTGCTCGGGAGTGAGATCTCTCTGTGCCACGAGTCGGCGAAGCACCTGATTTACCATGAGACTGGCAGCTTCGGCTGTTCCTTGGCCTTCCAGTATACGCTTCTCTCTCTCAGCCCTCGCCGTTACTACCAGGTTGTCTGCAGCAATTGCTGTAGTCTTGGTTGAGGCATAGGCTGCCGCTATGGCTTCCGCGCCACCTCCAGAGAGCTCGATTCCGATTATGTCGATCGAGATCAGGGTGTAGCCGGTAGCCTCACTCAATGTGCCGAAACCGCAGTCCTTACTGTTGAGCTCTTTTGTGAGCCCCATCAGGTAGGCCGGCCCTCTAGCATTCTTGAGTTTTAAGGCCTCAGCGTAATCCATATCTCCGGCTGTCTCCCTCAACCCTTGCATGACATGAGCCTTCAGGATCTTGATACTGCCACGATTCTTTATCTTGGCGATATAGGCATTGGTCATCTTGAAAGTAATGACCACATCCCAGTCGATCTTCGACGCCAGATCCGCAAGCTCTAGTCCTGGCACTAACAACCTTTCTGTGGATTGGATCGGAAGGTATATGACATCAGAGTATGGTGTCACCTTCATGCCAACCGAGCCATTCGGCTCATTGACAAGCTTGACCTGTTCAGTATCGAAAGTCATGGCACCATGAAGGGGCCACAAGCCGATCCAGGTAAATCCCAGCCCAGCACTAGAAGTACTGTCAGAGTCCTCCGTAATCTCCCCACCTGGATGAATGGTGTGACCTCTCATCGCTCCGATAGCTCGGTCGAACTCGCCATTCTCAATGCCGTAATAGAGTAGGGATACAAACCCTTCTCTCTTAGCATAGATAAATAAGGCCTTCTTCCCGAGAATGTACAGAGCCATCATCATGCCGGCAAGGACCGTCAGGGCGAAAAATCCGTACACCAGGACATCCACCCAGCCCAATTTGATTGTCAGAATAGTCTCCTTGTTTACAGAATAAGCCCAAAACGAAAGGGCCAAAACTGTGAGAACCCGGAGTATCATTGCCAGAACCTTCATTGTCTCTTCTCCTCTGCGCATCATGCGCGTCGTACGTTACTACACTAAGCTAGTTTCCAAACCTGTCAAAGAACAGGCAGTAGGACGGGCTTTTGCCCTCCTCTGCAAGCCTTTAGGCAGGTCAGAGAAGGGAACACCCCTCCTTGTAATCTATCTATAATACTAGCATATTTGAATCAAAAAGTCAAGGAAAATGTTATGGTTCAATAGCTTGGAAACACTTCCCCATATATACTATGAAAATGTCATACACAAAGAATCCGTATCTCCCCAAGGTCCGTCAGGACGCCGCCGACTTGGTCCGTCGCGGTTGGGGCGTGAGAAAAGTCGCCAGATATGTCGGGGTCAGTCCGGGGACGATCACCAAGTGGGTTAAGAGAGCTAAGGTAATTGGCTACCACCCCATCCCCACCCTGTCCTCACGACCAAAACATCATCCGCGACAACTGAGCAGTGAATTGGTTTGGAAAATATATCATAAACGAGTTCAGATTAAACGGAGCGCCGAGGTGGTCAGACAGGAATTGATCAACGAAGGAATACCGGTGTCCCTGTCTTCGGTCAAACGAACTTTAGACCGGATGGGTTTGCTAAACAAGAGAAGTCCGTGGAAACGATATCATTTGCCAATCCAGCGACCAGACGTCCAAAAACAAGGTGATTTGGTGCAAATTGACACTGTTCACCTTCTGAACGAACATGGGAAAAGAGTGTACGTTTTCACTTTGCTTGATGTGTATTCACGATATGCTTTTGCTCGCGCCTACGAACGAGCGACTTCAGCCACCGCTTTTCGTTTTCTGAATTGGTGTCAGAAGCAAGTAGATTTCAAATTCCAAACCGTCCAAAGTGACAACGGTTCCGAGTTCGCTGGTTGGTTCAGTGATCATATTAAATCCGTCCACCGACATACCAGAGTGCGAAGACCAAATGACAATGGACACCTGGAGAGATTCAACCGCACGGTGCAAGAGGAATGTTTGGACAAGGTGGAAAAGAAAGTTTCGAAGATCAATCAAGCCCTGACAAAATACATGAAATATTACAACGAAAAACGTCTGCATTTTGGGTTGAATTTGCAGACACCTTTACAAGCTTTAACTAACAAGTGTTTCCAAGGTATTGATTAGAATACGGGAAAATAAGGAGAGAGCAAAAGCGAGCGACTATATTTTCCTATGATCCTGCACCATTTTCGCAAAATATCCTTGATCTACAACATAAAATATAGCTTCAACCTAGGAAAGGTAAAGATAAAAAGACCTCCCCAAAAATGGTTTGGGGATCAAGATACTGTGGGCGAGGGGAGACTTGGTCACCAATATTTTTCTGCTGAAAAATTTGGCTACCCCGCCTCATACCGTCGTATTCCGGCCTTCAAGATCTTCCCCCCATCCTCACAAAACAAAAAAATCAAATATTTCCAGAAGTCATATTTGATTTAAGTTTTGTGGGCGAGGGGAGACTTGAACTCCCATGCCTTGCGGCACTAGCTCCTAAGGCTAGCGTGTCTACCGTTTCACCACTCGCCCGATAAAATAATATATTACACTTGTCGTCACAAGTATTTTTCTGTTGAAAAATCTCGCGACCCCGCCTCGGCACGTCTGCCTCCGGCTCGGACAGTGTAAAACAAAATTATGTGAAAAATTTTTTATGTTTACACTGTCCGCCCAGTAGGGATCGAACCTACGACCTTATCCTTAAGAGGGATCTGCTCTACCAGCTGAGCTATGGGCGGATATTATTAAAATAAACCTTCGTTGATATAAAATAACAGAAATTAACAATTAAATCAACTGTGCCCGGAATCGGAATCGAACCGATATGGTGTTGCCACCGAGAGATTTTAAGTCTCTTGCGTCTACCTATTTCGCCACCCGGGCATATTATATTTTCTGATAGTTGTCCACTACCATTGAGGCTCAGGCCGGGGTTGAACCGGCGCATAACAGTTTTGCAGACTGTCGCGTTAACCACTTCGCCACTGAGCCGTATTATCTATGCTTCTTCAATATATCCTTAATTTTACTAGTGAATCTCTCTGATCTTAAATACAAATATTCCTTAAATGTGTTGTATTTTCTTCTCATAAATAAGTCACTATCCACATTATTATACATAAATTCAAATAATTTCATAGTGTCTGTAGTGTTGTAACGTAGTTGATATGATCTATGGCTAGTATATATTTTGAAGTTCTTCTTATTTGTAATATGGTTAATTGATGTCCCTAAACCTGTAAGGAAGTCAGTACTTCCACTAGTGAAAGCGATTAGTAATCTTTTCAAAATAGATTGACCATTTATTCCAATTGATTTCTCTAAATAAACGCATCCATCTCCATCAAAATATCCTCTGATAAAATGCCTAAGTTGGGTATTTGGTACTTTTGGAAATTTCACGTTAAGTGATTTATTTGGGTATAAACCTATCTCACCCAATCTGGCATATAGTCTGTGACTACCAATTCTCAGAGTATACCTAGTCTGTCTAGTTTCAACTAATTGTGCCTCAACCTTTATCTTATGCTCAGATTTCAATAGCTTTTTAAACAATATGATCCGATCCTTATCTATACTAGTTACAGATATGTATCTTGCTCTTATATAACTGCAGTCAGATAGGCTACCATCTGCATAGAGATATCCAAGAACGTAGGCCATTTCTGGTCCCCATTTGTGGAAGAATTCCTCATTTATTTTATGTTTGAACACCCTACAATTATAAGTGGTAAGGATATATACTGCAAGTAAAAAAGCAGTCTAATTCTTAATTGTGATTTCGTCAATTCGCTGGCGATGCTTTTCCCCGCGGTCGATGTCAAAGTGAAAATAGGGCATCCGGCCGGTTTTTATCTTCTCTGTCATGTAAGCGCGAAATTCGCTTAACTGTCGGCGGGCAAATTCTAGGGCCACCTCCTGTTTATCCTCTGGTAGGACGGTGAAAAGCACCGTGGCCTCCTTGGCTTCACCGGATAACTTTACATCCGTGACGGTGATGAGCGAGGTGCCATTTGATTCACGTTGCAAAAATTCCGCCGCCCATTTGTGGATTTGTTCTCTCAACTTTTCGTCTTTGAATGTTGTTATCATGATTTTGTTTGAGGAAGTATGATGATTGATTTTAAAATGTCTGGCCGAAGTTCTGACGAGGAGATCCGAGGACTTTTAAAATTAATTATTATGCTTCCGATATTTATTTTTGACTTATTTTAAATGCTTCAATCTTGTCGCCCGGGGCGGGGACAATGACAGATTGTAATTGGCAACCAAATTCCACGCCAGACCGCACCTCGCTTACCTTCTCCTTCATCTGCTGTAGCTCGCGAATCTTGCCTCGTCCCACATCTACGTCTCGGCGCATTATTTTTACTTCATCACCCACCTTTATCTCACCCTCTTCCACCCGCGCACCAATAATATTTTTATCTTTTACTGCACTGAAGAATTTCAATATCTTGGCTCGACCGGTCATCTCTTCCACCGCTATCTTTGGCGTCTTGCTCTCGGCCATCTCGGAGAGCCACTCGGTCAACTTGTAAATAATATCAAAAGTCTTGACCGGGATATTGGCTTTTTCCGCCGAGGCGGTGGCTTGAGCATCAATTTTGACATTAAAGCCGAGCACCAGGGAGTCTGGCCGGCCCGCCAGCATATTGATATCATTGTCTGTAATATCTCCCACGCCAAAATGGACAATCTTGACTCGCATGCGCTCATTTTTTATTTTTTCCAATTCATGCTCAATCCCTTCTATGGAGCCGGTGACATCGGCCTTGATAATCACATTAATAATACCGGTATTGTCACCACAGTCCTCGAGCGCCTGACATTTTTTTAATATGGGCTCCTGATAATTCATAATAGCCATCAGGGCTTCCTCTTTATCTTCATAAGTAGAAAACCTGGTACCCACTTTTGGTAAGCTATCAAAGCCAATAATACGGATAGGGGAGGAGAAGGTGGCGCTATCAATTTTCTTACCCATAAAATCTTCCATGATTCTGGTAGGAGCAAAAGCCTTGCCACAAGCCACAAACATCCCACTCTTTATCGTCCCATCTTTGATAATCATGGTGGCGGAAATACCTTTTTTCTTATCCATATTGGCCTCTATCACCACACCCTCGGCCATCTTTTTATGATCACCGGTCAGCTCGGCCATCTCGGAAACCAAAAGCATCAGGTCTAGTAGCTCGTCCACGCCCTGTCCCGTCTTGGCGGAAATAGGCATAAAAGGCACCTCACCACCAAAGCCTTCCAAATATATTTCATTCTCGGCTAAATTTACTTTGGTCTTTTCAATATCCGCGCCTGGCTTGTCTATTTTATTTATCGCCACGATCATCGGGGTCTGACTCTCCTGAATACAGTGTAGGGCTTCCACCGTCTGCTTCTTCACACCATCCTCAGCGGACACTACAAGGACGGCAATATCCGCCACCGAGGCTCCGCGTTGACGGATCTTGGCAAAGCTTTCATGTCCTGGTGTATCCAAAAAAGTGATTTTCTTTCCATTGTGCACCACCTCATAAGCGGAAATCTTTTGGGTGATTCCGCCAGCTTCTTTATCTACAATATTGGTCTTTCTAATATAATCTAGGAGAGTACTTTTGCCATGGTCAATATGCCCCATGATACAAATCACGGGCGGACGTTCGGTTTGCTTTTGTGCAGTATTGTTTGGCATCCCAGTACAAAATTATCCTACAGTTATTACTCTTTGTTCTTAATTTTTCCAACTCAATTATTTTATTCATATTTTTGTCACTCGCTGAATTTTTTACGGGACAAGTATAGAATTTTTTGCCTTGGTCATGGCCTCGCGCTCTTCATTTGTCAATTCACCTTGCTCGGAAATTAAATTCTTGATTGGTTTGGAAAAGACACTGATATGGTCCCGAGAATACATGCTGGAAATAATCACGCCATTTTTCTCTTCGTTTAGGAAAGCCGTGGCAAAGCTTTGATTACCGCCGGAACCGTCACCTTTGAACGGATTAAAGCGGACAGTCTCCACACCGGAAACGG
This sequence comes from uncultured Candidatus Saccharibacteria bacterium, assembly GCA_964455475.1. GTDB lineage: Bacteria > Patescibacteriota > Minisyncoccia > Phycocordibacterales > GWA1-40-21 > CAIJXO01. Next base: position 28,255 of record CAYVWL010000002.1, read on the forward strand.
TTTTCTTTAGACGGGCATCAGTCACTTTGAAAGTCTCTTCTGCCTTACCTTGAAACTTTTTCAGGTCCGTAATCTCCTTGGTCAAAATTGCCAATGATTCATCTAGGTTTTTTGCTTTGCCTACGAGGAGTTTCCCCAGCTTGTTTTGTAGCCAAAGAACCCAGATAAACAAGATAATTATGACGAGAGCCAAAGCTCCCAAGATGTATATTTCAAATGTCATACAGTTAGGGATTATACCTTATAATCCAAACATTTGCAAAGCGTCGGGCTTTTGGGTAGTATGACCACATGAGAAAGGTGATTTATTTGGACCATTCAGCCACCACGCCGGTGAGAAAGGAGGTGCTGACCGCGATGAAGCCGTTTTGGACGGAGAACTTTGGTAATCCTGGATCCATTACTAAAATTGGGGTGAGGGCCAGGCAGGCCGTGGAAGCTTCACGCAGGAAAATTGCAGAAATATTGAAAGCCCGAGCGCAGGAAATTATTTTTACTTCTGGTGGCACCGAGTCCAATAATCTGGCGATTTTTGGTTTGGTGAACCACCTCGTCTCGCAGACTCGCCACTCCTCCTTAGAAAAGGAGGAGAGACCGAAGATTTCAGACTTGCATTTCATTACTACCAATATCGAACACAGTTCCGTCACGGAATGTTTCAAGGAATTGGAGAGAAGGGGAGCCGGGGTGGATTATTTGGCCGTCAATGAAAAGGGACTAGTAGAGCCTAAGGATTTGCGAAAAATTATTAAGCCTAACACCGTTCTTATTTCCGTGGGTTATGCCAACAATGAAATTGGCACCATTCAGCCGATCAAGGAAATCGCCAAAGAAATCCGTCATGCCAGGAAGAGTCACAAAAGCTTGGCCTTTGGTATGTCCAAAAGCCAAGCCTTTGTGTCAAATATTTTTCCTCTTTTTCATACCGATGCCAGTCAGGCGGGTCTGTATTGTAATTTGAATTTAAATGAACTGGGTGTGGACTTGCTCACCCTAGATGCGCAGAAAATTTACGGACCAAAAGGGGTTGGTCTTTTATATAAAAGAGCGGGGGTGGAAATAGCACCAACTATTTTTGGTGGGGGACAGGAGAGTGGTTTGCGTTCGGGCACAGAAAATGTGCCTGGCGTTGTCGGCTTCTCCATAGCACTCGAATTGTGTCGCCAATCTCTTCTCTTCCCCTCATTAGATAAGGAGGGGCTAGGGGCGGTTGAGAAACTCCGTAATTATTTCTGGCAGAAAATTCAAAAAGAAATTCCTAGTGCAATTTTAAATGGTGATTTGGAAAATCGCCTGCCGAATAATTTAAATATTTCCATTCCCGGTATTGATTCCGAATTTACTGTTTTATGTTTGGATGAGGCTGGTATCATTTGCTCCACGCGCAGTGCTTGTGGCCACGGCACGGACGGCTCCCTTGTCATCCGCGCCCTCTATTCCGGACAAGGACAGTCCTTGTCCGAGATTGATATTCGAGCAAAGTCCAGCCTACGTTTTTCTCTAGGTCCGGAAATTACTAAAAAAGAGATAGACTTTGTGGTTACCACTCTAAAAAACCTTATTTCTAGGGTTAAAATTGGGTCTTAAGCCAAATACTCAAAAACTCTTGACAAAAAAGATGAATGGTGCTATACTTGTTAAAGCTAGAAATACAGCAACGAAACAGCACACACAGAGTAATCTGCAAACAAGGAGAACGCGGTATGATAACCGTGAAGTTGGTTAGCCAAGACAAGGCGTCGGAGATGAGATTCGGTACCCCACTCGAAGCGTTCGTGCATTTCAGAATATGTCAGAGCAATCCGTGTGGCCACATCAAGATCACGGTGACGTCTGTGACGCGGGACAGTGTTTCTCTTCATGAAGAGCGCCCCCTTCTTGGTCCGGAGGATATTACCTATACCGGTCCGGAGGAGGAGATGGCCATTCTTCAGTACGCAGCGATGCACATGTTCCAGGCCGAACTGCAGCCTGCGATTGAGCGACTTACTGCCGGTGCGGCGTAGGGTCATCTACCGCGAATTGGTTGGCTCGGGAAGGTACTGAGCAACAAGTCCACTTTGTGGGCGGGGGAAAGTCCCGTCTGCACAGGTGGGCTTTTTCTTTTGAATAATATTTTAATTTTCCTTGCAAGTTGTAACTGGAATTATATAATTAGATGTAGATATGTTTTATACCTATGTTTTACGAAGTCTAAAAAATGCCAGTCTGTATACTGGTTATACAAATGATTTGCGAGCAAGGGTCCATGAGCATAACAGTGGACTTTCTGAATATACAAAGAAATATTTACCATACGAGTTAATCTATTATGAATCGTGTTTAGATGAGGGTGATGCTAGGGCGAGAGAAAAACAGTTAAAGACGGGGTTGGGGAAAAGGTATTTAAAATTAAGGTTAAGGAGGTTTTTTAGAAAAAGCATTGTGGGCATGGATCCCGTTCGATGTTCAGGGAGGAAAGAGTCTATATAAGTTGTAAATTTATCAAGTTAGTAGTACAATTGTTGTTAAGGTTAATAATTAAAACATCAAACGGGATGGATATGGAGAAACTCACAAAACAACAGATAGTTTTGGTCACGCTTTTGGTGAGCTTTGTGACTTCTATTGCCACAGGGATTGTGACGGTGGCCCTGATGGACCAGGCACCAGCGGGCGTGACACAAACGATAAACCGCGTGGTGGAGAGGACGATTGAAAAGGTAGTCACCGAGCCAGCTAAAAATAATAATACTGCCGCAGTGGTGACGCGCGAGACTATTGTGGTGAAAGAGGACGACAAAATCGTGGAGTCCGTGGATAAAAATAAAAATAGCATTGTTCGTATTTATACTAAAATGGATAATGCCGGAGACGTGGCCGGGAATACTTTTATTGGTCTTGGTACCATCGTCTCCAAGGAGGGCCTGATTGTGACCGGTGATGTGTTTGCGGATCAGAGTGGTAAATATTTAGTGACCGTGGATAATAATAAATTCTATTCCGTAAAAGTTCTACCTAGAAAAGGCAATAGTCAATTTTATTTCTTGAAAGTTATTCAGGATGAAAAAGCTCCTGTCATTTTTTCACCGGTTAGCTTTTCTGATTCTAGTGGTTTAAAGCTGGGCCAAACCGTGATTGCTTGGGGTGGGCAAATTCAGAATTCGGTTTCTACTGGTATTGTTTCCAGCCTCGTGGATGTGGAGGGTAAGGTAGAGCAAGCCAGCACCACGGCCTCTACCACCAAGGTGGTCACCAGAGAAATTATTGCTATCAATACCAATATTAATCTGGCAGACAGCCTCTCCGGTGGGCCACTCCTAAACCTTTATGGTGAAGTGGTGGGGATCCGCGTCAGCTCGGGCATTTCCGAAAAATATAATTTTCTCCCCTCAAATCTCTTAAAGTCTGAAGTTTTGGCCGTGACTGCCCTTTAGTTTGAATTATTCTCACTTTCTGCTATTATAAATTTATCAGTCTTTTTGCATTTTGATCCCGTTTGAAGTTCTGGGATGGTGATTTTGTGATGATGTTGAATTTAATAAGAAATTGTTATAATGTGTATTAGCGTTAATAATTAAAACTTCAAACGGGATGCCCCCATTTAATAATTTTACAACCAAAGCCAAGGAGGTGATACGCCGAGCCCACGAGCTGGCTATTGAGCGTGGCCAAAATCATGTAAACCCCACTCATTTATTGATGGCCTTGATTATGCAGGAGGAGAGTATGGTGTCCTCAATTTTAGACAGACTGGAGATAGATGTGATGTCTCTCACGGATACCTTGCTAGAAGTAATTGACAGCATTTCCGCTGGTACCAATATCTCTTCACCCGCCATGCAAATATATCTGACGCCGGATTTGGCATTGGTGATAGAATCCTCGGGCAAGATTGCCAAGGAGCTGAAGGATGATTTTATTTCCACTGAGCATTTATTTATTAGTACTATGGATACACCCAGCCAAGCACGAGATATTTTAGCGCGTTATAAAATTGACCGGCTAAAAGTAGTAAAAATCTTAGAGGAATTTAAAAACAATAATATTACAGAAGTTCCCACCACAAAAAAGTTCAAAGCAATTTTAAAATATACCCGAAATCTGACCAAGCTGGCCAAGGAAAATAAGCTGGACCCCGTGATCGGCCGTGATGTGGAGATTAGCCGTATCATTCAGATCTTGTCACGACGCACGAAAAATAATCCTATCCTGATTGGTGAGGCGGGGGTGGGCAAGACGGCGATAGTAGAGGGTCTGGCTATCCGGATGTCCACGGGGGATGTGCCAGAGTCTTTGAAGGATAAAGAACTGGTGTCCTTGGATATGGGTATGCTCATTGCTGGGACCAAATATCGTGGAGAGTTTGAAGAGCGTCTAAAAAATATAATAAAAGAGATTGAAAAGTCTGAAGGGAAAATAATTGTTTTCATTGATGAAATACATACTATTGTTGGGGCCGGTTCGGCGGAAGGCTCGCTTGATGCCTCAAATATGCTCAAGCCAGCTTTGTCCCGTGGTGAATTCCGCACCATTGGTGCCACCACCACCAAGGAATATCAGAAGATAGAAAAGGATCCGGCGCTCACTCGGCGCTTTCAGTCTGTCTATGTAAATGAACCGTCCATTGAAGATGCTATTGCTATCATGCGTGGGCTAAAAGATAAATATGAGTTGTATCACGGAGTGCGTATTACAGACGATGCTATTATTGCTTCGGTAAATCTAAGCTCGCGCTATATTACTGATAGATTTCTACCAGACAAAGCGGTAGACCTGATAGATGAAGCGGCCTCGTCCTTAAAAATTTCTTTGGAGAATATGCCACCGATTTTAGAGGAGACACATAGGCGAGTCCTGCGTCTAGAGATCGAACGTGAGGCCTTGCGTAAGGAGGCGGAGAGTGGGGACATGAAAGCCAAAACTCGCACCAAAATAATTGAAAAAGAAATTGCCGATCTGAAAGAAAAGACTGCGGAGATAGAATTGAAATGGAAAAATGAAAAGGAAACTATCACGGATATTAAAGCGTTGAAAAAAGGCTTGGAGCAGGCCAGAATAGAAGCGGAATCAGCGGAAGCACGGGTAGACTTGGCCAAGGCTGCGGAAATCCGTTATGGCACAATTCCCCAGATGGAAAAAGATTTGGCGACAAAAGTAAAGAGACTGAAAACTTTGCAAAGCTCGCGCCAAATGCTCAAGGAAGAAATTGGTGAGGAAGATATTGCAGACATTGTGTCAAAATGGACCGGTGTGCCGGTGATGAGGATGCTCGAGGCTGAGGCGGAAAAATTGAATCGGATGGAAGAGGAATTGAAGAAAAGGATAATCGGTCAGGATGAAGCGGTGAAAAAAATAGCAGATACGGTAAAGCGTTCTCGGGCCGGCATCTCGGATCCAAATAGGCCTATCGGCTCGTTTATTTTCCTTGGCCCCACCGGTGTGGGAAAGACAGAGCTGACCAAGGCTCTGGCAGAATTTATGTTTGATGATGAGAAAGCCTTGATCCGTGTGGATATGTCTGAATTTATGGAGCGCCATTCTGTGTCAAAGCTGATTGGCTCACCGCCGGGTTATGTGGGTTATGAGGAGGGGGGCAATCTGACGGAGATGGTGCGTCACCGCCCTTATTCCGTAATCCTCTTTGATGAGATAGAAAAAGCTCATCCGGAGGTGTTTAATATTTTACTGCAGGTGCTGGATAATGGCCGGCTGACGGATGCCAAGGGGCGTACGGTGAACTTTAAAAATACCGTCATCATTCTCACCTCCAATATCGGCGCACAATACATTGATAAGATGGAAGAGATTGGCTTTAGTATGGAGAAGAGTAAGCATAATGAATATGAAGATGTGAAAGGCAAAGTCACCAAGGCCCTGAAGGATCATTTCCGTCCGGAATTTTTAAATCGTTTGGATGATGTGATCATCTTTGATATCTTGAGTGAGAAGGCGGTATCACAGATTGTGGATATTCAGTTGGAGATTGTCCGTAAGAGATTGGAAGAAAAAGAAATAAAATTAGTGATCAGTAAGGAAGTGATTTCGTATCTCGCGCGTGAAGGTTATAATCCGCAGTATGGGGCCAGGCCCTTAAAGCGCTTGATTCAGGAAAAGATTTTGAATCCGGTGGCCGGCCTTATGATTTCCCGTGGCGTGCTCGCCGGTGGGGTAGTCACCGTTGGTTTTAAGAATAAAGAGTTCACCTTTGAGGTGAAGGGGAAGAAGAAATAACAACCTCCCCCGGCCTTGGTTTTCAATTTAAAATCTGCTAGACTATGCTGTATTGCGTAGGTGGCGGAGTGGTCAATCGCATCACACTGTAAATGTGACGCCCTATGGGCTACGTAGGTTCAAATCCTACCCTACGCACCATCAAATAAACAGCTCTATGTAAGGGCTGTTTTTTGGGTGGGTAGATACTGGGACCTAATTAAATTTTCTATTCATAAGCATCTGAGTCTGGATATTATTCTCCTGAATATATTTTTTCATCATGCCTCTCATTGGGCCCTTTTGAGACATAACATCATTTGCACCGGTAATATCAATAATATAGCCACCTATTATTATAGCTAGGACAAAGCCAGCTATTACTAACCACGGTTTTAGCTTGTATGAAAAATCATATTGACGAATGAGCCAAATACCTAGAGCCAGGCCCAGGATAGCAAGCAGTAGCGTCCACCAAGGGAAACTAGATAGGATTTGATCAAATTTATACTGACCCATAGGCCCATGTGAACGAAGGGAAAACCTTATGAGACCAACAGAGAAGGTGGAAACAATTACAGTAGAAACTAAACCAATAAAGGTAATAATAGAGCCAAGTATAAAATAGCCCTTAGGTTTCATTTTTAATTTACCCTGGTTTATCTGCTCCATAATATTTTCAGTGATGTTTTTTAATTCTTTTGGCATATATTTTTCATTAATTTCTTTGCTCTATTAATTCTCACCGCTACTGTCCCCATGGGTATTCTCAATATATCACTTATTTCCTCATATGTTTTGCCTTCTAAATAATATAGGGAAAGTGGCTCGGAGTAGAGTAGGGGAATTTCCTTTAGGCATTTTTCTACCTGTAATTTTGTTTCTCCTTGAATAAAATTTTCTTCAATATTTTCGTCGCTCTTGAAATCAATATCATCTAAGAGGGGGGTCTCGCCGGGGTATTTTTTTAATAAATTAAGGGCTTCATTGTGCACTATCCGGTAAATCCAGCTCCCAAATTTATGCTTAATATTAAAACTATTTAAATTGATGAAAGCTTTGATAAAGGAATTTTGCACAATATCCACCGCTTTATCCTCATCCTTGATCAAACTGTTAGCATAATGCAACAACTTCTTCTGATAGCGCTCTATGATTATAGCAAAAAGATTTGTATCAGTTGTCCTGACCTTCTCTACCACTTTTTCATCGGATAATTCAACTCTTTCAGTCATGTGTATATTCTAACAGTCTTTTATCAACAATACATCAAACCCCGAAATTACTCGGGGATGATGCATTATCTGAATACTGGTTATTAATTATTTACACAATTACCTCTACCCATACCCCTGCCCGCTCCATTCCCTTTACCTTGACCTGAACCATCTTTTAGGCCTAGACCAAGTTCAGCGCGAATTTTAGCCGCCCCTGCCTTGTCTCCCTTCTCGGCCAGCTCATGAGCCTCAGCAAATTTGGCAAAGTTGTCTTTATTTATTACCTGGGTCACCCTACCTTTACCGTTCATCAGTTTGCTCCAAGCTGTGTAATCACCAGTCTCAAAAGCTTTCTCCATGGCTATATGGCGTTCCTGGCTATAATTTGGGCCCTTTACAGCTGGGTCACCCATATAAGCCCCGGCTGATGTGGCCATCATTCCACCTACACCCAAGATCAACGCTAACACTCCTAATCCCAACACTATATTTCTTTTATTATTCATTTTATTTTAATTGTTACTATTTATTAAACTGTTACGACCTCTATACTATTAATACAACATGGCAGACCCTTTTCTTTCATTGTTCCACTTTATCTGTTAATATGGCTAAATAAATAAAAATATATGTCATCACTAACTGTGTTAGAGCTGAAAAAAATTATAGAGACAAACCCAGACTTGGTTCTGATAGATATTAGAACAGAGAGGGAAGTGGAGGGCGGTAAAATTCCTGGGGCTATTTGGATGGATGTCTCCAGTCGAGAATTTATG
>CAYVWL010000003.1:0-35596 GCA_964455475.1 uncultured Candidatus Saccharibacteria bacterium
AATACAGAATACTCAAGGTCTTGCGCTTGGGTCCCTTACCCAAGCTCACCTCCTTAGAAAAGGCGGAGAAAGCGGAGTGACGAAACGAGAGTTCCCTTTCCCCGCCTTGGTTAAGGCGGGGTGGACATTCTGATGGACGGGGCGGTTGCGTCTATTTTGACAGGGGAGGAGAAATCCCCTTATTCTTAGGCCTATTTTGGCCTATCAAAAAAGAAAATGATAAAAAGTGCTAAAAGCACTTGACTTTAAAACTGGGTATGCTATACTGTACAAATCACGGAGAGGTAAATCTGTGATGAGGGAGCTCCCATACAATATGATAGTGTCGGCTGTTTGGTCAGTGTCTCGTGTTAGACTCTAGGCTAACGGTAGCCAGAGATCTAGTTCGGTCAGGTCGGTCATGTCCTCATCATACCAGGTGAAGGACACACCAGTTCCAGGTGAATATGGAATAATGGTTCTCGTTGTTCTTTCTGCCATTGTCTGGTTTTCAGGGAATGGTCCCTGAAGAGGGTCGGATGTCATCAGATGTCCGGCCCTTTCTATTTGTCCAAATTTTGTGATTGACTTTCGATACAATAAGGTGTATGATATGAGCAGATGTTTTTTCGGGGTGTAATAGTCCCTAACCGTGGAGGATATATGGGTGGTTTGTTTGCCGTCGTCTGGGTGCTAGTCGTTCTTCTTGTACTAAGGAGGTACGAAATATGCTTACGTCCATAAGTGAGCAGAGTGGTGCTCTGCTGGTCTTCGTTCTGTTTCTCGCCGCATACGTTCTGGTGCGATACCTGGCGAACAGAAAGCCGGCCAGCGGTTGCTCACAGTGCGGAGGCCGTGTCAGGCGGGTTCCGACGGTCACACACAGTGTGAATTCGCCGAAAGGTGTTGAGCTCAACTACGGTGACTACCAGCTTGTGTGCGACAGGTGTGGTGTCGTGGGGGGCAAGGGCTCACGACTTGAGAACGGTATTCAGATCAAATGATATGCCTGTTGTGGAAAGGGAAGAAAAACCTGGACCACCACAGGCTTTTCTTCTGCCCGCATTTGCCTTTTTTGATATAAAGAGTATGATAATTTGGTAGTAACCCCTAGCAACAAATGCCAGGGTATTTGTCGGCAAATACCTTATCCACCAAATCTCCTCCTTTTCTAAGGAGGAGTACCGAGTCTGCGAGGGGAGGTGGTGTGAGCAAGGGAAATTTAGATATATGAAAAAAACAAAAATACAATTTGATAATGGTGATGAAAAGATCATTATTCGTGGCGCCCGAACGCACAATTTAAAAAATGTGTCCGTGGAGATGCCCAGGAACAAGATGATCGCTTTTACCGGCCTATCCGGCTCGGGCAAAAGCTCCTTGGCTTTTGATACCATTTTTGCCGAGGGGCAGAGGCGCTATATTGAGTCCCTGTCTTCTTATGCCCGGCAATTTTTGCGTCAAATGCAAAAGCCGGACGTGGATGAAATACTCGGTCTCTCACCGGCTATTTCTATTGATCAAAAATCCCGCTCTAATAATCCGCGTTCCACCGTGGCCACCATCACAGAGATTTATGATTATCTGCGTATCTTGTACGCCCGCATTGGCCGGCCACACTGTCTGGTTTGTGACAGGGAAATCAAAAAGCTATCAAACGAAGAGATTTTAGAGACTATTATAAAAACCGTCACCTCGGCTGATGTCTCTAAAAAAGAAAAATTAGTTTTGGGTGTTCCTTATGATGATGTAAAAGTTAAAATATTTTCACCGGTAGTGGTGGGGCGCAAGGGAGAATATTATCAGCTTCTCTATGATTTACTGAGTAAAGGCTATGAATGGGTCAAGGTGGACGGCGTGATGAAAAAACTGCGTGAGCAAATAATTTTGTCCAAGACCAAGAAGCATGATATTGATGTCCTCGTAGATGAATTTTACGTGAGCGAGTTCAAACACAAGGATCAAAAAGGTCCGGCCAAGGAGCGCCTAAGTGAGGCCATTGAAAAAGCGATAGATGAGAGCAAGGGCCTACTCAAAATAGAAACGAATGGCGAAGAGAAAATGATGTCCGTCAAATTTATGTGCCCTTATGATGGTTATTCCTATCCAGAAATTGAACCAAGGCTTTTCTCTTTTAATTCACCGTATGGTGCCTGTCCGGAGTGTAATGGTCTCGGCACCAAGCAATTTTTTGGTGAAGAAATGTGTGACATTTGTAACGGTGCGCGCCTGCGTGAAGAAGCCTTGCACGTGCTCTTAAACGGCAAAAGTATTGTGGCGCTGACCGCCCTGTCCATCACAGACGCCAAAATATTTTTTGATAATATAAAATTGACAGAAGTGGAAAAGGAAATTTCCAGTGTGGTAGTAAAGGAAATTGATGATCGTCTGAAATTTATGAAGGATGTGGGTATTGAATATTTGTCTCTGGATCGGCGCGCTCATACCCTCTCGGGTGGCGAGGCTCAGCGTATTCGCCTGGCGTCTCAGCTGGGTTCTGGCCTGGTGGGGGCGTTGTATGTGCTGGACGAGCCGACTATTGGTTTGCATTCGCGGGACAATGACCGCCTGATCAAGACTCTGACGGAACTGCGGGACCTGGGTAATACTATCATTGTGGTCGAGCATGATGAGGATACTATTTATTCCTCAGACTATCTCGTGGATATTGGGCCTGGTGCCGGTGCGCATGGTGGAAAGATTGTCGTTTCCGGCTATATGGATGAATTATTGACCGCCAAGACCAATGTCTCGGAATCCGTCACCTTGGATTATCTCCGTGGTGACAAGGTGATTCCTGTACCAGAAAAGAGACGCCAGACGGATAAAGGGGCGCTGAAAATCCGCGGGGGAAATATTTTCAATATTAAAAATCTGAATATTGATGTGCCACTGGGTAAATTAGTGTGCGTGACGGGTGTGTCCGGCTCGGGAAAATCATCTCTGGTGTATGAAATAATTGATAAAAATCTGAATGCTCGTTTTACCAAGCGTCACCGCACGAATGAAATATATAATTGTAAAAGTTTTACCGGCACAGAATATGTCAGCCGAGTGATTCTGATTGATCAGTCACCTATTGGCCGGACTCCGCGGTCAAATCCGGCCACTTATACCGGCGCTTGGTCCCACATTCGGGATATGTTTGCCTTGACGGTAGAGGCCAAAGCCCGAGGCTGGAAGTCTAACCGTTTTTCTTTTAACGTGGCGGGCGGGCGGTGTGAAGCCTGTGAGGGAAACGGCGTGATAGAGGTGGAGATGCATTTCCTGCCCACCGTCTATGTGCCGTGTGATGTGTGTAATGGCAAACGCTTTACCAAGGAGACATTAGAAATAAAATATAAAAGGAAAAATATTCACGATGTGCTGGAAATGACGGTGGAGGAGGCGTTGACTTTCTTTGAAGATTTGCCCGCAGTCTATGACCGGCTCAAGGCGCTTCACGACGTAGGCTTGAGCTATCTGAAACTGGGACAAAGCGCTACCACCTTGTCCGGCGGTGAAGCCCAACGAGTGAAGATTGCTTCCGAGCTTTACAAACCACATTTACAAAAAACCGTTTATCTTTTGGATGAGCCTACTATCGGTTTGCATTATGAAGATGTAAAAAAGTTGATTGAGATTTTGAATCGGCTGGTGGATACGGGGAATACCGTCATCATCATTGAGCATAATATGGATATTATAAAGAGTGCGGATTATGTGATAGATATTGGGCCGGAGGGTGGGGACAAAGGTGGGGAAGTGGTGGCCAAGGGCACGCCGGAAGATATAGCGAATAATTCAAAATCCTACACCGGGCATTATTTAAAGAAACACCTACAGAAGCGTAGCTACCACTAATTCTCCGCCTTTTCTAAGGAGGAGTACCGAGTCTGCGAGGGGAGGTGGTGAAAAATATAAAACTAGAACCCGCCCTTTCTTAAGGGGCGGGGGATGTCATCAGCTGAAGAATCTGAGCGCAAGGAACACCAGCGAGATTACGATTACCGCAATCAGTGCGCCGATGCACACCATGAAGATTCGATATGCAGAGTGTACCAGCGGGGATGGCTTCCTACGAGTTGTCATGTCTACCTCCCTGACTAATTGTTGTAAAGCCACAAAGCATAACCGAGATATGCAACAACGACCAGAATGAAGGCAAACAGGCCAGCTATTCTGGCATTGTTTCCCATCCTGTGTATTCTGGCCATCAAAGCTCCTTCAAAGTCCAGTTGACGTAATGAGCACCTTATATTATGATAGCAAAATAATCATGAAAAGTCAAGACCTAAAAAAGTATAAATTATCGGATGCGCCTGGTGTTTACTTATTCAAGCAGAATAAGGCTATTTTGTATGTTGGTAAGGCCACTTCACTTCGAGATAGGGTGCGGAGTTATTTTTCTGGTGATTTGATTAGCACTCGTGGACCCTTGATTGTGGATATGGTTTTCCGGGCTAATAGAATTGATTTTATCAAGACAGATTCTGTGCTGGAGGCACTGATATTGGAAGCAAACGAAATAAAAAAACATCAGCCAAAATACAATACTAAAGAAAAGGATAATAAAAGCTTTAATTATGTCATCATCACTGATGAAGACTTTCCTCGCGTTCTAATTATACGTGGTCGGGAGATAGAGAAAAATTTGCTTTATCCTATCAAGGAGAAATTTGGCCCTTTTACAAATTCCACGCAAATGCAGGTGGCCCTTAAAATCATCCGTAAAATATTTCCATTTCGGGACAAATGTGTTCCATACAATCAAAATACTGATGTGGACAATAAGTCTACGACCGTGGAATTATTGTCTACATCAGGAAAAGTGAATAGGCCGTGTTTTAACCGGCAGATTGGGCTGTGCCCGGGTGTGTGTGACGGCAGTATCAGTCAAAAGGATTATAGAAAGATTATAAAAAATATCAGCTTGTTTTTTGCTGGTAAGAAAAAACTGATCATTAGAAATTTAAAGAAGGAGATGGGCATATTCGCGCGAATGGGTAAATACGAGATGGCGGGGGAGTTGCGGAATAAAATTTTTGCTCTGAATCATATTCAGGATGTCGCTTTGATTAGTGACCAAAGCTCGGCCTTTGGTATGTCCAAAAGCCAAGCCTTGGTCTCCACTCGCATCGAAGCCTATGACATTGCCCACCTGTCTGGTACAAATAATGTGGGGGTGATGGTGGTGATGGAGAATAATGAATTTAAGAGATCTGATTACCGTAAATTTATAATCAGAAATAGTCAGGGTAATGATATTGGCGCTTTGCAGGAAATGCTTGAAAGGCGCCTACGGCATACAGAGTGGCCAAGGCCCGATTTGATTGTGGTAGATGGGGGATTAGCACAAATGAATGTGGCCAAGGAGGTCACCCGTCAACGTGGCACGTTGACGGCTCTGGTTGGTGTGACCAAGGATAATTATCATAGACCAAAAGCAATAATAGGGGATGAGAAGATAATAGGAAAATATAAAAAACAAATTTTATTGATTAATAATGAAGCACATCGCTTTGCTATTGCTTTTCACCGAAAGAAAAGGGGTGTTACCCCGTAGTAGATTTTACTATCAAAAAATCAAAGGATTTTTCATAAAATCCAATAGTAAAATTCACTACGGGGTGTTATACTGTAGCGTATGGCAAAGAAAAAAGTCGGCGTTTTACGTGGTGGGCCGAGCAGTGAATATGAGGTGTCATTGAAAACTGGTAAATCCGTGATGGACAGTTTGGCTGACCGCTATGAAGTACTGGATATTTTTATTGATAAGGATGGTGTGTGGCATTATCAGGGTGTGGTCACCAAGCCGGAAAAAATATTTAAAAAAGTGGACGTGATTTTCAACGCCCTGCATGGCGCCTATGGTGAGGATGGCACGGTACAAAAATTGTTGGACTACTTTAATATTCCTTATACTGGCTCTACGGCCCTGTCCTCGGCCGTGGGTATGAATAAAGTCTTGTCCAAGAAGGTTTATTCTAACTATAAATTAAAAACCCCACTTCACACCCTCGTCTCTAAAAAAGAGGATTTAAAAAAGGCGGTGACTGCAATCTTCAAATCCTTCCCAATGCCCGTGGTGGTGAAGCCGGTTTCTGGTGGTTCGTCCGTGGGTACCTCAATTGCTAAAACACTGGTGGATCTAGAGCGGGCGGTTGAGGATGCTTTGAAATATTCTGATCAGGCTTTGATTGAAGAATTTATTGCTGGCAAGGAAGCTACCTGTGGCGTGGTGGACAAGTTTCGTAATGAGGAAATTTATTCATTATTGCCAGTAGAGATCAGGAAACCAGTTGAATCCGCTTTTTTTGATTATCAGGCCAAGTATGGCGGAAAGTCCGAGGAAATTTGCCCAGGTAATTTTACGGCTGAAGAAAAAAAAGTAATTCAGGCCATGGCTCGTGAGGCGCACAAGGCACTTGGTCTACGTCATTATTCCCGTTCGGATTTTATTATTCACCCACGCCGAGGTATCTATATTTTAGAAACAAATACTTTGCCCGGTCTCACCAGTGAGTCCCTTCTTCCAAAGTCCCTAAAAGCCATCGGCTGTTCCTTGCCAGATTTTCTGGATCATCTTATTAAATTGGCTCTAGAAAAATAATTATGTAAAGAAACACCCACCAGACAAGGTGCCCGGTGGGCTCTCTTGTGCGGTGGGTGGTGATTTCGCTGTTTCAGATATCAACTGTGAGGCCACGACGCTGGGCCTCCTCCTTAACCATATCCTTGAGTCTCGGCATGAGTTCTTCCACCGTCGCACCTTCGGCGTTGACTCTGAACACTTCCTCCTCACCTCGCATGAGATGATACTGAGTATCACCAAAGACGACATGTGGCGAGGTCAGCGTTCCCCTGAATGTTGAGATTATTATGCTCGCTTTCATTTGGCCCTTTCTGTCGGTGTGCCATTCTCTCTATTCTAGAGTATAGCAAATATCATAATATTTGTCAAGCACATAGGAATGGCTACAAATATAGTCAAAATAGATTTGTTGACACAGCAGGTGGCTTTCAGAACTGTTATATAGTCATGGTTTAGTTAAAGGAAGTTTGAAAGAAATGTACCCAATAATAGGTTTAAGGATGACTACTAAGTCTTAAACGATAAGCCCAAGAATGGATATCATGCCAATCAATAAAAACACGATAAACAAGGAAACTAACCCCGAATATAAGACAAGCGTATAGAATAATTAGTATGATAGAAACAACATACCTTTTAGTACCTGTTTTTTTTGATGTGTAATTTTTTAAAATAAGATATAGACCTCCGACAAATATAATCACACTAAAAATGACTAATTGCCAAAACAAAAAAATATAAACCGGTTTCAATACGGTAGTCTCTGTGTATGATGAAAAAGTATACCCTTTTGATTCGCATGTACTACCATCACTATGATATGCCCAACCTGGTGCAAGTTCATAATTATCTCCATCTTCTGCCCACCAGTGATTGCCGCACATTTTTAAATCATTATTCATCACAAGAGTTGGTCCCGTCATTGCATAAACAGATGATGCAGAAAATAAAATTATTGCTACAATAAGTATAAGAAATATCTTTATAAATTTCATTTCAATACATTATATCATAACTAAAAGTTCTGACCACCACAAATGATGCCAGAATAAATGTTGCTAAATATAGATCTAAACGTAGTGGACCCTACAGGAATCTCGGTTCTTACAGAACCAGTATCCACGCTTGGATTTTTTGTACGTTCAGAAACTACAAAAAATGCTCAAGCGGGTTTCGAGTCCTGACGTAAGTGCACCCCGGCACTTACTTAGGGTCCAAAATAAAAAAGACGCCTTGACGGCGCTTTTTTGTTGTGGACCCTACAGGACTCGAACCTGCCACCTCCTCATTGCAAATGAGGCGCTCTAGCCAGATGAGCTAAGGGCCCAGTGATAGAGATACTAACACATTAATTAAATTATTTCCACCATTTTATTGACTATACTTTCGCATACTAATATAATCCCTTAATGACTGACCTAGAAATCATAATTTTAGCTGCGGGGAAGGGGACGAGGATGAATAGTGACAGCCCAAAGGCCTTGATAGAAATCAAAGGTAAACCAATGATTTCTTATCTGTTATCTACTGTGGAGCAGATTGAAAAAAGGCCGATAATCGTCCTGGGTCATAAAGCCGAGGAAGTTAAATCTAAAATTGGACACGGTTATCACTTTGCCCTGCAGGAAAAGCAATTAGGCACCGGACACGCTGTCTATCAGGCTATATCCAGCATTTCACCCCAGGCAAAATCCGTCATCGTCTTATTTAGTGATCAGCCTTTGGTGAAGAAGGAAACTATTTTGCGTCTGTATGAGTCGCATATCAGGCAGAATAAATCACCCCTAACCTTGGGCACGGTGCTGGTGGATGATTTCTCTGATTGGAGAACGTCATTATATGACTTTGGTCGGATAGTGAGATGCCCGGAAAATAAAATTATAAAGATTGTGGAGAAAAAGGATGCCACAGAAGCGGAAAGAAATATCAAGGAGCTAAACCCTTCCTATTATTGTTTTGACCGAGTCTGGCTAGCAGAAAATATTTCTAAGATTAAAAATGCTAATGCGCAAGGTGAATATTATCTCACAGACCTGGTTGGTCTCGCCAAAAGCCAGGGGTATGAGCTAAACTCTATCAACATTCCGCCCGAACAAGCCCTGGGCGTGAATAATCTGGAGCAGTTAAACTTTATTACCAAGTTTATCGGCAGGTAGAATCACCCCCTTTTATTTTTCCTTTTTTTGGTTATAATAGGGCTTCCCAAAGTGGGCGATTAGCTCAGCTGGTTAGAGCGTACGATTCACATTCGTAAGGTCGGAGGTTCAAATCCTCCATCGCCCACAAAAGCATTTTATTGCTTTTGTGGGAGGATTTGAAAGGCGGAGCCATATCGAGCTAGAAAGCGAGATGGCGAGCCGGGGTCGAGAAATTTTTGAGCGACGGCGAAAAAATATTCGTGACCGATTCCTCCTCAATTGGGCCTATAGTTCAGTGGTAGAACGTGTCCATGGCATGGACGAGGCGCGAGTCCGATTCTCGCTAGGTCCACTTTATAAATTAATTAAAAACCAAATGGGATTTTTCAAAGATCTATTACTAAAGAAAATGCTCAAGAGCCAGCTGAAAGGTGTGCCGGAGGATCAGCAGGAAAAAATAATTCAGGCGGTGGAGAAAAATCCAAAGCTATTTTCTGATATCGCCGCCGAGGTGCAGGAAAAAATAAAAGGAGGAATGGATCAGCAAAGTGCTACTATGCAGGTGATGATGTCCCACCGCGCCGAACTGCAAGAATTGATGAAATAGACTCACAATGAGCAAATCATTTATAATTTTACTTATAACTCTTGCGCTCATTGGCTTAACTCTCGGTAATTTTTTAGGAGAAGTCATTGTTGGAAATCTTGAAAAGGGAGTTGATAACATAAGAATTCACTATTCATATTTTAGTGACAAGTCATTTTCTGATAAGGCCTACGGTAGTATTAATAATAAGCCAGTCCTGGGTAGAAATATTAAGGGAGTTATCGTTAATCATCATCTATTAGCCGCAAATCTCATTGCGGAGACTATTTCAAGTATTGCCACCACTAGTCAGGTGACAATCGTATTAATTAGTCCAAATCATTTTTCATCTGGCCGAGGTCAAATACTTTCATCCGTGTATGATTGGCATACACCTTATGGAATTTTAGAGTCAAATAAGTCAGCAATTTTAAAATTAAAGGAAAATGGGATAATAAATGTTGATGAGTATCCCTTTGAAAAGGAACACGGCATCTCCGGAATAGTGCCTTTTATAAAAAAATCCCTTCCTAATTCAAGGATAGTTCCAATAATTATTAAGGACAATCTCTCAAGAAATCAATTAAGCAAATTTGTGGATTCACTTTATAATGTTTTTGGTGGCAATGTCATAATTGCTGGTTCATTTGATTTTTCTCATTTTTATCCAGATGATATTACTCAGCTTTATGATAAGGAAAGTATATCTATTATCAGTAATTTTGATATTGATAATATAGGTGGGGTTCAGGTAGATGCCAGACCTGGGCTAGAAATTGTTTTGAGATATATGTATAAGGTGGGAGCGACACATTTCAATCTGCTTGCCAATACGAATTCATCTCAAATCCTACATGATCCAAGTATCAAGGAAGCGGTAAGTTATATTGATGGTTTTTTTACGAAAGAGTAGTGTTTTATTGTGTTAGCATCAATCTTGCTATATAATTCTCTTATGAATAAGAAAAAAATAATTATCGCTGTCGTTATTGTGATAGTAGCAGTCGTTATCGGTTTTGTAATAAATATTATACAGAAACCTATCATTCCAGTGGTTAGCATACCAGATGATAATATCGCCTCAACCACAGTTCATGTCTCTGCTGTAAAATGGATAGCTCCAGAAAAGGTGAAAAATTTGGATGTATTTAAGACCGGTACTAACAAGGAGGTAGCAACATTTTATAAGGTTGGTACTTTTATTGACGGTGTTTATAAAGACGGAAGTGTTCTTGTTGCCACAGTCGTGCCCGATGGGCCTGGTAGAGATAGTATTTATTATTTTACGGCTTCAGACGGAAACATCTTTCTTATAGAAAATAGTTCCGACAAGTTATATGACGGAGATTTCCTTGATCAAAATAAATTTTCTCTAGATAGCACCACTGTTTTATCTGACCTGATTTTTCCTGAGAAGTTATATTTCAATAAAAGCAGTTTTACTTTAAGCGGAAATAATTTAGCCGAACCATTTTTTAATCAGGTATATTCTCCTGCTGACCTGAAACTCATATTCTCCGATTCTAGTCTTGGTAATGTATATACTGATACCCAGGGCGAGCAGACCATTAAATACGCTATGAAGAAAAACGGCTACTACTTAATTGCCCCTGACGGCACCTTACGCACTTATTCTCTTGATATGAATTTTTATAATACCAAACTCAAAATACCTCAGGTTATATGGAGTGACGGTACAACCAATAGTGCTGAATACGTTAGTACTGACATTGGTGGGTGTGGGTCCAGAAATTATGCGTCAGTTACCTACGATCTATCACTAAGTGATTTAGAGGTGATAGGTAAAACAGCAAAGGGTGATGATATTTTTGGACTAAAGGATCAAAATAGTTTGATTTTGAAAGATGTGTATGACAAGGATTATTATACCTTCAATACACCAAAAATTCCTTACGAAGAGTTTATTCAATCAAGACCAATTTTCTTTTGGTTTGATTCAATGGGGCGTTTGATTAAATTCAAGAAGGCTGAGTATATTCCGCCAGTAGAATGTGGCAAGCCGGTGATTTATCTTTATCCAGAGGAGAAAATAAAAGTATCAGTTAAAATTGAACCCAAAGGCGGATTTACTTTTACTGAACCAGATTATGGTACCGGTTGGAATGTGTTTGCTAATCCTGACGGTAAATTAATTGATCTAAATAGTGGTATTACATATCCTTACTTATTCTGGGAGGGTAGAGGTGGTATTTATACTACGCCAGAGAGAGGATTTATTGTTGCAAGTTCGGAAATTCATAGTTTCCTAATTGAAAAATTAAGCAAGCTCGGGCTTAATGAGAAGGAACAGGCGGATTTTATCGAATTTTGGGAACCACGCATGATTGGAGCGCCATATTTCTTTGTTACATTTATGGGTAATAGAGTAATGGATGAAATTGCTCCACTGACAATTACACCGGAACCAGATACCGTTATTAGAATCCTTATGGATTATACACCGCTACAAAAACCAATATCCGTGCAGGGTTACGAGATAAGGACACCGGAGAGAAAAGGCTTTACAGTGGTGGAGTGGGGTGGAGTTTTGAGATAGTGAATAAATATATTTAAATGAAAAAAGTCTTGATTTTTCTGGTTCGTACCCTTGCTATTATCATAGCTGGGCTGTTATTGGCTTATGGATTATTTTTATTATTCACCAATCCATCCAATGATCGAGATTGGGTAAAGGATATGAAAGTACTATCTGGGGCAACAATTGCTGGTGATCAGGTAACATTAGATAATGTCCGTAATAATATATATAGAAGCACTACGGACTTTGATGTTAAATATTATCAGGGCAAATATGATGTAAAAAAACTAAAAAAAGTCTATTTAGTGACCGATCCTTTTGGAAAATTGGCCTCACATACTATGTTGAGCTTTGAATTCTCCAATAATCAGCGAGTGGTTATGTCTGTGGAAATTAGAAAAGAGGTGGGCGAAGTATTTGAAAATATTAAAGGTCTGTTTAGAGGTTATGAGCTGTACTATGTCTGGGCAGATGAAAAAGATGTGATAAAGCTCCGAACCAATTATCGGCTGGACAGTGTCTATATGTATGAACTGGATATGGCAGAAGAAAATGTTCAAAAATTATTTATAGAAGCTATGCGCCGAACTAATCAGCTAAAGGAGACGCCAGAATTCTATAATTTATTGGTCAATAATTGTACTACCAATATTGCTAAAATGCTCCAAGTTGTTTACGACAAGCCTATTATTGTGGATTGGAGATATCTGGCTCCGGCTTATGCCGAGGGCTTATCTATGAAATATGGCCTGATAAAGGGATCAAGTATTGAGGAAGTGAGGCTGAACCACAACATTTCCCCAGACGCCCTAAAATGTGGTGATTGTGCAGATTATTCGCAAAGCATTAGGAAATCTATCCCAAAGATATAATAAGCCAAACTGCAGGATTTTATGAAATAGTCTTGAATCGGCATATTCGTACGAATGGGTAAACACAAAGGTGAAACCTTTGTATCTGTATTAAATTGTTGAAATTTGCTAGGATAGCAGGATGTCATTAAGTATTGGAATTGTGGGTCTGCCAAATGTGGGGAAGTCCACACTTTTTAACGCGCTTACAAAAAAAAGTGTGCCGTGTGAGAATTATCCTTTTTGCACCATTGACCCCTCTGTGGGCGTGGTGGCCGTGCCAGATGAACGACTTCAAACGCTCTCCCGTTTCTCCAGTTCCGCCAAAACCATTCCTGCGGCGGTGGAATTTGTAGATATTGCCGGATTGGTAAAAGGGGCGTCGGCGGGGGAGGGGCTGGGCAATAAATTTTTGACTAATATTCGCGAGACAGACGCTATTGCCGAGGTGGTGCGTATTTTTGAAGATGACAATGTGATTCATGTGGCCAACAAGGTGGATCCGCTGTCTGATATTGAAACGATAAATCTAGAGCTTATCCTGGCAGATATGCAGAGCGTGACAAAGCGCCTGGGTAGTGTGCAAAGTGAAATAAAGAAGGGACTCAAAACCGCCATAATCGAAAATTCGGCACTGGAAAAAATAAAAACCGCTTTGGAAGCTGGCAAATTAGCCAGCCAGGTGGATCTGGATGAATTTGAAATGATGGAGGCGAAAAAACTTTGTCTGCTCACCATGAAGCCAATTCTCTACGTTCTGAATCGAAAATCCGGTGGAAAAAATTTAGACGAGATTGGAGATGAGCGGTGGCAAAAATTGAATAATTTTTTTAAAGAATCGAAATCCAAATATGTAATTGTAGATGCTGGAATTGAAAATGAATTGAAGGATTTTGAGGGCACAGATAAAATTGAAATGAGAGATGGTCTGGGGGCCAAGTCCGATGGTATAGATGATTTGATTAAAGCAGGGTATGACCTGCTAGGGCTTATGACCTATTTTACTACTGGTGAGGATGAGACGCGGGCTTGGACTATTAAACGAGGATCCACTGCGCCCGAAGCTGGCACCGCCATCCATATGGATTTTAAGGAGAAATTTGTCCGCGCTGAGGTGATCCCCTGGCAAAAGCTTTTAGAAGCTGGCTCATACGGCACAGCGCGGGAAAAAGGCTGGGTCAAAACCGAGGGCAAGGAATATGTCGTAAGAGACGGAGATGTTATAGAGTTCAAAATATGATAATATGGTGATGCCTGTCCCGTAGTTAAATTCTTATTTATACTACTGGGATGATTGAGTTTAAGATATAATAAAGGTCTTATTAGTTAATTATCTGCCTACGTAAAATGCTATGGCGAGACAAAGTAAAAAAATGGAACCAATACAAAATATTGAGTCGAAAAAATATTCTCCGATTATAAAATGGTCTCTGATTATTGGAATTGTGATTGTAATTAATTTATTTTTTAATTATGCTATTTCCTTGATTTATGACGCTCCGAAATATGAAAATTATTGTAAACAGGAACAGGTAATTGAGGAAGTTAAAACGCAAAGTGCTTGTGTCGCTAAAGGCGGTCAGTGGGATGCTAATTATTATGGTAAACCTACAATCGTCGGAGAGACAATACCCACTGGTTATTGTAATTTACAATTTACCTGTAATAATGAGTTTGAAACTGTGAGAAAGATCTATGAGCGGAATGTATTTGTCACGCTTGTCATCCTTGGTATTATCCTAGTAGCCGGCAGTTTTGCCTTGGCTTTTAATTGGATTTTGTCTGTTTCTGCGGCTATAGCCGGCATTCTATCTGTTATTATTGCCTCTATTCGTTATTGGTCTGAGGCGGACAATTGGCTACGTGTGGCGATCCTCTTTGTGGCTCTCTGCGCCCTAATTTACTTTGCTGTGAGAAAGTTTAAGGATTAAAGCCTATGAAAGAATATAACCATCTGAAAATCGAGCCAAAATGGCGCAAGGTGTGGGAGAAGAAGGGGATAAATAAGACCAAGGATACCACCAAGGGAAAGAAATTCTACGTTCTGGATATGTTTCCCTACCCATCTGGTGCCGGCCTACATGTGGGGCATCCGCGCGGTTATATTGCTACAGATGTATACTCCCGTTTCAAGAAAATGCATGGTTTCAACGTCCTGCACCCTATGGGCTGGGATGC
The DNA here is from genome assembly GCA_964455475.1 of uncultured Candidatus Saccharibacteria bacterium. Taxonomy (GTDB): domain Bacteria; phylum Patescibacteriota; class Minisyncoccia; order Phycocordibacterales; family GWA1-40-21; genus CAIJXO01. Next base: position 14,846 of record CAYVWL010000003.1, read on the forward strand.
TTTTGGTTTGCCGGCTGAAAACTATGCTTTAAAAAATAAAATCCACCCAGACAAGGCCACCAAGGAAAATGTTAAAAGATTTAAGAATCAAATTTCCATCATTGGTCTGAATTATGATTGGTCCCGTGAGATAAATACCACGGACCCAGCTTATTATAAATGGACACAGTGGATTTTTTTGCAGCTGTTTAAGAAGGGTTTGGCCTATGAGAGCTATGAGCCGATAAATTGGTGCCCATCCTGCAAAACCGGTCTGGCCAATGAAGATCTGGAGGATGGCAAATGTGAGCGCTGTGGCAGTGTGGTGGAGAAAAAGCCAATGCGCCAGTGGGTGCTAAAAATTACGGATTATGCCGATAGATTGTTAAAGGATATTGATGTTTTGAATTGGCCAGAGTCTATCAAGGAGAGTCAGAGAAATTGGATTGGGCGTAGTGAAGGTTCGGAATTGTGGTTTAATATTAAAAATTTTGAGGGGAAAATCAGAGTATTTACTACCAGGGCGGATACATTTTACGGTGTCACCTATGTAGTGCTGGCGCCGGAGAATAAATTAGTGGATGAATTGAAACCATTAATAAAGAATTGGGCGGAGGTGGAAAAATATCGAGCCAGTGTAAAAAATAAAACGGAAATTGAAAGGACCGCAGAAAATAAAGAAAAAACCGGTGTCAGACTGGTGGGTGTGGAGGCTAAACACCCACTGACCAAGGAAATTATTCCGGTCTTTATTGCGGATTATGTTTTGAATAATTATGGTACCGGCGCGGTCATGGCTGTCCCGGCACATGATGAGCGTGATTTTGCCTTTGCCAAGAAATATAATTTACCGATCAAGCAGGTTATTGCTCCATATTTTACTAAATCGGAAGGCGACAGAGACCAAGTTAAGCCAGATAAGGAAACAGTGAAGAGGGTGACGGCATATGCTCTTGTGTTAAACAGAAAGACGAATAAATTTTTATGTTTGGACTGGGGTAAATTTGGTTGGCGTTCAGGGATAATCGGTGGACTAGACGAGGGAGAAGATTTTAAGGATGCAGCAATCCGCGAGATCCATGAAGAGACAGGCTATACTAATGTGAAATTTATTAGGGAACTAGGTGGTGAGCAACATAATCATTTTTTTGCTGCCCACAAGGATATAAATAGATATGGTATTGGAAGAGGAATGCTATTTGAGCTTGTGGATGAAGCTAGAGACACTGTTTCTGCGGAAGATACAAAAAATCACACTACTGTATGGATTGACTCAGATAAAATGGAAGGATGGTTAAATCTTGAAGCGTTTAAATATATGTGGCAGGTATATAAATCAAACTCGGATTGTTTTATAGGTAATGGTATATTGATCAACTCGGCGGAATTTGATGGTTTGAATAGTGAGGAAGCCAAGAAGAAGATTACGGATCTGGCGGACGGGGTGGAGAAGGTGACTTATAAATTAAAGGATTGGGTGTTTTCTAGACAGCGTTATTGGGGCGAGCCGATTCCGCTTATACACTGCGCAAAATGTGGGGTAGTGGCCGTGCCGGAAAAAGATTTGCCGGTCAAATTACCAAAGGTAAAATTTTATGAGCCAACAGGGACGGGAGAATCACCTCTGGCCAAGATTGACAAATGGGTGAATACCAAATGTCCAAAATGCGGTGGCAAGGGCAAGAGAGAGACAAACACCATGCCTCAATGGGCCGGCTCTAGCTGGTATTATTTACGGTACGTTGATCCCAAAAACAAGAAATCCTTAATTGATAAAAAGAAAGAAAAGTTCTGGCTAAAAAACGGGGTGGATCTTTATGTGGGTGGGACCGAGCATGCTACCCGGCACCTTATCTATGCGCGCTTTTGGCACAAATTCCTATATGATATTGGTGTAGTGAGTGAGAAGGAACCATTTCATCAGCTGAAAAATCAGGGGATGATTTTGGGTTCTGATGCCCGCAAGATGAGCAAGCGCTGGGGTAATGTGGTAAATCCAGATGAAGTGGTGAAAAATGTGGGTGCCGATACCCTGCGCGTGTATGAGATGTTTATGGGGCCATTTGAGCAGGAGATTGCCTGGAGTACGGACAATATGGTGGGCTCACGACGCTTTTTGGAGAAGGTGTGGCGTGTCGGACAAAATTTTCTCCAAAAATCATCCTCTCCACTTAACGGAGTACCTAATCGTTCCGAGGATGTTTCTGGAGAAAATTTTCAAACTCTGCTTCATAAAACCATCAAGAAAGTGACAGAGGATATTTTGAATTTTAATTTCAACACGGCCGTCTCCGCCTTTATGATTTTGGTGAATCTAGCGGAAAAAACAAATATTTCTCGTCGTGACTATGAGACAATATTAAAACTTTTGGCACCATTTGCTCCGCATCTCACGGAGGAGATATGGGCTAATTTGGGCAATAGGAAGTCCATTCATTTGGAATCTTGGCCGAAATATGATGAGAAGAAAATTGTTTCTAACAAAATTGTTATTAGTGTCCAGATAAATGGCCGACCAAGAGCCTCGTTTGAGATGCCCGTAGGGTCTACCCAGGCGGAAGTGGAGAAAGTGGCCATGGCCAGAGAGGATGTTTTGAAGTGGGTCACGGGGAAGGAGATCAAAAAGAAAATGTTTATCAAAGAAAAGATTTTGGCTTTGATTACTGATTAGTGTTTGACTTAAAATTGGAAGGGTGCTATACTAGACTCAAGACATTATTATTAGTCAAAACAGTTAATTTAACTTTATGTCAACAGTAATAAATTTCAAGCCAAAGCAAGCTAGCAAAGTTTTGATCAATGCCCTAGCGGAGAGATCCCGAGACGTCATGACCAAGCGTTATGGTCTGGGTAAAGATCCAGAACCAATGACCTTGGATGCTATTGGTAAGACTTATGGTATCACCCGTGAGCGTGTCCGTCAGATTGAAAATCACGCCCTTTCTATTATCCGAAAATCTAAACAATATTTTGACTCCAAGCCGATATTCGATGAGATAGAAGCTGTCATTCATAATCTGGGTGGCATTGTGGCAGAGCAGGATCTTTTGGATTATATTTCATCCGATGCTTCTATTCAAAGCCATATCAATTTTATACTCGTCGTTGGTCATCCATTTACCAAGATCAAGGAAGATGAAGATTTCAAACACCGCTGGCTGATAGATGCCACCTTGTCGGAAAAAGTGCATGAGGCTCTCCGAAAGCTTTATGCCACCTTGAAGAGTGAAGATCTTTTGTCTGAAACCGATATTATAAAATCATTCCTAGAACATTTGGAGGATGTGTCTGAAAAATACAGAAATGAAGAGATTGCCAAGCGCTGGTTGTCCCTGTCTAAAAAGATTGGCCGAAACACCCTCGGTGAATGGGGTAAAACCGAATCTTCCAATATTAGCACCAAGGGTATGCGTGACTATGCTTATTTAGTCATCAGACGACACGGTTCCCCAATTCATTTCCGCGAAGTAGCAAAAATCATTACTGATGTCTTTAAAATCAAAGCCCATGTGGCCACTACTCATAATGAACTGATCAAGGATCCGCGTTTTGTGCTGGTGGGTCGCGGTCTTTATGCCTTGTCCGAATGGGGTTATATGAGCGGTGTGGTCAAGGATGTGATCAAGAAAATTATTGAGAAGAGCGGTCCTTTGACCAAAGCCGAGGTGATAGAAAAGGTGATGAAAGAGAGATATGTGAAGGAAAACACCATCATCATCAATCTCCAGAATCCAAAGTATTTCAAAAAGAATAAGGACGGCCGGTATGAGATAGTAAAGTAGGATGAGTGAACAAAAGGGCCCGCTAGGGCTTTTTTGTTTGGCAATAAAACCATAGTGTGATAAAATATGTTACATGTTATTGGAACTTTTGATTAAGTTTAATACGGAAATATTACCGCTGATTCTGAGAATAATTTTTGTTATTTCTCCAATTGTTATTCCCATTATTTTGATTTATGTGGCGGTGCTTTTATATGTCCGGCAAGTTCAGCTTAAATATATTTCCAAATTAAAATCATTTCTATTTGAGATCAAGATACCAAAAGATATCCAGAAATCCCCATTGGCCATGGAAATTATTTTTGCTGCCATGCAGGCCAGTGGCGCCGCCACCTACACGGAGGCGTATTTGGATGGTAAAGTGAAGGGTTGGTTTTCCCTAGAGCTGGCATCTATTAATGGCCAGGTTCATTTTTATATTTGGTCATCGGAACCAAAATTTAAAAAAATACTAGAGGCGCAAATCTATGCGCAATATCCCACGGTGGAGATCTACGAAGTCCCACCAGAAAAGGATTATGTTCGGCAGTTTATTTTTGACCCTGCCAAAAACAGTATGTGGGGTCTGCAATTTAAACTAGTCAAGCCTGATATTTACCCAATAAAAACTTATGTGGATTATAATATGGATAAGGATCAGAAGGATGAGTACCGCATTGACCCCATGACCGCCGTTTTGGAATTTATGGGTTCAGCCACTAAAGGAAATCAGATTTGGCTGCAGATTCTAATTAAGATGCATGGTAAGGAGGATATGAAAAATCATAGATTAAGAGAAAAGCCAAACTGGGAACAGGCGGCACTTGATGAGATTGCCGAGATCAAGAAGAAGGCAACCCCTGAGACAAAGGGTGATTTTCCCGGCTTTCCAAATATGACGAAAGGGCAGACAGAGACTATTGCTGCTATTGAGAGAAGCCTGGGTAAAATGTCATTTGATACCATGATTCGTGGTTTTTATTTGGCAGATAATGACGTTTTTAACCCATCCTATATTTCCGGCTATATCGGGTCAATGCGTCAGTTTAATTCTCAGACCTTGAATTGGCTCAAAATTAGCAAGTGGACTGATGTCAGTGATAATTTCAAGGATTGGGCCACGCTTTTTCCTTTTTTGAAAAAAGTGATAGTTCACCGCAAGGCCAAATTGACCAAAGAGATGTTCAATGCCTACCGTCTACGCTCCTTCTTTTATCCACCTTATCAGAATTACAGACAGGGCCCATTCATTCTAAATACGGAGGAATTGGCCACCATCTATCACTTCCCAGGTAATGTCTCCGCCACACCTACCCTCACCAAGATTGCTTCCAAGAAGTCAGAACCACCAGCCAATCTGCCAATCAAATCAGTATAAGTATGTGGTATGAGTATGTGTACAAAAAACAAAGCTATCTTCTCTACATTGTATTAGTACTTTTATTTTTTATTTTATTAATTTCCTATTCTTTCTGTAGAGCCCCAAGGGATTTTCCCACTAATTCCATGTATACCGTGGAGAAAGGAGTGGGACTGACAGCCTTGGCGGATGATTTGCAAGATAATAATACTATTAAATCACCATTTCTTTTTAAAGTATTTTCGGTTTTGACTGGTGGAACCAAGGGTATCATGGCGGGGGATTATGTCCTGGAGGGGCCACAGAGTGTCATCAGGTTGGCTTACCGCTTTACTCACGGTGAATTTGATCTTGATCCAGTAAGGATAACTATTCCTGAGGGATTGAATATCTTTGAGGTTGCCAAACTGGTTTCAGTAAAATTTTCTAAAATTACGGAAGAGGAATTTATTACTGAGGGTAAGGATTTTGAAGGTTATCTTTTCCCTGATACTTATACCTTCCTGCCAAATGCCACAGCCGATGAGATAATAAAAAAGATGCGTCAGACTTTTCAGGAAAAGATCCAGACTCTTGATGCGGAAATTTCATCCTCAAAAAGATCACGGACGGATATAATAAAGATGGCGTCTATTATTGAGAAGGAAGTAAGAAAATATGAGACCATGCAAACAGTCGCCGGTATTCTCTGGAAGAGAATTGATATTGGTATGCCTCTACAGGTGGACGCTTCTTTTAAATATATTAATGGTGAGGGGACAAAAGACTTGTCATTGGATGATTTAAAAATCGATTCACCCTATAACAGCTACTTGTATAAAGGCCTACCGCCTACTCCGATATCAAACCCCGGTTTGGAGTCCATTAGAGCCACATTGAATCCAGTTAAAACTGATTATTTATATTTTCTAACAGATAAGAAGGGTTATATGCATTATGCCAAAACTTTTGCCGAGCATTTGCAAAATAAGAATTTATACCTAAAATAGGTAGATGAGCAAAAAAGGGTATAAAAAGAAAGTGTTTGTGGGCCTGTCCGGCGGAGTAGATAGCTCGGTCTCGGCTGCTTTGCTAAAAAAAGCCGGTTATGAGGTGACCGGAGTCTTTATCAAGGTATGGACACCAGACTTTTTTGACTGCACCTGGCGGGAGGATAGGTTGGATGCTATGCGGGTCTGCGCCAAGCTGAAAATACCATTTGTCACTTTGGATTTGGAGAAGGAGTATAAGAAGGAGGTGGTGGACTATATGATAACGGAATATGAGGCAGGCCGGACGCCAAATCCGGATGTGATGTGCAATAAATATATTAAATTTGGCGGTTTTTTTGATTGGGCCATGAAGCAGGGCGCGGATTATGTTGCCACCGGACATTATGCCAAAATCGCTCCTGCAGAAGGTAAGGTAATGCTTTCGGAGAGACTTGGGAGCGCGACTGGCGCGAGCACGAGGAATTTTTTAGCAAAAAAATATCCGTGCTCTCAGAAAGTATTACCTTATCTTCTGCTTGCTGGGGATGATAAGAATAAAGATCAGTCATATTTTCTCTGGACCCTGACACAAAAGCAACTAACAAAAACCTTATTTCCAGTGGGGGATTTGGAAAAGCCCGCGGTACGAAAACTAGCTAAAAAATTTGGTCTGGAAACTGCCACTAAGAAGGACAGTCAGGGCCTGTGCTTTATTGGCAAGGTGGATATGGCAGATTTCCTGAAACATTTTATTAAAAGTAAACCTGGTTTTGTCTTAAATGAGGCTGGAGAGAAAATCGGTGAGCATGACGGTGCGGTATTTTATACCATTGGCCAGCGCCATGGCTTTACGCTGACCGAAAACTCTCCGTCGGACAAACCACATTATGTAATAAGTAAGGATATTAAGAATAATACTATTACTGTCAGCACAAAAATTTTAAAGAGTGAGAATGTTTCTGCAAAAGAGTTTATTCTTGATAAGGTAAATTGGACATCTGATGGGCTACCAGATTTAGATAAAATATATCAAGCTAGAATCAGATATCGTGGAGAATTGTCCAAAAGTAAAATTGAAGAATTGGAGAAAGGTAAAATCAAGATAATCTTTATCAGATCCCAAAAGTCACCGGCCCCCGGCCAATCTATTGTCATCTATGATGAGGAAGTGTGTCTCGGTGGTGGAATTATTTCCTAGCTTCATGTTATAATGTGAGCACGATGCCACCAAAACAAGGAATTTATATTATAAAATCGGACGGAGTGCGCGAGCTTTTTGATAGAGAAAAGCTTTTGCGTTCTTTGCGCAAGATTGGTACTGACTCCAAAACCGCGGAAATGATTGTGACCAAGATTGAGACTGGCCTAGCAGAAGGTAGCACTACCAAGGAAATATATAGGCGGGCTTTTACCTTACTGAAGAAACATCAGCGCCCTGTTGCCCTCCGTTACTCCCTGAAACGGGCAATTGCCGAGCTTGGCCCATCGGGTTTTCCGTTTGAGGATTATGCGGCGGAAATATTTAGAGCCCAGGGCTATACGGCCGTCACAGATCAAATAGCCATGGGTACTTGTGTTCCGCATGAGATAGATGTGGTGGCTTATAATGATAAGGAACTTGTAGCTGTAGAAGCTAAATTTCATACGGATTTTGGTACCCGGTCTGACTTGAAGGTGGCTCTCTATATCAAGGCGCGTTTTGAAGATTTACAAAATGGTATTTTTAAATATGCCCTGCCCGGTCAAGGAGCCAAGGAAAGAAAGATGACCAAAGGCATGCTCATTACCAATACCAAATTTTCCTCCACGGCCATTCAGTATGGTGAATGCGCTCATTTGAATATGGTGGGTTGGAATTATCCGCACAATGGTAATCTCCATCAAATAATTGAGAAATTAAATTTAGTTCCTCTCACTGTGCTCACTACCCTGAGTCAGACCGAGAAAAAAATGTTTTTAGCTAACGATATCGTCTTGTCAAAACATTTGGGTGATTACGGCCTGCTTAAAAGTTACGGTTTTGATGATGATAAGGCCCAGACCGTAGTGAAGGAGGTCTATGATTTGTGTAAAGAATGTGTGGGGCCTGAGGAGCTGGCCAAAATTCAAAGAATGGCCGAAGAAAAAAATAAAAAAAATGAGCCAGTATTATAATGCCAAAAGAACTCGCGGACTATATGAAGCCAAGTCCAAGGAGCCACATCGTCTGTCCCGCTCCAAACTGGATCTGTTTATGAATTGTCAGCGCTGTTTTTATTTGGACCAAGTGTGCGGAGTAGGCCGGCCGGCTTCTTTTCCCTTGACTCTAAACAATGCGGTAGATTATTTGATGAAAAAGGAATTTGACATTCACCGGGCGCAGGGAACGGCTCATCCGCTCATGAAAACCTATGATATAGAGGCGGTGCCGTATGATGATCCTAAAATGGAGGAATGGCGTGATGCCTTGAAGCGGGGAATTTCCCATCTACACAAACCTACCAATATTATTTTACGTGGCGGGGTGGATGATATTTGGATAAATAAAAAAGGGGAACTGATAGTGGTAGATTATAAGGCCACCAGCAAGGATGAGGAGATCACTTTGGACGATGAATGGAAGATACAATACAAACGCCAGATGGAAATATATCAATGGCTCTTCAAACAAAACGGTTATAAGGTGTCAAACACTGGATATTTTGTGTATGTAAATGGCAAGACAGACCGCGAGGCCTTTGACGGTAAACTGGATTTTGATATTACGATTATTCCGTATGAAGGTAAAACGGATTGGATTGAAGATAAAATATTTGAGATGAAAAAATGCCTTGATCTGCCAAATGCCCCTGTCGCTAATCCGGATTGCGATTATTGCAATTATCGAAAATCAGCCGGGGAGAGCTTGCAAAAACTAGCCAAAGAAGAAAAAACTAAAATTGCTTCGAAAAGTCTATTTAGCTAACGGTGGATAAACTCCTATCATTTTTTAGTATTTGGGTGTAGTATTATTCTCGGACAAAGAAGGGAGGGCAGTATAGGTGTCTTTTTCCCGTCGGTTCTTTTTGAGAATAGGATTTGCATTGATTTTCTTTCGCGAAATAAGGATGCATTGGAGGCGCATCCGCATCTTGAGAAAGAGGGGTCTCTTTCGAGATTGGCTGTTTCGGCGTATGAATGTCAGGTGCCATGATTGCCTGCCCGGCGTCTGTCCCTACAAACCGCCAAGGCCGCATCAGGCATCGCTGGACAGTCAGCGAGTGCTATGTGCTGTGTTGGGGGGTCTGCCAGGCCCGGTTTCGCCGGAAGGGTTACGCTTTGCGAACCGGGGTGTGTTGAAACCCGCAAGACGGAGGTGACGGAGGGAACCAAAACACATAGTTCATGCGGATGTCACATGTAGCGGGCGTCTCTCTTCACCGGGAGACGCCCAATCTATTTATATAAAAGTTATCCACAATCATAATTTGCCAAAATATAATATTTTAATATACTAACTAATATGACCTTAATCAGTCAGAAAAACTCATATTTCTTTTACTTTAGCCCCCAGCTTTTGAGGGTTGGTTTTTCTGATTAAACTATTTGATCAAAGAAACGAGTCCTCAAACGAGGGCTCGTGTTCTTTACGTCAACTCAATATTGGAGAAAGGAGCGCGTTATGATTGGTCTGAGACTGGGGCTATGTGTTCGTGATCTGGCCAGAGGTGTAGTGCCACTCGATCAGGTGGTGCTAATCCACGCTTGTTCGATGTGTAAGCGACCGGATGATTGGAAGGATGTGGTGAAAAAGTGTCGAAGTTTGCACTGGAACACATGTGAAAGAGAGGCCGAAGCCATTTTCAAACAACTGCTGACAGAAAACAAGATCAAACAGCCCAGGCTTGAGGGTCGTTTTCCGGAGATTGTGAATTTCCGTCACTGGGTGAAGACTCCGGATCAGATTCACTGGCAGCGAGCGGGGGAGGATGTCCCGTACATCTGAGTATCACATATTGAGAAAGACGAAAGCGCCGTTGGGTCTGAACCCTCCGGCGCTTTTTCGTGGCTCGCGTCCTAGCACAGTCGGCCCCACAGGGCTCCCTTTGCATAGACACTTCTCCACTTTGGCGCCACAAACTTCTTGCGTCGCTTCTTCATGGACATATGTTGTCCCTCCTTTTCTACTATTCATTATACTCCTTTCATTTTGTTTGTCAAGTCTATTAAATATGTCAAAAAAACCTTAATATATGGAGACAAAATGAAATCACAAGAAATTCGCGAGCGATATTTAAAATTTTTTGAAAAGAGAGGGCATACCATTATCCCGTCAGCTTCTTTGATACCGGAAAATGATCCCTCATCTCTCTTTACCACCGCTGGTATGCAACCCCTCGTGCCATATCTTCTTGGTCAAAAGCACCCAGCCGGGACGCGCTTGGTGGATGTGCAAAAGTGTGTTCGCACTGGTGATATTTATGATGTGGGTGACAATCGCCACTTAACCTTTTTTGAAATGATGGGCAACTGGTCCTTGGGCGATTATTTTAAAAAAGAAAGCATTGCCTGGAGTTTGGAATTTTTGACGAGCAGGGAAGAAGGCTTGGGTCTTGATCCGCAACGTATCTACGTGACCACGTTTAAGGGTGAACAAGGAATACCGAGGGATGAGGAATCCATTTCTTTTTGGCAAGAGAATTATTCCAAGCACGGAATCAAAGCCGATACCGCGGATGCCGATGAAATGATTCATGATAATGTGAGAATAATTCCACTCGGTGTGGATGATAATTTTTGGATTGCCGGTACCACTGGTCCGTGTGGAGGAGACACTGAAATGTTTTATGATACTGTCGGTGGCCAGCTAGAAGGGAAATTTGCCGATCTGGTAAAGAGTGGGCGAATTATTGAAGTCTGGAACAATGTATTCATGGAATTCAACAAAACCGCTGACGGTAAATACGAACCGCTGGCCAAGAAAAATGTGGATACCGGTATGGGCCTAGAGCGCACAGCCGTGGTCATGCAAGGCAAGGCCAATGTGTTTGAATCTGATGTTTTTCTACCGATAATTTCTGAGATTAGAAAACTGTCCCCAAATATTAGTGAAAGAGCCGAAAGAATAATATCTGATCATATAAGGGCCGCGGTCTTTATGATATCAGACGGTGTTACTCCAGCAAATAGTGATCAGGGATATGTGTTGAGACGATTGATCAGACGATCGATTCGGCATGCACGACTTGGTGGTACAGTGAGAGAAGATCGTGAAGTAGATTTTGTAGAAGGATTATTGTTGAAGGTTGCCGATACAATAATTAATCTTAATCAGAATATTTATCCAGAACTGAATATAAATAGGAATCTAATTATTTCTGAAATTGCCAAGGAGGAGGAAAAGTTTATAGATATTCTTAGGAAGGGTCTGGAAATCGCAAAAAAACTATTAAACAGTAAGACTCCGATTGAAAAGACAAAGTTTTTTTATTTGATGGAGAGTCCAGATAGACGTGAATCATTTGTCTCCTTATTCGGAAGTAATGATTTTACTAGTCTAAAAGTTAAGTTTGATATTACCGAGAAGGAGATCAATGAAGCAACAATATCAGGTGCAGAGGCATTTAATTTATTTCAGAGCTATGGCTTTCCGTTGGAAATGATTGATGAAATAGCAACAGAATTCAGGTTGATAGTGGATCACATTGGCTTTAGAAGTGAATTACAAAAACACCAGGAAGTTTCCAAGATTGGTTCAGAACAAAAGTTCAAAGGGGGATTAGCGGGCACAGGTGAGATGGAAACCAAATATCATACCGCCACACATTTACTCTTGGCTTCACTCAGAAAAGTGCTGGGCGCAGATATTGTGCAGAAGGGAAGTAATATCACGGCCGAGCGTTTACGTTTTGATTTTAATTGGCCGGAGAAACTGACTGCCGAGCAAATAAAGGCAGTAGAGGATATGGTGAATCAGAAAATTGAAGAAAAAATTCCGGTCATGATGATGGAATTGCCAAAGGAAGAGGCAAAAAAGGTGGTTACCACCCTTTCATTTGATTTGTCAAAATACGGTGATATCGTAAAAGTATATATAATAGGAGATTTCAGCGCCGAATTCTGTGGTGGTCCGCATGTCTCAAATACTGGCACTCTCGGCACTTTCAGAATCGCCAAAGAAGAGGCCTCCTCCGCCGGCATCCGCCGAATAAAAGCTGTCCTAGAATAAAACCCCGCACTGGTGGTTGTGTCTATTATTAATATATAATATAATATCTCCATGTCGTTCTTTTCTTTTTCAAAAAAGAATAAAGAAAGTTATTCTCTTGTGTTTAATATTGGCAGTGGCAGTGTGTCCGGTGGCATTGTAAAATTTACGGAAAAAGAGGGCGTGGATATGGTGCATTATGCCAAGGAATTGATTCCCTTTCAGACGGAAATTTCCGTCCCAAAACATTTAGAGCTGATGAAGGCATCACTCGCCACCCTAGCAGACAAAATCCGCGCGGAAGGGCTGGTAAAAATAGATGCTAAAAAGGGTAGTAGTATTGTCATAGACCGAGTTTTTTACCTTTTTTCCTCCCCTTGGAGTGTCTCGCAAACGAGGACAATCAGGGTCAAGGAAACCAAACCTTTTAAAGTGACGGAAGGTTATTTGAGTAAATTAATTAATGAACAAGAAAAACAATTTCAAACTGATGTCTCCCAGACCGGAAAAATTATTGAGAAAAAAATAGTCCAGATAAAAATAAATGGTTATGTTATCAATGATATTCATAATCGTACCACCAAAGAGCTTCAAGCCTCGGTCTTCTTTACTGTTGTCCCTGATGATATTTTAAGGACCGTGGAGGAAGCGGTGTCAAAGACTTTTCATATTAAAAATGTTTGGTGTCACTCCTTTTCTTTGGCCGCCTTTTCCCTTATCAGAGATATGTTTCCCCAAAAGGAGGATTTTATACATCTAGATGTCAGTGAGGAAATGACCGATATTTCTATTGTGAAGGATAATGTGATGACCAGTGGCGCATCAATTCCTTTAGGGCGGAATGATTTTATGCGGGAATTAGCAACAGTGCTAAAAGTCTCCCCAGAAATTGCTGACTCTATGCTAAAGATGCATGCTCAAAAAAATAACAATGAATTGGCTACCCTAAATCAGTCCGTCAGCTTAGATACCGCTGCCAGAAATTGGCTAACCAAAATATTTGAAGTCTTGGACAGTTTGAAGGAAAAAATATATGTTCCGGAGTCTATCTTTCTTATTGCCGGCAGTGATTTAATTCCTTTTTTAAAGGAGAAGCTGGAAAAGCATGACTTTAAAGTAATTTTAGTGGATAATAGAAAGATCAAATCAAAAATTGTTGTAGATGATATAATATTTAGGTTGGAATTAATGTTTTTGGATAATCTTTACAAAATATAAAAACCTGTCCTGTTTAAAATTCTGCGAACAGGAAAACTAAGTAATTATTAAATATTAAAATTTTAAATAGGATGGCCAAGAAAATAATCAGCGACATTATCGTCTCCAATAAAAAATCTATAAGGCAGATTCCTATTACCCGAGAATTGAAAAAAAAGTTAGAGAAGGAAAGGGAGATAGAGACCGAGATGCGTGAGGAGATGCATTTGCCAAAGGCCAGGCGGGAGGCCAGTTGGCAGAGAAAGCCACTGAATCCAAAATTCGTAATATGGCTGATTGCAGTGATTTGCATCATGGCCCTTTTCTTCGGTGTGTCGCTTATCTTTTCCAATGCCACGGTCATTGTCACACCCCGCACGGAGAAAATTTCTTTTGCCAATGATACCTATACTGCAAAACTGAATTCTAATAATTCCGCCGAAATATCTTTCGAAATACTAAAGGTCAAACAAACCGCCGGTGAAGTGGTAAAAGCCACGGAGGAAAAACAAGTCTCGCAAAAGGCCACTGGTAAAATTATTATTTACAATAATTATAGTACCGCCCCACAGAGACTGATTAATAATACGCGTTTTGAGGCTAAAAATGGGAAAATTTATCGCATAAATAGCTCCGTCATTGTCCCCGGTTATAAAAAGGTGAGTGGCAAGGTGGTTCCCGGCAGTATAGAAGCTACAATTTTTGCAGATCAGCCCGGGGATACCTATAATATGAAGGTGGCTGATCTGACTGGTGATTTTAAAATACCAGGCTTTAAGGGTGATCTCCGTTATGATGGTTTTTACGGCCGACTGAAGGATGATATTAGCGGAGGCTATATTGGTATGCAGAGAATAGTTAGCGATGATTTACGGGCAACCACCAAAGACGCCTTGCAGACAAAACTTAAAGAACAATTACTGAAAGAACTTTATGCGGTCAAGCCAGAAAATTATCTTATCTTCAACGATGGCTATTCCATTGACTATACCAATTTACCAGACACCGCCGTGGGTAGTGATCAGGCCCAAATCAATATTGAAGGTAATCTAAATGGTATTGTTTTCAATAATTCCAAGATTGCTAAATATCTGGCAAGCAAAAAACTTACCGCCTATGATGGATTACCAGTTGACCTCGCTATTTCCGATGACTTGACCGTCAGCCTAAGTAGCAAGGATAACGGCCCCCTGTGGAAAAACAGTACTTTAGACATCAAGCTTAATGGCGAAGCCGTAATCAAGTGGGTATATGATGCTAATATGTTAAGGAAAGATTTAGCCGGAAAAAGGGAATCGGATATAAGAAATATTGTGGCCAAATATCAGGATTCCATAAAAGGCCTGGAGGTTATTTTCAAACCCGTCTGGACCCGCTATTTTCCCGATAGCCTAAATAAAATCAGAATCCAGGAGCTTGACTTATAACCCTAATTTTTGCTATAGTACCAGACGTAGTTTTGTATGGCCAATAATAAAAATAAACAAGTAAAAGACGGGGTAGTGACCGAAGCTTTTCCCAATACACTTTTCAAAGTGAAGACAGTGGGGGAGGAAGCCGAGGTTCTCTGCTTTCTTTCTGGTAAAATGCGTTTGCACCGAATTCGGGTGCTGATCGGAGATAAAGTTTCATATGAGGTTGATGAATATGGTGGTAAAGGTAAAATTATAAAAAGGTCATAATTAACCCGCCAAAATTTTTATTAGAAAAATATAGGAGGGTAAATAATATCATGAAAGTAAAAGCTTCCGTAAAAAAGATCTGTCCCAAGTGTATGATTGTCCGTCGCAAGAGCCGAGTGATGGTGGTTTGCACGGCCAATGCCCGCCACAAACAGAGGCAAGGCTAAACCCTTGCTTTATAAAGCGCTTTATGCTATTCTGCCGTAGTTAATTTTATTTTATGCGTATTTCAGGAATCACCATCCCCGACAACAAAAGATTAAAGGTTGGCCTAACCGTTCTATATGGTATAGGTCTTTCTTTGTCTAAAAGTATTTTGGCCGAGGCCAAAGTCAGTGGTGATAAGAAACCAACAGAAATATCTCCTGAGCAGGAAAATACTATTCGTAAAATCATTGAATCTAAAAAAATTGAAGGTGATTTAAAGCGTGAAGTCTCTGGAAACATTAAAAGATTAAAAGATATCAAAACCTACCGCGGTACCCGTCATGCTAAAAAGCTTCCATCCCGCGGTCAGCGCACCAAAACCAATTCCCGTACTCTGCGTGGCAACACCAGAAAGACCATGGGTACTGGTAGAAAGGCGGCTGAGAAGAAATAAAATTTAAATGGCAAAAGATAAAATTGTAAAAAAAGAAGAAGGTAAGGCTGGAGCTCCAGAGGTAAAAGTGGAAGCCAAAGCCTCTGTCAAAAAGAGAGTGAGCTCCGGCGTGCTTTATGTGGAATCTACTTTCAATAACACCAAAGTTTCTTTGACGGATGATAACGGTAATATTTTGATGTGGTCATCCAGCGGTTCTCTGGGCTTTAAAGGCGCAAAAAAGGGTACGCCATTTGCCGCCGCTAAAATCGGTGAGACTTTGGGTCAAAAAGCTTTTGATTTAGGCCTCAAGGAGATAAATGTCGTGGTCAAGGGTGTGGGTTCTGGCCGAGAGTCAGCTATTCGTGGTTTTATTACCAAAGGCTTTACTATCAATTCCATCAAGGATGTCACACCGGTTCCACACAATGGTCCTAAACCGAAAAAACCAAGACGTGTATAAAAAATTAAACTTGTCCCGTTTAAAAATCAGCGGAGACAAATTAAAGATAAATTATTAAAAATTAAATTTTTAAACCGGGATGATAAACAGACCAAAATACAAGACCGCGCGTAGACTAGGAGCCAATATTTTTGATAAAACTCAAACCCAAAAGTTTGCTAATAAAGAGGCAAATAAAAAAGTTGAAAAGCGCGCTCGCCCTAAGAGTGATTACGGCTTGCAAATGCTAGAAAAGCAAAGAGCCAAAGTGACTTATGGTGTAAACGAGCGGATGTTTGCCAAATATGTCAAAAGTATTTTGGAAAAGGCCGGTGCCAACTCTCCAGAAAAACTTATTTCTATTTTGGAATCCCGTTTAGACAATGTGATCTACCGCCTAGGCCTAGCACCCACTAGACAAGCCTCAAGACAAATGGTGTCCCACGGCCATATTTTGGTAAATGGTTTGAAAATTACTATTCCATCTTTTGCCGTCTCTCTGGGAGATAAAATTACCATTCGCGAGAGCAGCGCCAAGAAGGGTATTTTTGCTAATATTGATGAAAAAATAAAGGATCGCAATTATCCATCATGGCTAGCCTTTGATATTACTAAGAAAGAGTGTAAAGTCCAGGGAGCACCTAAACTTTCCGCCCTGGAAACCATTTTTGACCCCGCCGCCGTGTTAAACTTCTACAGCCGATAAAAGACTTGCATATTTTTTAAAAATAGTTTATAATATTTATTCGTTTTTATAATTTAATTAATAAAAGTCTATGTCAGAAAATAAACAAGTATTGCTACCTTCCAAGCCACGTATTGTCTCGGAAGAGGGTTTTTCGGGGACATATGAAATTGACGGCCTATATCCAGGTTATGGACACACCTTGGGTAACTCCTTGCGCCGAATTATCCTTTCCTCTCTGCCTGGCGTAGCTATCACCTCTATTAAAATTTCTGGCGTTGACCACGAATTTTCCTCTGTAGCCGGAGTAAAAGAAGATGTGATTTCTCTGATTTTGAATTTGAAGAAAGTCCGTATTAAAATGTTGACCGATGAGCCTCAAACCATTGAGCTCAAGGTTAAAGGTGTAAAGGAAGTGACCGCTGGTGATATCGAGGTCCCCGGCCAAGTGGAAGTTTTGAATCCGGATCTATATATCGCAAGCCTGGGTAGCAAGTCGGCCGAGCTTTCCATTGAAATGAGAATTGAGAAGGGCCTAGGTTATGTACCAAAAGAAATTTTACAAAAAGACCGCACAGAAATCGGTCATATTGCCTTGGATGCTATTTTCAGCCCGATCCGTCGAGTAAACTATGAAGTGGAAAATATGCGCGTGGGTGACCGAACTGATTTTAACAAACTGAAACTCTTTATTGAGACTGATGGTACTATCACCCCAAATCAGGCCCTGGAGGAATCTATCTTGATTATGATTGGTCAGTTGAAAGCCATTGTTGGTTTCAAGGAGCCAGAGGTGGAGGTAAAAGAGGCCAAGGAGGAAGTGGAGGATTCCAAGGAAAGTGATGCTGAATTCCTTAAAACCAGAATTGAGACCCTGGATCTTTCAGCTAGAACTATCAATGCCTTGTCCAACGGCAATATTCGCACGGTGGGTGGCCTGGCCCGAAAGAAAGAAGCAGATTTGGATGATATTGAGGGTCTGGGTGCCAAGGGTATTCAGGAAATCAAGAAAGTTTTGTCAAATTACGGTATAACTTTGAAATAAAACAATGATTCACGGACAGAAAACAAAACAATTGGGACGAGAGAGAAATGGCCGAAATGCACTGCTCAAATCTTTGAGTGTGTCTTTGATTCGCGATGGTAAAATTCAGACTACAGAGACCAAGGCTAAAGTCTTAAAGCCAATCGTTGAGAAATTAATTACCAAGGCCAAGGTGGGGGATATGAGCGCCAGGAGATTTATTGATTCCAAAGTTGGCCCAGTAACTGGTAAGAAACTGGTAGAAGTAATTGCCCCAAAATTCAAAGATAGGAATGGCGGATATTTGCGTATTACCAAATTAAATGATAGAAAGAATGACGGCGCCAAGGTGGCCCAGATAGAGTTTGTCTAAATTTAAACCAAATGACCAAGAATTATAACATTGATGCCAGTGGAAAAAAGTTGGGCCGTCTCGCAAGCGAGATTGCGGCAATTTTGATTGGTAAGCAGAGTGCAGATTTTCAGAAGAATGAGATTGCCGATGTAAAGGTGGAGGTGATGAATGCTTCTAAAATGGATATTGCGGAGAAGAAGGCGCGCACCACTATTTATACCAATTATTCTGGTTTTCCGGGTGGTTTAAAGACCAGGACACTGGAGGAGGTAGCCGTGAAAAATGGCTATGCGGAAGTTTTGCGCATTGCTGTGGCCGGTATGATTCATAAGAATAAATTGAAGGATAAGATTTTGAAAAATTTAACCATAAAAGACTAAAATGACCGAAACACATAAAGAACATAAATATATTGAGACCGTGGGCCGAAGAAAGACCTCTATTGCCCGCGCCCGCCTGACCCCAAGTGCCAAGGCCTCTATTACGGTCAATGAAAAGTCTGTCGATGATTATTTTAAGGTAGCGGAATATAAAGCGATCGTCCTATCAGCTATTGATGAGTTGAAATTAGAGCAGAAATTTGCCGTCACCGTGATGGTCAAGGGTGGAGGAGTAAACTCCCAAGCCGAGGCTATCCGCCACGCTATCGCTCGCGCTTTGATTGTTCATGATATTTCCTTGAGAAAAGATTTGAAAAAAGCTGGTTACCTAAAAAGAGATCCTCGAGCTAAGGAACGCCGAAAGTTCGGCCTCAAAAAAGCCCGCAAGGCTCCTCAGTGGTCCAAACGTTAATATTATACTGATTCAGACAACCGCCTCGTCATCAGAATGACACTCCTCCTCAACTGAGGTGGAGATTGTTCGAGCCTACGGCACTTTATTCGCTTTTTTGATTATTTTGCATTTTTTGCTATAATAGGCCGATGACAAATGATAATGATGAGGTAAAAAAGGATGATTCAGTGACCACAGAGGATACTTCGGAGGTGGTTTATGATGCCGATATTGATAGCGACAATATGAGTGATCCGAAGGAAAAGATTGCCAAACTGAAAGAAAAGCTAAAGAAACTCCAGGCGGAAAAAGACGAATACATGAACGGCTGGCAGAGAGAGCGAGCGGATTTTGTAAACTTTAAAAAACGCGCCGAGGAAGAGAAAAAGGAATATATAAAATTTGCTAATGAAAATCTGTTGGAGGAGATGCTCACCGTGCTCGAAAGTTTTGATATGGCTTTTATGAATAAAGAGCAGTGGAATTCTGTACCACAAAATTGGCGGGTGGGGGTGGAATACATTCATTCACAGCTGGTTAAAATTTTGGATGATAATGGGCTAAAAGAATTTGTACCAAAAATCGGTGAAAAATTTGATGTAAAACTGCATGTGGCGGAGGAGATGAAGCTGGTCACAGATGAGGCACAGGATAATTCCATTATAGAAATAAAAAAGAAGGGGTATATCATGAATGGTAAAATCATCATTGCGCCAAAAGTGGTGGTAGGGGAGTTTAAGAAAGTATAAGTATAGGTATTTGGTATGGGTATTGCATATTTTTGATGAAATAAACGATACGCGGTCGCGTGTCAGTTATTTCATGACCACGAGACTGTGAATTTGATAATGCGTATATATGTTGATGCGCCGAGGGGTTTCCTCGGCGCATGCCAGACAGTGTCTGGATTTCACTCGTGCTCAGGTGGCTGTGGTCTCGGAGATGAAGACGCGCTTCAGATGACTGAGAATTGCGTCAGCCGTGTGATCGGCATTATCCAAACGTGCAGTTCCGTCACTGCCTGACTCCAACAGCAATTTCTCGAGTGCCTCTGGCATTGCTGCTAGGATCATATCCTTCATGACGTCAGGCGTCTCACGTAGAAGTAGAAGTAGGTCCTCCCGGCCACCACCCTCTGCCTTTTTGAGATCAGACTCAAAATAGCGACACAACCATGCTTGGGTATTTTCCATCACATCACCTCCTTACAAGTCGCCTTACTGGGGCGAGTACTGTTCCAGCATAAATATTACACTTATTTTGTATTAAATCAATGTAATATGAATATTTCCCGATGAAATAAATGGTACGCGGTCGCGTGTAAGTTATTTCATTATTGATACCTGAATATTTTTGACATTTTCAAAAATATGCTATAATAGACCTATGTTAGCTATCCAGAACTGGCCCTCCGTCGCTCAGAAGCTATGGACGGGCAAGCAAAAATTCATACAGAAGGCGGTGCAGTTGCCAAATGGCACCTGGGCCTTGGTGGTATTTGAACTTGTACAGGTAAATGGCCGGCTGATTGCTCGCGCCGTGTCCGGTAAAATACTTGAGGAGGTACAGGCGGAGAAAGCAGAGGTTTTGTGCCTACCTTGCATCAAAAGCCCGGCAGAGTTTGTCCCAGTCAAATCCATATTTTCAAATCTTGTTTCCAACCTTTCCAAGGATTTAAGTTTTGTTATGAGCCAACCTACTCGGGCTCCTAGCTTCTAACCAACCGCCCCGTCCATCAGAATGTCCACCCCGCCTTAACCAAGGCGGGGAAAGGG
>CAYVWL010000004.1:0-34142 GCA_964455475.1 uncultured Candidatus Saccharibacteria bacterium
TGCACGTCTACAGGGGAGTGCTCTACCGTTGAGCTACGCCCGCGTGGCGATAAATCTCAAAAATGAGATCTATACTATTATACATAAAATTGCTTTTTGAGCAATCCGAACACACCTCTTTTCTTAAGGGTATGACACTTTCATATACTACTAATTGTTGCGGGGGCACGATTCGCACGTGCATCTCAAGGTTATGAGCCTCGCGAATTACTGTTACTCTACCCCGCTACTGTTATTATTTCATTTTTTCATCATAAAAGCAAGGCATTGTTTTTCGTGGAAAAAATGCTATATTAAGCGGGTTGTTCTTGCCGATGTAGTTCAATGGTAGAACGGGGGACTCATAAGCCTCAAAAAATGGTTCAATTCCATTCATCGGCACAATACGAATAGCCACAGGTGCTATTTTTAATATTCTATGGTATCATAACAGCATAGTAATTTATGATACTAAAATCATGCCGTTAAAAGACCCCGAAAAAAGGAGAAAATACCATAATTATTATATGAAGGTTTGGTATCCAAAAAATAAGGAAAAACATCTCGGATACCTTAGAAACTTGAAGGATAAATTACTTAAATATATTGAGGATTACAAAAGAGCCTGCGTATGCATTGATTGTGGAATAAGCGGAAAGGATTACCCCAGGATTTTAGATTTTCATCATGTTCGGGGGAAGAAACACTTTGATATCTCGGCTCACTCCCATCGGACACTCAGTCTTGATAGGATAAGAGAAGAAATAAAAAAATGCGACATTGTATGTGCTAACTGCCATAGAATACGTACAATTTATAAGAAGAAATAATTAGATATATTCAAACTCGCGGAAGACGAGTTCGTAAAGACCAATTACCCTCTTGGCTTCCCTTTCATTTATCATAAAATCCGAACCCTCATGAGCAATCTGATTCCTGATTTTGTGCGCTTCCCAGGCCGCCTCAATATTGGTAAAGTCACTGGGCTCGATGGACTTTAATTTCTCGCCAATACTTTCTTGCATATAACCCATCTTCTCCAAAATATCCGAGAGCATTATGTCACATTCCAATATAGCCAATTTCCAATCACTAGGGTTGGCGGAATTTATATGAGTGACGACACTCTCCCATTTCTGATTTACGATCGGTTGCATTACATTGCTCTCCTTCACCATTTCTTGCCCAGGCAATTTCAGAGCGTCATGCATTTGCCGACGATAGCGCATCAGATTATTGGCGGACCAGATCACCACGAAAATTAAGATCAGGGATAAGACAAAAGAAAAAGTAAACAGCTTCATCATAACCAAGACAGCATAGTCTGGCAGAAGGAGTAAGAAATTCTTGCCTATTTCACTTAGATTTTGAGTAGTGTTATCTGGTAAAAATTTATTTGCCGAAAGAGTAAGCAAAGCAAAAACCACAAGAAAAGTAAAAAAGGTCATTCCTAAAAGAAGGGCGGGGCCGGGCGAACTGTCTTTGGATTTAGAACCTGCCATGTGAGTATTTTACCAGATAATTTTTAATTCTCAAAATGCTGAGCTACTTCAAACAAAGTATTTTCCCCGCCGGCCCGGGCCATAAGCTGTAGGCCGAGAGGTAGTTTTTTACCCTCCACTTCCTTGAAACCACATGGCACGGACAAGGCTGGTAGGCCAGCCAAGTTTGCTGGAACGGTGAAAATGTCTTCCAAATACAGCTGAAGCGGGTCATTCACCTTCTCCCCTATCTTGAAAGCGCAGTCTGGCGTAGTGGGAGTGATGATAATATCCACCTCTTCAAAAGCCTTATTGTAATCGGCCTTTATCATATCGCGCACAATATTGGCCTTGTTATAATAAGCGTCATAATAACCAGAGGAAAGGACGTAGGTGCCGAGAATAATCCTCCTCTTTGTTTCGGATCCAAATCCCCTGGCACGGCTTTTGAAATAATCGTCTATCGAGTTCGCACCATTTTCACTGAGACCATACCTCACACCATCAAATCGAGCTAGGTTTGAGGAAATCTCGGCAAAGTTTAATATATAATAAGCCGAAAGAGAATATTTCAGATTTGGCAGACTAACTTCTTTTATTTCATAACCGGCTTTTTTCAAACTCTCGATTGTCTGCTCAAAATTTTTCAGAACTTCTCTGTTTAAGCCTTCCGACGGTATGGCATCTTTCGGAATACCAATGCTCATCTTTACATTTTGTTTTTCAATATTTGATTTTTGTATGCTGGTGCTATCCATTTCATCCTGTCCGGAAATAATATCATAGAGAATCTGCGCATCTTCTGCACTCTTTGCTATTGGGCCAATCTGATCAAACGACGATACGGCAGCCATGAGACCATAACGGGAAACAGCGCCATAAGTAGGTTTGAGACCGACCAGGCCACAGAAACTTGACGGCTGACGAATGGACCCACCCGTATCCGAACCAAGAGCAACCAAAGCCATGTCCGCCGAAACAGCCGCCGCCGACCCACCCGAAGTTCCGCCTGGTACTCTCTCCAAATCATAAGGGTTTTTAGTTGCACCATAAGCCGAATTTTCCGTGGACCCACCCATGGCAAATTCATCCATATTTGTTCGGCCCAGAAAAACCGCCCCGGCCTCTTTTAATTTTCTAATCACCGTGGCATCATAAGTGGCCGTGTAATTTTCCAGCATCTTGGATGCCGAGCTGGCTATCCGCCCTTTGATTAAAATATTATCTTTTACCGCTATAGGTATACCTGTAAGTAATGTCACATTATCTTTATTTTTTATTCTTTCATCCGCCTCTCTGGCTTGCTCTAAAACATCGGAAAAAACTTCAAGGTAGGCGTGAATATCGCCATCCTTTTCTTTTATATTATCTAAATAAGCACTCGCCAAATCCATAGCCGAATATTCTCCACTCACCAGGGCCTCATGTGCTTTCCTAATTGTTAATTCTTTTAGATTTATCTTCATCTTCTTTATAACTTTCAACTTTATTAACTTTACAAACTTACAGTATTTTTTTCACTTTCAAATAATTCCCCTCTTTTCTTGGAAATTCCACCACAATAGTCTCGGTATTACTTCCCCTCTTGTTCATATTTTCATCTTCTCGCATAACATTTTTCAACTCCCCAACTTTATGACCTGATGAACTTGATAACTTTACAACTTCTTTTATTTGATCCACATAACCCAAAATCGCCCCTATCTCTTTCAGATAGGTCTGCTTTTCTGTTTCGCTCAACTCAATCCTGGCCAATTTCGCCAGCTTTTCAATATCTTTAATTTCTATCATACCCTGAAAGAATAGCACAAAAGGCTAAGAAATTAAACCCAGAAACTCTTTTTCATCTATTACTTTCACGCCCAGTTTTTGCGCCTTGTCCAGTTTGGAGCCAGCATTTTCTCCAGCCACCACGTAGGAAGTCTTGGCAGAAACAGATTCGGATATTTCTCCACCAAGGGCGCGGATCTTTTCCTTGGCCACATCACGATCCATGGCGGATAATGTACCTGTCAGAACAAAGGTCCTTCCGGTAAGCTTTCCCGTTTTTTCTTCAAGGTGAAACCTTGATACTTTTACCTGTTTTAATAGATTCTCCAATAATTTCTGATTACTTTTATCAGAAAACCAATCTACAAGGGCCTGCGCCACCACCGGCCCAACGCCATTAAGATTTTGTAATTCTTCAAAACCGGCCTGTCTTAATTTTTCCAAACTGCCAAAATGATTTGCCAAATCAATAGCGGTCTCTTCACCCACCTGCGGTATAGAGAGACCAACCAGCAATTTTGGTAGGCTCACCTGCCGGGCTTTCTCCACCGAAGCCAGTAAATTATCCACAGACTTTTCGGCAAAACGAGGTAGTGACAGCAAGTCACCTCTTTTCAAGGTAAACAAATCATCATAGGAAGAAATCAAATTATTATTCAAGAGGACGTCAATAATTTTTGGTCCACAACCATCCATATCAAAAGCTTTCTTGGACACAAAATGATAGAACTTTCGGCGTTTTTGGGCAAAAGAATCTTTACTGACACAGCGCCAGGCTACTTGTCCCGGCACCCGCTCTATCCGCCCATCACCGCCACAGTCAGCCACCCGCTCTGGGAATTTATAGGGTTTTTCCTTGCCGGTGCGTAAATCTTTTAAGACTTGGACAATATCCGGTATCACATCCCCCGCTTTTTGCAGTACCACCGTATCACCCACGCGTACATCCAGTCTCTTTATTTCATCTTCATTATGCAAAGTCGCTCGAGACACCACGGAGCCCGCCACCAATACAGCACGTAGATGCGCCACAGGAGTGAGTACACCAGTGCGCCCCACCTGAAGGACAATATCCTCCACCACGGTGGTCACCTGCTCCGCTGGAAATTTATAGGCCACACCCCACCGCGGAGTCTTACCCGTATAACCCAAAGCCTCCTGGATTTTATAAGAATTGATCTTTATTACCATACCATCCAGCCCATATTCCATTTTATCTTTCTTCTTACTCCACTCTTCATAATATTTCTGAATCTCGGCTATGGAGCTGACCACTTTAAAATAAGGATTGGTCTTGAAGCCCAGATCCTTTAATAAGACCAATTCCTCTCCTTGGGTGGCTGGCCTTTTCACCCCCACCACTTGATCAATATCATAGATAAAAGTATCCAACTTTCTCTTGGCGGTCACCTTGGGATCCAGCTGACGGATGGAGCCCGCCCCGGCATTCCTGGTATTCGCAAAAACTAGCTCACCCGCCCGCTCTCGCTCCTTATTTATTTTGGCCAATTCTGCTTTATTCATCCAGGCTTCCCCCACAGCAATCAAATCCACTTTTCTTTGCAGGAAAAAAGGAATGGATTTTATAGTCTTTAAATTTTCTGTCACATTTTCCCCCGTCTGCCCGTCCCCACGAGTGGCCCCCTGGACAAACTCGCCAGCCTTGTAAGTCAAAATCACTTTCAATCCATCAATTTTTAATTCACAGCAATAATCCAGCTTTTCTGATTTCAAGCTGGGCTCCTTTTCTATCATTCTCTTGATCTTCTCTTCCCACTTTTGCAATTCGCCAAAATCAAAAACATCGTCAAATGACCACTGCCTCACCTCATGCTTCACTTTTTTAAATTCCTTTAATACGGCTCCACCTACCCGCTGAGACGGACTTAGTGGAGAAATAAGCTCCGGGTGCCCAGCCTCAATCTCCAGGAGCTCCCGCATTAGCGAATCATAAGCTTCATCCGTAATCTCCGGCCGGTCCTCTACATGGTAGAGATACTGATGATGCTCTATAGCTTTGATCAGTTTTTCATAACGGTCTTTCATATCTTTAATAGGATTCCTGTATCGCCCTCTCTAATTTACCATCATCCGCGGAGTCATACCCTTTCGCTATTATTGTTGTTTCAATTTTTGTTGTCTGAGTTGCTTCACCTGGTCTGGATTTTTCTATTTTGACACTATAATTAGGACCAGTACTATCTCCAGAAACAACAGTACCAGTTATGGTAGTTGAGGTGGAATACGCATTCAATATGTTTGTATCAAAAATTAAGATATCTCCCAACTTTATATCATGATAGAGCACATACTCTCTTCCACTATCCGCCGCGTAAAAAGCATGAATGGAACGTTCCGCCGCGGTGGCAATAGCGAGCTCCTTTAAGGCAATATTGAAAATCGAAAGACCGATGGTTAAAAGTAAACTACTCACTAATACAGAAAATAATAGGGCGAAACCCCCGCTTCTTTTTATTTTTTTATCTATATTTTTTAACATTTCATTCCTTGTCCCGTAGTAAGAAATTCCGATTTCTTTACTACTGGGATTAATAATTATAAATCATGGTATTTACATCCACACTTCCATCCCCCCAGGTGACCACCACATTAATCTTAGCTTCCACTCCAGCAACAGTTTCAGTGATATTTATCTTTCTCTTAAAACTTGTATTATTTGAACTAACATTATATCCATAAAAACCATTGCTATCTTTGTATAAGACACCACCTGTGTCCGCAAAAACATAACCTGAACCATTTGCCACTCCATTTGGAGAATCATAGATTGTATCTATAGCACACCAGGCACTAGCACCGACACAATTAACTCTAAATTGATTGAGCCAATCAGTCTTGTTCAAAAAATTCTCATCTTTTTTATTCTTGATATATTCAATAGCGTCCTGGACCAAATATGAAGCGATCATTTGATTCTTCGTATAGATGGCGGAAGACAAACCCTTCTGCGCAATAGTGATAGGTGCCACCACCGCCACCATTAAAATAGAGATAGCTACTAAAGCCTCCAAAAGAGTGAAACCTCGGCTATTCTTTTTTATGTTAAATTTAATCATGGGTTAATAGGCAATATTCTTTTTCTCTGTGACACGCTGGTCTGCAAATCAAATTCTGTCTTTATTTTATCCTTTACCCCCGCCTCCCCTTTGATGGTCATAATCATTTTGGGTTGATTTGTAATACCAGCACTATTCAGAACGTAAAAAGTCAAATTATTAATATCCACCTCTCCAGAAGTAATACTCTGATAAGGACCGTTGAAATCACAATTTGTGGCACCAACCTCAATGCACTGCTGAATTACACCCACAGGACCAGAATTATCAAATTTATAATACACAAAACCAGCACCAGTTGCCTTGGGAGACTTATATTTAATTATATTTCCGCCGTCAGAACAGTCTCCGCTTGGCTCATTATCTCTAGCACAAGCATAATCCGTCCCCATCCTCATATCCTTGGAAATTCCTTCCAGTGCAAAGCTGATATTATTAATGGCGGTTTTGATGGCCCGGGCTTTATTGTTAGCATCTATCACATTTAACAAAGCGCTCATAGCCGTCACCATCACCACGGAAAAAACGGCGATGGCTACCATCATCTCCACCAATGTGAATCCTCTTTTGTCCTGCTTTCTTATCATTGATTAATAATTTCAATTAAACCGTTGGATTGAACATGCACTTTCCTAGTACTTCCATCAACACCTTTTAACACAATTGTCGCTTCTGGTCTTAAATTATTCACAGAATTAAATTTTATCAAAGCATCAGGATTTGGCCTCTTAAAGACAATATCTAACTTCGTCTTACTACAATCTGCACCCTCACAAAGCTTATCAATATAATTTCCTCTTTTGATACTGTACTTATTTACGCAACCTTCAGAAGTAATACACTCACCTGGTGTACCATCAAAAATACCATTTGGTGTTACATCACTATCCGCAAATAAGACAAAGGATTTATTATTTGCCCCAGTTTGAAAATGAACACCATAAGCATAAAATTTTCCGCCACTACCTGTATCAAATTCCTTAATATTTATGCCATAGTTTTGCGCTTGGCGGATAGTGAGTGCGGTATCATAAGCCAAATTGGTCAGTAAAATAGTGCTGTTAAACTTGGTCTGATTGAAAAGCACAATACCAGTAAGAAGCACAAAAATAGTGATAGTGACAAGTAGTTCCACGAGAGTGAAACCCTGCTGATTTTTTACTCTTAAGACAGACATGGAGATATTATAACACACTATGGTATCAAAAATCCTAACCCTAAAACATCAAAACCAAAGAAGTAGACGAGAAGGAAACCCAGGATGAGAAAAGGCGCAAAAGGCACCTCCGTCTTTCTATCTATCTTTAAGCCATGCCATTTGAATTTAGACAGAGCCATAAGCGCGAGGCCATACACCGCCCCCGTCCAAAAAGCCAGGATAATGGCAGACAAGCCCAGTATCGGCCCCAAAAACCAGCCAATACCAAGTACAAGCTTTGGATCCCCCAGCCCCATCCACCGCCCACGGGAAATAAGCCAGATCAAGAAAAGCGGTAAGGCCAAGAGTGGCCCAGCCACCAAATACCAGATCAAATGCGTTTTGACTTCCGCTGGTGTGCCGTCCATTTGAAAAAAATCCAAGGCAATCTTTATAAGTGCCAAGACTCCAAAGGTGACTACCAGGCCATCCGGAATTATTTTATGCTTTATATCATAGACAGTGATAACAACTAACACTGAAATAATAATGAGAGAGATAAGCAAATACCAGGTATCAAACACTAATCCACTCAAACCAAAATATTTTATCAAGATAAAGACAAAGAGTGCCCCGGTCAAACCCTCAATCACCGGATACTGCCAAGATATTTTACTCTGACATCCCCGGCACTTCCCTTTCTGTATAATAAAGCTAAGAACTGGAATAAGTTCCAAGGGACCCAACTTTTTACCGCAGGAAAAACAAAATGACCGCCCACGTAGGGCGGAGACACCGGTGTTGTATCGTAAAATCAAGACGTTCAGAAAACTACCCACAATCGTCCCAAAAATAAAAACAAAAATGTAAAAAATTATCTCCGTAATCATTTTATTTATGGATGAACATCAAACATTATTAAGTCAGGAATGTTAGTACCATCAAAACCTAAAGAACTGTTGACTCCACAATAATCATAACTACCGGTTTTAGTTTTCTCAGGAGTCCCTATTGGCATGGAGTTAAACTGATCGGTAGTATCTATCTGCTCACTACCCATCTCTAATTCCGTTCCTAAATGATAGAAAGTACACTTTGAACCATTTCCTTTTTTTAGGGGAACATACTTATAATTATATTTCGGGTCAGAGGTGGGAGGATTTTGAGTATCAGAAGTGATATATTTATCAGCCACCAAAATATCCAAATTTTGTGGATATCCTAGACCTGAATTCTGACTATAATAAAGCGACAGACCCAGCTGAATAGCCGAAATATCCGCCACCCGCTCCGTATCCCGATTTTTCTTCCGGATATTATTTATGGAGGGCAAAATAATCGCCGTCAGAATGGCAATGATGCCAATCACCACAATCACCTCTATTATCGTAAATCCTCTTTTTATCTTCATTTGTTTATTATATCACCCCGTAGTAAATTTTGCCAAAAGAAAAAGTGAGGTATTATCCCCACTCTTTCCTATAATCATATTTACTTTAGATTACTCGACTACATTGTTGCTGTCACAATCACCATCAGTCACATCTGGTTGAGTAGCAGTGCTAGTAGAGACAGTAGTATAATCTACACAAAAGTATGTTGTAGATGCTGATTTAAGATTAGCATAAGCTGCCCATGTGTTAGCGGTTGATGAGGCAGCTCCCGCTCCTGATCCAGAAGCTTTTGCGGCCAAATATAGTTTCGTTGCTTGATTACTACCATCAAAAAGACCAGCGTAGCTCTGAGGACCATCGTAAAATAATGCGGCCTCAGCCTTAAGACTACTCAATTGTGATTTAACAGCCGCATCAGAACCCTTTGCTCTAGCGCTATTTAACGATGCCAAGACGACAGCAGACAAGATACCAATGATGGCGATAACAACGAGAAGTTCGATTAAAGTAAAACCTTGTGATTTTTTCATATTTTGAAAAATTTTTAAATTATAAATTGATAAAGTCCTAAATTTTTTGACTCTTTTATCACTTTACGTAAGAGTGACAAAACGAGATCGACCAAAAAATCTTGGGAAAGCTAAAATAATTAGCTCTATGAGATATTATAGCATACTAGGAATTGTCAACAATAAGGGGCTGTGGAAAACTATAAGACAACCGCTCCGACAATCAAACCACCCCCGCGTCAGAACGCGACCCCTCCTAAGAAAGGCGGGGTGGAGACGTGATTATTCTTACGTATTTCTTTTCCCCTCCTTTTCTAAGGAGGGGGCGTCATTCTTATGACAGGGGTGGTTTACATGGCCCCCGAAATATTATAAATAGGGATAAGCACGGAGGCAAGGAGGAAGGCCACACCAAAACCAAGGAAAACAATCATCACCGGCTCAATCAGGCCCACCAAAGTGTCAATAGCATTTATCACTTCTCGGCGATAGAAGGAGGCCAATGTCTTCAAAATATTACCCAGCTGGCCGGTCTCTTCTCCAATCTTGATCATAGCAATAAATATACCGGGTATCTCCCCGCTTTTCATCATCGCATCGGAAATAGAGCTACCGGTCTTTACATCTTCCACTGCGCGCAAGATAAGATCCTCAAAAATCTTATTATCCACCACCTTGGCGGTCAAATCCAAACCTCGGACGATTGGGATACCAGAGAGAAGCATCACATTCATATTGTCCGCAATACGGGACAAATATAATTTACGATACAACACCTGCACGGCCGGCATGGTAATTTTAAAACGGTCAAAAGTATATTTTCCGGCTTCTGTCCGGCTATAGCGCCAGAGGAAAAACCCACCCACCACGAGTAATATCAAAATAAAGACACCATAACTGACAAAAAAATTGGAAACGCCGAGCACCACTTTGGTATAAATAGGCACGTCCTGACCAGACTCCGTCAAAATGGCACTGATTTTAGGGATCACCACCGTGAGCATGAGCACCATCACCGCCACGAAGGTAAAGACGATAAAGGCCGGATAGACCAAAGCACTTTTTACTTTGGAGGTCACCTCATGAGTACGGTCCAAATAATCCGCCAAGTAAAGCAAGGTTTGATCCAGCTTGCCGGATTCCTCACCGGATTTGACCATATTCACATAGAAATCAGAAAAGATATCCGGATGCTTGGCTAAAGCTTCGGAAATGGTATTTCCCGCTTGTAAATCACTCGCCACCTCGGCTAGCTTTCTCCGCAGGACAGGCTTTTCCGACTGGCTAGCGAGAAGCTCGAACACGCGAAGAGCGGATACCTGGGCCTCAAAGAGAGTAGCCATCTGCCTAGACAAAATCACCACATCTTTATTGGAAACACGCTCCAAAAAAGAAATATTTTTCTCCAGAAAAGACTTATCATCAAGTGGCTTGATATCAGACAGCACCAAGCCTCTCTTTTGCAAGGAACCAATAGCCACTTCAAGACTGACGGCCTCAATAGTGCCTTCACGCTGATTACCGCTTGTATCTATGGCTTTATATTTGAAAATCATCCCATTAGAAAATTAACCTTATAATTTTTATTTCTTATTTTATATATTATATTCTTCAACATTTATTATCTTTATTGTATCTTCGCTGATTTTCTAACGGGACAAGTTTATAGAAGGCGCTCCAAGGATTTCGGATTAAAGGAAAAATGATAGGCGTTTTCAATCGTAATCTCGCCACGCGACACCAGATCCGCCAAACAGCGGTTCATATCCACCATCCCCTCTTGCGAGCTGGTTTCGATCACTGTATTTATTTCGTGCGTTCTCTTCTCGCGAATCAAGTTGGAAACGGCGCTGTTATTTATCAGTAATTCATAAGCCGGAATCAAACCGCCGGAAATACGCGGAATAAGGCGCTGAGAGAAAATACCGTTCAAGCTACTAGACAGCTGACTGCGGATCTGATCCTGCTGACTACCTGGGAAGGAATCGATAATACGATCAATGGTTTGGGCGGCGCTATTGGTATGCAAGGTGGAGAACACCAAATGTCCGGTCTCACCAGCGGTCACCGCGGTGGAAATAGTTTCTAGCCCACGCATCTCACCAATGAGCACCACATCCACATCTTCACGAAACATACTACGCAAGGCATTAGAGAAATCATCCGTATCAATACGCACTTCACGCTGATCAATCACGGACCTCTTCTGCTCATAGATATATTCAATCGGGTCTTCAATGGTCAAAATATGCTCAGCCCGGCTATTATTTACATAATCAAGCATGGCAGCAAGCGTGGTACTCTTACCATGACCCACCGGCCCCACCACCAGGAAAAAACCCTGCTGTCTCTCGGCAAAAGTCTTCAAAATATCCGGCAAATTTAATTCTTCAAATGTGCGAATCTTCCGAGGGACGAGACGAAGCGCCACTGACACCGCTCCCTGCTGAAAATAAGCATTACCCCTGAAACGAGCATCACCCAGACTGTAAGAAAAATCCACTTCTTTAGTATTATAAAAAAGCTCCTTATTTTTTTCGGACAATAATTCATTTAAAAGGCCAGCCGTGTCATCTTTGGACAGAACAGGATATTTGATGAGTGGTAAAAGCATACCAGACACGCGGATAGTGGGGTGACGACCTTCAGATAAATGTAAATCCGAGGCGCCTTCATTGACCACGGTTTTTACGAGTTCAGCTAATTTTTCTTTATAGTCAGCCATATGATTTATTTTTTCTTTTCTAAATTATAAATCCGTGCCACCTCCTCCACCACCTCGGATGGAATAGTGGTGGCCTTGATAATATAACCGTTGATACCAAAGCTCTTGGCTTTTTCAATGTCTGATAATTGACCCTGATTAGTGAGCATAATAATGAGTGAGTTTGGCGCAATACTTTCTTTTTTCAGCTTGTCCAAGATTTCAAAACCATCCATCCCGGGCATCACAATATCCAAAAGGATAATATCGGGAGTATAACCGTCCTTGATCTTAGCTAGGGCCTCCTCACCAGACGCCGCCGCATTCACCTCAAAATTACTCTTACTAAATTTTATTGAATACATGTTCAATAAAAACTTATCATCATCTACTATAAGCACTTTTGGTTTTGTATTTTCCATAATATTTACCTGTCTAAGTTTTTATTTAATAAAAATTTTGACAGGTTAATTATATCACAAACTAATAAATCTAGACATCTTCCTCCATCATTCCCAGACCGTCCACTTCACTAAAAGGAATTTCCTTGTTCAAAGCCTTCACAATCGCGTCCTCTTTCATAGTGAGCATCCCCCGCTTTCTCAAGGATTCATAAATACTGCTTTCCGTGGGGCTGGTCAAAATAATCTTTTCTACTTCTTTATTCATCTTAAAGGCCTCAAACACCGCCACTCGGCCTTTGGTCCCAGTGGGACATTCCGCGGTCGGTTCGGGATCATAAACATTTTCAAATTTTGGCAATTTAGCCTTGAATTCATCCGGCAAGTCATGGAATTGTTTGTCCAAAAGAGCTTTAATACTACCCTCAACTGGTACCGGCTTGCCCGTCCCGGGATAGAGAGTACGCACCAGGCGCTGAGCCATAGTCAAAATCAAGGTTGGTGCAATTAAATATGGATCCACCCCCATATCAATGAGACGCGGAATCACACCCACGGCATTGTTGGTGTGGATAGTAGCCAGCACCAAATGACCGGTAAGGGCCGCTTGCACTGCGAGCTGGGCTGTCTCCTTATCACGGATCTCTCCCACCATGATCACATCCGGGTCCTGACGCAAGGTAGTACGCAAACCGTTGGCAAAAGTATAGCCAATGTCAGCAAAAATCTGGGACTGTGACACACCATCAATATTGTATTCAATTGGGTCCTCAAGAGAAAGCACGTTCAAGCCCTCCTTATCAATCTCCTCTAGCATGGAATACATGGTGGTGGTCTTACCGGAACCGGTGGGACCAGAAATCAAAATCATACCGTAGGGCCGTTTGATGGCATCCCGAATATATGAAAGGTTCAAAGGTGACAAGCCGACTTTTTCCAAAGTCTGCACTCCTTTTTCTTGGTCCAAAATTCTCATCACGAGCTTTTCTCCATAATAGGCCGGGAAAGTGGAAACACGAAAATCAATCTTGCGCCCATCGATCTTGGCGGAAAAACGACCGTCTTGCGGTTTACGCTTTTCATCCAATTTCATATTGGAAAGAATCTTGATACGGGCAATCACCGCGGAATGTACTGTCGTTGGCAAAAGCAAGCTGGTATTTAGAAAACCGTCCACGCGGAAACGGACGCGAATCTTTTCCTGCATATGTTCAATATGAATATCCGAGGCATTACCCTCCGTGGCGTAACGGAGTATGGTGGCCACGATCTTGGTCACCGGCGCATCCTCCACAATTTTGGTTTCCAATGGATCCTCAGACTTCCTGGAATCCAACTCTACATTGTCCACGTCAGTGGATAATTCTGTTTCTAGTTCCGTCAGGGCAGCGGTCACTTCCCCACCAAGCCCTTTATAATCATCTAGCACTTTTTCAAAAGCGGTTTGTGAAATAAGATACAGCTTAAACGGCATATTGATCTTATTAGAAATAAAGTTCAAGGCATCTCGCGCTTCAATATTTTCTGGATCCACAATTCCCACTTCCAAGAGCCCGTCCTTGATACCAATCGGCACAAAGCTGTAATGCCGAGCCGAATCTTCAGAAATATTTTTTAAAATAGAAAAAGGAATCTGCTGACCGCCCAAGTTTCTGGTGGGGATACTGTAATACTCACCCTTGGAATCTAAAATGACGTCCTCATTGACGCCGTGTTTCATAAGAATCTGCTCCAAGGGGACACCGGCGTCCTCGGCCTCCGTCTTGAGCCGGCCAATATCTCCCCGATTGATTATTTCTTTTTGGGCTAATATGTCTAATATGCTCATAGGAATATTTGATTCAAATTGACCAAGTCACCTACCTGGTGGATGTGCTGACAATCAAGGAACTGTTCACACCGATCGGCAAAAAGGGATTTGGTCGGCGAAGAGTCTGACTTTCCAAAGTGCGCTCAAAGCTTTGTAAATTGACAAAAACTTTATTACTAAAAACCGCATCATCCAAGGTGACGGCATTAAGCTTGTTTAGCATAATGAGCACATCCTGACCGTTTACAAATGTCCCACTTTGGCTATTTTCCGCCACCAGAGCCAAGTCCACGGAATCAGTATTAGAAAAGAACATCTTAAAGCCAACAAAAGAGATGGCGATGATAACGAGAGCGAATAGCATTTGTTTGGTTTTCTGGGACATGACTTTTATTTTAACCAATAAGTTTTTAACCCGACCGAGAAATCATACAGACCAGTATTGTTGGCGGTGACAGACAGATCCGTAATCTCTACCAAGCGCAAACTACGCTCGAGATCATTCAGGAAATCCTGAAACTTGTCATAAGAAGCTGTGACGGAAAAGGATATCCCCACCGTGCCGTACTTACTATTGTCTGACCCAAGCTTGTTTGGATCCGTCTTGGCACCGGTGTCCAGCTTGGCACCCTTTAGAACCAGATTATGCTTGGCAGCAATATTATCCATATCAATAATCAGTTTAATATTATCGATATTGTCTGGCAAAAGCTTTTTCAGTTTAATGACATCTTCCGGATTGAAATTATTTTGCTTGGCACTCAAACTATCCCTCTTGGCCCGGATATCTACGGCATTTTTCAAGGCAGTCTGATATTCCGCGTCCTCGGCAAGCAGGCTTTTGATACTCCTATTTCCGTTGCTCAAATTTTCCCCACGATAATTTGGATCAATGTAGGCAAAGAAAGTGCCGATCGAGATGATTATTAAAATGAGAGGGGTGATGATATTCATATTTTTATTCTATTGGTGCGGTGCTCGTACCCGTAGTGGTGCCCGTATTGTTATCAGCTGGTGGAGTCAAAATACCGCTCAAACTTTTTTCATAGGTGACCAACTTTGAACTGACCAGAGCATTGAAATTAAAAGTGACGGTGCCGTCTGGATTTAAACTAAAGTCTGTAATAACCGGCTGAGAGATAAATTCTTTAATTTGATCTGTACCATAAGCATCAGACTGCCGGGAGAGAGCATCATAATTTCTCGCTACTCCAGTGAGATCAATACGGATTTTGTCTGCCCCACCATAAGCGAATTTTAAAGTTTTCAGCTGAACATTCTGAATAGTATTTTCTTCCAATAATTTAAAAACCGGTGTCACGGCCAAGTGCCGAGCCAACAAGCTTTTGGCTTCTTCAATCCGATCATTAAGGCGAATCAAATCCAAAATCGTTCCCTCTTCATAAGAATCCTTGGCCGCCGCCAGATCGGCTTTGTCTTTTACTATCTGCTTGGTTAAAGAAGCTTGCCACACCCACACCCCACCAGCAAGCGCAATGGCCACAATAAAGAGAATGATGGACAATAAAAGAAACAGGCTAATACCCCCACCGCTGGATTCACTTTCCGTAATCGGTTTCTTCGGAATAAAAGATGTTTGCATTTTTACTTCCATATTCTCCTACTATTATAATACTATCTAAAAATAAAAGCTATCCTGTCAACTGTGGATTAGTTCATATCCTGCAGACGGCGGAGGGCCAGACCAATAGCCACGGCAAAAGACGGTCCGGCTTGCTTTAAAACACCTTCCAAAAAGGCTGGGAATTCCACCTTGGAAAAAGGATCAGCCAAAACCACAGGAATACTCAAGGCCGATTCCGCTTTTTCTGCCAGACCCTTCAATAATACCCCACCACCCGTCAAAAATACTTTGCTCACATTGCGCTCTGTCTTCTTTTGATAATTTAGCAACACTCGGCCGATCTCAGAGAAAATATAATCCAAGGTGAGAGAGGTGATTTCGGTAATATCCATCTGATCACCTTCTTTTCTCAACAGTCCTCTCTCGCGCTTCATCTTTTCTGCTTCGTCCACACTGATACCGAGCGACTTGGAAATGGCCAGAGTAATATCTTGTGAACCATGACTGATCATATGCGAGGTACGCAAAATACCGCGTTCAATAATATAAATCTTGGTGGCACTAGAACCGAAATCGATAATCATCTGTGGAGCAGTGCCGGGCTCGAGCACGGAGCGCATGGAACCAAAGATCTCGATCTCAGAAAAAGCGGTGTCTAAACCAGCGATACGCGTGATTTCTTTATTCCTCTGCATGGCATCATTGTGAATCACCACGAGGAGCACATCCATGGTTTTTTCTTCTGGCTTGGCCTCACTGTTTTGATATTCAGAAGCGATGGCTTCATTGCGTGGAATGACCAGATAGTCCAGACTAACTTCGGAAATCGGCACTGGAATATATTTGCGCGCCTCGAGCGGTATCACTTGGGCCAATTGCTTTTCTTCAATCTTGGGAATTTTAATAAAAGACACAAGGCTGGAACCCATAGGAATAGAGATGCCACATTTCTTGGTGGTACTGTTTGATTCACGTAGGACATCCACCACCGCCTGGGCAATTTGTTCTGTCGTCAAGTTTGTGGCCTGGCCTATCCCCACCCCAGCATAAGGGCCGAGAGATAATTCACCGTAAGTTTCCAGTATCGCCCGGCCTTTTTTCCTTTTCAACTGAACAATCTTCACGGATGATGGGCCAATATCAATACCCAAAACGCTTTTGTTTTGGTCGCTAGAAAAAATATTTTTGAGAGAATCAAATATGCTCATATATACTATTTATGCAGACTATTATATCATAAATATAAATGAATAATAGAACCTTATCCCCATTCTTTGAACTTTTAAGCCAGATTACTGACAAACTGGCGGATTGGCTCTTGCCCAAGGAGAAAAGGGTGCAGGAGCTGGAGGCCCTGGGCCCAGATGGTCTATTTGAAAAACTGCCTCGGGCGGAAAATTTTGACTTTGACACAGATAAGATCAAGGCTATCTTCAATTATAAGACCCCGCTCTGCCGGCAAGCCATCTGGGAGATAAAATATCGGGGCAACAAAAAACTGATTCGGGATTTCAGCCTGCTCCTCTACGATTTTATTTTAGAAGAAATATCGGAACTAGCGACTTTTGCCAATTTTAAAAATATAATTCTCCTCCCCATCCCCGCCACGCGGGCGCGGGAAAAAGAAAAAGGTTTTAATCAATGCGTTTTAATTTGCGAAGAATTATTAAAAATAGATCGTGAAAGAAATAGTCAATCTTTCACCATGGTGAAAGATTTTCTGATCAAAAAAACAGACACTCCGCATCAAGCCCGCGTCAGCAATCGCAAATTGCGTTTGAAGAATTTAATAAATGCTTTTTCGGTCAACGAATCTGCCTGGCTGGCCTTCCAAAATAACTCTCTCCGTTTAACGCAGACTAATCACTGCGAGAGTTTTTCGGAAGGCCAGCCAAATCACTCATTCATCATCATTGACGATGTCATCACCACCGGCGCCACCATGCGTGAAGCCTTCCGCGCCCTCTCCGCCTCCGGCATCTCCCCCCGCCGTATCCGCGGTTATGCCCTCGCGCATTAAAGACACAACCTCACCCCAGCCCCTCTCCTTGACTAAGGAGAGGGGAATCTGCATGTGTAAATAAGCAAGCTATAGCTTTGTTATTTACACATCAAAAAATACAATAAAATAATTAGCGATTCAGGAAAGTAATAGTGAGTTGCAAAATGGTAGCAAAGGAAACCCAGACCAAATACGGAATCTGCATATACATGATCCACTTAGCATAAGGATAGATAGCCACCATGGCCCAGATCAGGGTGCCGAGTACGAGCAAAATATCCAGCGCCGCTAAATAATTATTCTGCAAACCAAATTGCAAAGGTGTGAAAGCAAAATTGAAAATCAAATTTAAAATAAAAGGCAAGAGAATAATAAAAGTAATTTGCTTTTGGATAGCCATAATGAGCACGCGCCCAAAAGAAATAGCAATCAAGACATAGAGCACAGTCCACACTGGCCCGAATAGCCAGGATGGTGGTGACCAGGATGGCTTGATCAAAGTGGAATACCAATTGTAAGTGTTGTTCATATTATTGTTTTGGGGGGATTGCTCCCGTACAGCGCCAATTTATTTCGGCGGTTTTGGTCTCCTCGCTCACCACACAAGCCGGATTACAATTTGTCGGGCCGGAGTTTAGATTGGCATCGAACCACCAAGTTCTAGTAAATTCATTATAAGTGCCAGAGTTCAAACTCTCCCCGCCTTTGATACAAGTTTTTTCCGCGATACCGCGCGCCTCTGCTTCCGTAATCAAGCTATTCACTTTAGGGCAAGGAGTAAATTCACACTTTGGCCCCGTCCGCCCCACAAAGGAACCATCCGGACAAGCCTTGGCGTCCATGGTGCAGGCCACTGGTTTTGTATTGGTTGCGGTTATTGTGGTCGTGGTGGTGGTGGTAGCCATACCATCATCAGGCGGATTTACTAAAAAATTCAACTTCGAAATCCTAAGACCAACGACAATAATGACTATGAAGACGATAACCATTATTCCGATAATCATATTTTTCATTTCTTTATTAAAATTAATTTCTAAAGCTTTTATCATTATATCATAGGTGAAAATTTTAGACATGAAAAAGAGCGTCGTCCGAAGACAACGCTCTGAAATTGTCGGGGTGGCCGAGCGAGTAAGACAAGCTCGGCATTCACCCCAGTAGAGACAGTACCTTGGGCATTATTGTGACAATCGGGGGGCAATTCTGCCTTTATCGCCGACTGTTCACCCAGAGTTCCCGTTCCCTATCTCTGTTTACAAGAATAGCATATTCACGCTAGAAGTCAAGCCTTTTAGGCACTTTCTTTCATTTTCTTTTCCCCCACGCCAAAATAGCCTTATTTTATAAGGATTTCTTGGAATTATAAAAACAACAAGTCACGGTCGAGGTCATCCGTAGCCGTCCCCTTTTCCTTTCGGTTTAGGGCCTGGTGGGTGGAGGCCAAGTGAAGCACTTTTTTGCCAAATTTTTGCTCCAGAGCGTCAATTTGTTTGTGAACGCAGGCAAATTTATCCGCCTGGGCGCTACCACCAAAGAGATCCCCCTGGCATACCGCACTGGAAACAAGCTCTTGCAAAATCACCCCCGTGGTGCGATACAGAATATTCATCCGGTGCACCATGGGCAGTTTGGACCGGATGAGCGGGAGCAATATCTCTGGTGCACTGGTGGGTGTGGTCAGGGTGATGGTAAAAGTGTGATACTGAAAATCCCGTGTCTTTAAAAAGAAAGATACTTTTTTCGGCACTAGATTATAATAACGCGCTTTCCGGCAAGCCTCTTCCATATTTTTTGACAGTTGGGAGAGGAGAAAAACTTTATCATTCGTGGGCGGGTGAAAAGTCCGTGTCTTTTGGATAGAGGAATAAACCGTCTTCGGCGCGCCATCTATTTTCATGAGGTATTCTCCCTGAAGCTCCCGCCAAAGCACTTCATAAGGACGAGACAAATTATTTTTCACCCAAGCCAAATCTTTCTTCACAAAATCCCCGGCCGTGATAATCCCCCACCGATTTAAAAACTCCGCCGTTTTTGGACCAATACCCCAAATCTTTCCAACCGGCGTTTTTACTAAAAAATTTTCCGCTTTATTTTTTTCTATCACGGTGAGGCCATTTGGTTTGACCCATTTTGAGGCCACCTTGGCTAAAACTTTGGTAGGTGCGAGACCAATAGAGACAGAAATATTTAATTCATTATTAATTTCTTTTTTTATTCTCTCCGCCATTTGCAAATAGGTCATTTTAAGTGGCCGATCCAAACCAGTGAGATCGGCAAAGCATTCATCAATACTATATTCTTCCACATCATCCGCATAACGGCGCACAATATCAAACATCCGTTCGGAATAAAGGGCGTAAGAAGCATAATCACCGGGCAAAACAATCACCTGCGGAAAATCCCTCTGCACGCGGAAGATAGGCAGACCGCGGATAATGCCAAGCGCCTTGGCTTCGTAAGAAAGGGCAGAGACAATACCCCGCTCCTCACCGGTCACCACCGGCTTACCTTTTAATTCAGGATTCTTGGCCATCTCCACGCCCACAAAAAAGGCATCCCCATCCATATGTAAAATTACGCGTTCCACCCACCCAGTATAGCACAAGGTGAACGTCCGTTCACTACCCACACAAAGGTCTAACCTTCAAAGGTGAAACCTTTGTGTTTACTACTTAAACAAAATGGGAATTTCGAGAGAGTCGTCATACTGACGTAGATCGGAGGGATTGTCATTTTTCAAAATTAGAAAACCACGGTCACCATAGCTTGGCTTGGCGAATTTTAAAGTAGCAGTGAAAGGCACGAATTCCGTGGTCATCCACTCGCCATCTGCCTGCGCCACCCCCTGGGCGATAATCGCTCCATCCCAATCTGTAAGTACCACCGGAAAACTGCCCTCAAAATACCAACCACCTCTCGCCTCCCCTTTTATAATTAACGGACTGATTATTTTTTCATCCGCAAACAGAGAGGAAACTTTTATCAGATCTTTATATTCTACTAGTTTAGTGGTCGGCGGTACAACATCTCCCCCGTCAGTAAAATTGAAACGATATATTCCAGCCCCAGCCACAATCAATACCAAAACAGCAATAACCCCGATTATCCAAGAGGTAGTCTTTTTCATCTCTCTATTGTATCACACAATCAATCTTTCTCTATTTACCCATTCGTACGAATATGCCGATGGAGGGTTCGCATCTTTCGGAGCATCTCCATAACATTGTCCAAAGCTCCATCTTCGTCCTTTGATTTCATCATACCAAGAGCACGCAATCCGGTATCGCCAAATGTCTTCTTCATTAATCTAGCAATAGGTATTAGATTTCCATTAAGATTTGCCTTTAAAAATTCCCTATGAACTTCTTCTTTATTTTGATATTCTTCGGGAAACTCCTTTACTATTTCTTCGCAGACATATTCCACTACCTTTCTCTGCCAATAATAACCCGCTCCGCCTCCAATACTTTTGTCCACCAAATCAAGCCAGAAGATCTCGTCATCTGGTATACCCCTTTCCTCCGCAATCTTTTGCCTTTTCGCCTTGGAATCTTCTTGTTCATATTTATCTTTTTCCTCCTTCAATTCTGGAATATTTAATAGCCTAGGAAAACTTAGCTTTTCCTGCCAAGCCACTACTGCCTCATCTAAACCGGAAAAATGAGTAACTGATCGTCCTTGCATGTTTTTCTTTCTCGGAGAAAAAACTCTCATGCCACTTCTATATATTTTATTCTTTAACTTTCCTTCCCTATCTTCATATAACTGCCAGATCTGTCTAGCTTTCATATGCAAGGCTTCATGAAAAGCAACCGTAACAAACATCAACAGACTCTTCCTTAATTCTGATGATAAACCGATAGCATATTTGCTCCCTTCATAGGTGCCGGCAGAACTTGTATGGAAAAATTTATCCATCTCTTCCTTCGGTAGAATATGATAATTCTTTGCCGGAATATCAATCGGTTCTACACCACATTCCTGCAATAGACGATTTGTTTCTTGATCAATAAAGTCTAGGGCGGCTATTTGCTCCGGAGTTTTATCATACTCTACAGCCTCAAGCTTCTTGCGCTCACCCTCAGGCATAAGATCTTGTTGCTTAATAAAAATATCTCTTCTCTTTATAGCAAACTCTTCCTTCTTCTCCTCTGAAACAGCCCCAATGACTTCAAATTTAGGTAAATTTTCCATAAGTAAATTATATCACAGAATTAGCCGTCAGCCTTCTATTCCAGAAGAACTTTAGACCCTCAAACCAGATTAGACTAATAAGGACCACGGAAATAATTAACAAAAAATCCTGCGGATGAAGCGGGGCCAGATGGAAAAGCTCGGCCAAAAATGGAATATACAGGACAGCCAAAAGACATAAAACAGCAGAAATAAAAACAATAATCAAAATACGGCTGGCCGAAAACAAAATACGGTGAACCCCTTTGCTCCAGGATAGATTGATAGCGATGAGCATCAGATTTGATAAGATCAGAGAGACAAAAGCAAAAGAGCGCGCCTCGGGCACGCTGCGTCCAGACTTGATAACATAAACATAAAGTAGAAAAACAGCCACAAGCACGCCAAAGCCCTGAATCAGGCTGATGGAGACATTTTTAAAATTAAAGATGGATCGACGCAGGTCCCGCGGTGGTCGCTTCATAATATTTTTATCTTCACTCTCGGACTCAAACACCGTGGAACAAGCGGGGTCAATGATAAGCTCCATAAAGGCTACGTGCGCCGGCAAGAGAACGATCGGTAAATCAAAAAACAAAGGCAAAACGGCCATACCAGCAATCGGCACGTGCACGGCTAAGAGATACCCGATAGAACCGCGCAAATTATCATATATCCTCCGGCCGAGACGGACAGCACTCACGATAGAGGAAAAATCATCATTGAGTAAAACCAGAGAGGAGGCTTCGCGAGCCACATCTGTCCCCCTTTCCCCCATGGCCACTCCGATATGCGCGGATTTTAGGGCCGGCGCATCATTCACGCCATCTCCAGTCATGGCCACTATTTCGTTATTAGCTTTCAAGGCATTTACTATCAATAATTTCTGCTCTGGCACAATACGCGCAAAGACATTTATATCTTTTATCTTCTCCCGCAATTGCTGATGATTCATCTTTTCCAAATCTTCGCCGGTCAGATATTTGTCAGGATTTTTCAAGCCGATTTTTCTCCCAATATACTGTGCCGTTCCTGGATAGTCCCCGGTAATCATAATAATCCGCATCCCGGCCGCATATGTCTCCCGCACAGCCTCTGGCACTGTAGAGCGGACTGGATCCACAAAACCGAGAAGGCCGACAAAATCAAATTTAAAATCATGTTGATTTGTGGGTAAATCTTTATCCAAAAAGACGGCCCGCGCCACGCCCAAAACCCGCAGTCCTTTCTCAGACATTTCTCTGACCCGCTCCAGGACAGCCTGGATTTCCTCGGGCGAGCTGTGGCATAAATCCAAAATCGCCTCCGGCGCCCCTTTGGAAGCGATCAATTTTTCACCTGTCTCTTTTTTCTGCCAGACATGAGACAGGGCCAGGAGATCGTGACGAATAGGATATTCACGAATCAAGGTGCTACCGGCCTCTACCTTTTCCATATTTTTCAAATACAAGGTCCCCATTTTTCTCAGTTCCCTTTCCAAGGGATCAAAGGGGTCTTTTTGACTGGAGAGGACACCATATTCAAGGAGAGTTTTAAATTTGTCCGGCAAATCGGTGGAAGCAAAATTACTCAATTCATAAAATCCACCATCTGCATACAAACTACTCAGTTCCATTTTATTTAGGGTCAAGGTTCCGGTTTTATCTGTACAGAGCACGGTGGCTGCCCCCAAAGTTTCTATTGTGGCGGCGCGACGGGTCAGTACTTTTCGTTTGGAAATACGCCATGCCCCCAGTGTCATAAAAATCACAAGGACGATGGGAAATTCCTCTGGCAGAATCGCCATACTGAGGGTTAGCCCAGAGAGGAGGCCGGTGATCAAATCATTTTGAAACAGGACATAATATAATAGCACCAGGAGGCACAACATAAGGCCAACCACCGAGACCACACGCACGATCTTGGTAATCTCTTTTTTCAGAAGAGTATCTTCTTCTTTTATACTTTCCAAGCTTTTGCCGATTTTACCGATCTCTGTCTTGAGCCCCGTGAAAATCACTTGCGCCACCCCGCGCCCGCTTGTCACCAAAGAACCCGAATAAATAAAAGGCAAATCATCCCCACCTGGACGCTGGTTTTTTATTTTGCCATCCCATTCCTTTTTTCGCACCGGCATGGATTCGCCGGTGAGGAGGGATT
The DNA here is from genome assembly GCA_964455475.1 of uncultured Candidatus Saccharibacteria bacterium. Classification (GTDB taxonomy): domain Bacteria; phylum Patescibacteriota; class Minisyncoccia; order Phycocordibacterales; family GWA1-40-21; genus CAIJXO01. The sequence continues at coordinate 24,163 of CAYVWL010000004.1, forward strand.
CATCCACCCCCAGATTTTCACAAGATAGGACCACCGCATCGGCCGGCACCCTATCCCCCTCATGAATAATAATGAGATCCCCTGTCACCACTTCCCGGCCGGCGATTCGCCTCTGCTCACCGTCGCGAACTACCAGAGCGCGCGGACTGGATAAATCACGCAAGGCTTCTAGCGTCCTTTCAGTTTTCTTTTCCTGATAAAAAGTGATACCCACGACCACCAGGACGGAGAAGAGAAGCAAAATAGAATCACCCTTTTCTCCCATGAAAAAATAAATACTGCCGGCCGCCAAGAGGAGTAAAAGCATCGGTTCGGAGAGGACCCGGGCGAGGATGGCAAAACCACTTTGCTTCCCTTGCGAGGGCAATTCATTGTAGCCCTCGGTTTTCAGAATGGCCTCGGCCTCCATCTCGGATAGCCCTTCATAAGTCGATATTTCTTTTTTATCTTTATCCTCCATTTTGATTACAAAATCTCAAAAGTTTTTTGCTTGGCGGTTTGGCCGGTGACAAGCTGGATGCGGGCTGGGGCGACGGCAAAATAGGTGGCTAGGGCGCGGATGATAGCCTCATTTGCCCGACCCGAGACGGGTGCTTCCTTGACGGAGACTTTATAAGTGACGAGCTCTGCTCCCCGCCCACCGAGATCTAGGCGGGGCTGATTTTGCCTTTCCACTTTTTCCACCTTGGCCCGCGTCTTGGCCTTTACAATTATTTTCATAGAAAAATATGATACGTTTTACCCTCAAAGGTTTAACCTTTGTGTTTAGACTAACTGCGTGCAATGGGCGCAACGTTTGGCCTGAATAGGTATCTCGCTTTGGCACTCGGGGCATTTTCTTGTGGTTGGATCAGCGGGCGGTTCTTTGTGTGAACGACTAATTAGAATGTTCATCGGTTTAATAACAAAGAAGAAGACGGCGCCCGCCACCAGGAGGAATGAGATCAGAGCATTAATAAAATGTCCGTACATGAATTTACTGCCATTGATTGTAAAAGTAAGACCGCTAAAATCCGGTACTTTGGCAATAGCGGCAATAAGCGGTGTGAGGATATCACTCACCAAGGCGCTCACGATAGTACCAAAAGCCGCACCGACGACGACACCCACGGCCAGATCCACCACATTTCCTCTTAACAAAAATTGTTTAAATTCTTTTAGCATAGAATTAAAAATTAATTAATAAAGCTAAATTATTTTGTGCGGGCAATATTTAAAATCTCCTGCATGTTTTGCGAGAAAGTGCTAAAAGCAGGCACTAGACCAATAATATTTAAAAACCAACCGATGATAGCAATAGCCAAAATCAGGCCGATGAGATACCCTACCGCTCGCCACATACCTTGCACAAACATCTGCCAGCGCGTGGGCTTTAAAATCCGGCGTATCTCCACCAAATTATTCTCTATTGCCTCTAGTTTTTCAAAATGTTTTTCATCCATGGGGATATAATAACATAAATTAGTTCAGTAATAAATCATAGATTTATTAATTATTTTATGCTAGATTTATCACATCACGGAGACGTGTCAGAGTGGTCTAATGTGCCTCTTTGCTAAAGAGGTGGGGTTTAATCGCCCCCGCTGGTTCGAATCCAGCCGTCTCCGCATTAAAAGTGCTACATAGCACTTTTTTGCTGGATTCGAACGGCGGAGCGATGTTTTGCTAGTAAGCAAAACCGTGAGCCGGTGCCCAGGCAAATTTTTGTGACGACAAAAATTTAGCCGAGGGAGAAATTCCAGCCGTCTTCTTTACTCATGCAACCTCTCCGAGTTTTTTATTTCCTCCTTTTCGTCGCTGTAAGAAATCTTTTTGAAACCTTTTTCCACATACCAGAGAATGGTAAAAATCAGAAGAGTTAGAAGAGCGGTGATCATGGCCAAAGCGTAAAGCTTAAAACCACATGCCATACCAATACCGGCGGACACCCACAGGCCGGCGGCCGAAGTGAGACCAGAGGTCCGCATATCGTGACTATTATGAAAAACCAAACCGGCACCGATAAAGCCAATACCCACAAGTATCTGGGAGGCTACACGCATGGGGTCAAAGTTTGTCAGATTTATAAATTGAGAAGTGACTATCTGGGAGATCAGCACAAAGAGGGCCGAGCCCATGGCCACCAAGGCGTATGTGCGCATCCCCGCGGTCTTGCCCGCGAGTGTTCGCTCCATCCCCACCAGCCCGCCCAAAATCACTGCCACCACCAACCGCACTAAAATATCTATTGTTGCTAGTTCCATTTAATTATTATTAAAGTTATTAAAATCTAGTTTTCTTACTCACCACATCCTTTTCCGAGTACGAATTTTTTCTGCTAAAAAAATTCTCCGTTCTCGGCTCAGTCAGCCTCGAAAGCCTCTCCAAAGGAAGATGGTTCGACGAAAACTAGCTGCATTTTGATTATAACATAATTTTGATATGATACACCTATGAACCTGCAAGACCCAGCGGAAAAGGAATTTCGCCTCCAGGACAGTCAGAAAACGGCCTTGAAAAAGATCGGCTTAAAGACTGTGGAGGATTTGCTATATCATTTCCCCACCCGCTATGGTGACACATCGGAGATGAAAAATATTGGCAGTTTGACGGCCGGCGAAACGGCGGTGATCTTTGGAAAAATCAGCGGGCTAAAAACCGGCAAAGCTTTTATAAAAAGAACGCCAATTTCCGAAGGCTATATTGAGGACGAAACCGGAAGAATAAAAGTAATCTGGTTTCATCAGCCCTATATTGCCAAGATGATTCATGAGGGGGCGATGGTGCGGGCAGAAGGGAAAATCTCGGAACGTAAAGGTATTTTAGGCATGATGAATCCGAAAATAGAGACGGTGACCAAACTGCCCACCGGTGTGGGTGATTCCCTCTTCGGCGAGGAGGGCGAAGCCCACTCTCTCTACCCCGTCTATCCGGAAAGTAAGGGCGTCACTTCCAACTGGCTTTATCACACTATCCAAAAAATATTTAGCAGTAAAATACTTGATGGCTTGGTGGACCCGATTCCAGACTATATTTTGAAAACTTATAATCTCCCCTCCCTGGCCACCGCCTTGGTCTGGATTCACGCCCCGCTAAAAAAAGAACATGCCGTGTCCGCCCGAAAAAGGTTTGCTTTTGAGGAAGTTTTTTTCATTCAACTGCAAAAGAAAAAAGACCGCCTGCTGTGGCAAAAGGAACCAGCCTTTATTATTGAAAAAACACCGGCAGAAATTGAAGCCTTTGTAAAAAGATTCCCTTTTACGGCCACGGACGCCCAAAGGAAAGCGATTGATAATATTATGGCGGACTTTCACCGCGGCTATGCCATGTCTCGCCTCCTTGAAGGTGATGTGGGTTCGGGCAAGACCGCCGTGGCCGCTGCCACCGCTTATGCGGTGATTACCTCCCGGCCGAAGGGGCAAGACTTTGGACACCTTCAGACGGCCTATATGGCGCCAACAGAGATTCTGGCCAAACAACATTTTGACAGCTTTATAAAATATTTCACTTATCTCAATATAAATATTGGCCTTATTACCGGCAGTGAATGCCGAAAGTTCCCCTCTAAAACCAATCCCAATGATTGGACTCATATTTCCAAAACTCAACTGTTAAAATGGGTAGAAAATGGCGAGATACCAATTTTAATCGGCACACACGCCCTCATTCAAAAAAAGGTAAAGTTTAAACATTTATCTTATGTGATTATTGATGAGCAACACCGTTTTGGCACGGCGCAGAGACAGAAGATTGCCCGCAAGGAAAATATGAATCCCTGCCCGCTCCCTTCGGAGGGCAGGCGGGCGCACCTGCTCTCCATGACCGCCACGCCGATTCCCCGCACCTTGGCCCTCACTATTTATGGGGACTTGGATCTGACATTGCTGGATCAAATGCCCGCCGGGAGAAAACCGATTATCACGGAAATTGTTTTACCGGGCGAGCGTGAAAATACTTATGAAAAAATAAAAAAAGAACTGACGGCGGGTCGCCAGCTGTATATTATTTGCCCACGGATCGATGTCCCCGACCCCGCCAAGGAACAAGCCGTGATTGCCAAAAGTGTGACGGAAGAAGCCGAGCGATTGGAGCGAGATGTCTTTCTAAATTATGAGATCGGTATTCTCCACAGCAAGATGCCTCCGGCGGACAAGGAATATGTGATGGAGCAATTTAAGAACGGGAAAATAAAAATACTAGTGGCCACCTCCGTGGTAGAAGTGGGAGTGAATGTGCCAAATGCCACGGTGATAATTATTGAGGGGGCGGAGCGCTTTGGCCTGGCCCAACTGCATCAGCTCCGCGGGCGCGTGATAAGGAGTAATGATCAAGCCTACTGTTATGTCTTTGCCGATAGCAAAACACAAAAGACGGTGGACCGTCTAAAGGCTTTTAAAAATTCTTCAAACGGTTTTGAATTGGCGGAATTTGATTTGCAACTCCGCGGGCCCGGCGAGCTCTCTGGCAACAAACAATGGGGCATTTCCGATATTGGTATGGAGGCCCTGCGCAACCTAAAAATGGTGGAGGCCGCCCGCGCCGAAGCTGAGTATCTCCTCACCCAAGATGACACTCTGTCCAAATTCCCCCTCCTAAACGAAAAACTCCTCCATCGTAAATCCGACGGAGAAGCTATCCATTTTGAGTAATTCTATAAACCCATCGGGGAATCCGTCCTTGGACCAGATATCTTTCCTTTCATAATTGTTCTTAGAGAATCAATTTCTTCTTTTTCCTCCTCTTCTCGTTCTTCTAGTTCGGCAATATCAACATTCAATCTTGTAAGCACACCATCTCCAAACTCATTGAAGTTGCCCTCAAAATCTTTACCTATTATTTCAGAAGCCTTCTCAATAATTGCCCTGTCACTTTCATACCCTCTCCTTTCTTCTATTATCTTACTTAATCTTCTTTCAAGGACCGCCATTGCATCGCTTAGGGTTTGCATAATTTCAGGTCTTTTTAGTTTTTCAGCCCATGAATTTAATCGCTTCTGCTTTTTGGACACACTCGATTCTTCTGCTGGAATACCAATTTTTTCTGACATACTTTTATTGATTAATTATTTTATTAAATTTCCGACTCACCCTATTTTACCCCCCCCCTAAAAATAAATGCAAGGAGACAACTTCCCTCAGTCCCCTCTTAACTAAGAGGGGAAGGTGAAAGAGTGACTTAAGTAGAGTGGAGTTAAGTCTCCTCCCCTCCTTAGATAAGGAGGGGTTGGGGGCAGTTGAATTGCGAAAAAGGTATTTTTAAGCTAATATCTAAGGGCGCGTTTAGCTCAGTTGGTAGAGCGTTCGACTTATACTCGAATGGTCGGGGGTTCGAGTCCCTCAACGCGCACAAAACGAACGGCTCAACCGTATATTTTATACGGTTGAGCCGTTCAATTAATTCTGCTATTTTACTTTACAAACCTTACAACTTTATGAACTTTTAACTATTGCTGGTGCTCGATACCCTACCCCCCTGTGGACAGACTTATTAATTATTGATAATATTTATATATGAATAAAGAAGGAATTATTAAAAACAAATTAATAATCCTAATTACGTTAGGTTTATTGGTAATTCTATCTATTATTTCTCTATTGATATTTTATCCGACCGATAAAAGATATTTGCCAGAGGAAATGCTTAATCTCACCGTCGGGATTTCCAATGCCGATCACTCGGCGCTAATTATCCTCGCTGATAAACTGGGCTTTTTCCAGAAAGCGGGCCTAAATGTCTTAATTAAAAAATATGATTCTGGGTCTGAGGCAGTTAGTAAATTACTATTTGGTGAATCTGATATTGCCACCGCCGCGGAATTTGTCATGGTAGCCAACAGATTAAGCCACCCCGACTTACAGATCCTAGCCACTATTGATGTGGTCAAGACGATGGATCTGATTGCAAACAAGAATTCAGGTATTCAAAACATCAATGACCTGAATAACAAAAAGGTGGGCCTAAAGAAAAATAGTCAAGCGGAATTCTTTCTCGGTTCCCTTTTGATCGAGAACGGTTTGACCATCTCTGACCTAGATATCACGAACATTGATCCTCCGGACATGTCGCCACAGCTTAAAAGCAGAAAAATTGACGCTGTGGTTGTCTGGGAACCTTATATTTATAATATCGAAAATGATTTAGGAACGGGAACAGTTAAATTGGGTGGGGATTTAAACCGAGAATTTTATCTCTCACTCTTCGCCCGCCAAGAAATTATTTCCAATAAAACGGAGTCTTTAGGAAGATTCCTAACCGCCCTCATTAAAGCCAATGATTACCTCAAAAAAAATCCCGATGTGGCTAAAGAAATCATCAGACAGGAATTTGATTATAGTCAGGCTTATTTGGATTATAACTGGGGAAACCATAATTTTTCGGTTTCCTTGGATCAATCTCTGATTATCAACATGGAGGGTGAGACCCGTTGGCTCATAGCTAATGACCAAACAAAGATGACCAAGGTCCCAAATTATCTTGATAATATTAGCCTGGATCTGCTAGAAAAAATTAAACCGGAGGCCGTAACTATTATCCATTAAAATGAAAATAAGAACCAAAATTCTCCTATCCGTTGGCTTAACCATAATAATAATTGCGGTTATTGGTATTTTGTTTTTTTTCTCGTTTCAAGCATTCAAACAAGCCATCAATAAAGAAAAAGTGTTGGATAAAATAAGCACTGACCTATTTGGGAAAAGATTATTGCTAGATGAATACATACTCCATTTTGAAGACCGACCAAGAGAGCAATATATTATCAAGAATAATCAATTAATCGACTTCATCAATAGTCAGGTCACCATCTTTTCAGAGGAAGCTGAAAAAAAGAGTTTGATTAAAATCCTCAGTATTATTGATTCAACCAGAATCAATTTCTTAAAATTAACCGCTATTGTAGAAAAAATTAACACCCTCGAACCTGATGGACGGCAGAATCTTGAAAATCAAAAAAGTCGTTTGCTTAACCAATTAATAAGTCAGTCTCAACAAGCAAATTATGAAACGGACCAATTGCAAAAAATATATTCAAACGAACTTGTAAATATTCAAAGGTCAGCAACTTATTTGGTGACTTCTTCATTATTCTTTCTGCTCTTAATTATAATAATTCTATCGATTGCCTCAAGAAAAATTATTAACCGGATATCCAAACTCCAAAAAGGCACAGAGATTATCGGCCAGGGTAATTTAACTTACCAAATTGAAATCGAAAATAATGATGAAATAGGAAGATTATCCCAATCCTTTAATCAAATGGCCACAAAGCTAAAAGACTCACACAATACTTTGGAACAAAAAATCCAGCAGAAAACTGAAAATTTAGATCAGACAAACAAATTCCTAGAGTCTATTATTGAAAATATTCCAAATATGATCTTCGTCAAGGAAGCCAAGGATCTACAATTCACCAAATTCAACAAAGCTGGGGAAAACCTGCTTGGCCAGAAAAGAGAAGATCTTATTGGGAAAAATGATTATAATTTCTTCCCCAAAAAAGAAGCCGACTTTTTTACCAGTAAAGATCGGGAGGTACTCTCTCACGGCAAACTTTTGGATATTCCGGAGGAATCAATACAGACCAAAAATGGCTTGCGCCTCCTGCATACAAAAAAAATCCCCATTCTGAGTGATGATGGCAAGCCACTTTATTTACTTGGTATTTCTGAAGATATAACTGAAAAGAAGGAGCGAAAGGAACTTATTCAGAAGACAAAAGAGTTGGAGGAAATCAAGGCAAAAGATGAAGCCACACTCTCTTCTATTGGTGATGGATTGGTAGCGGTGGGCAAGGATGGCAATATTTTCCTCATCAATAAAGCCTTTGAAAGAGTGACCGGCTGGAAGGAATCAGAGGTTCAGGGTAAATTCCTATCACAAATTATACCAGCAATTGATAAAAACGGAAAAATCATAACGGAGACAGAACGGTTAATCAACAGAACTCTAAAAAACCGTGAGTCTGTCAAAACGATTAGGGCAGATGATCTCTATTATCGACGCAAAGATGGATCGACCTTCCCCGTCTCCCTTAATATTTCTCCAATCGTCATCGGTTCTGAATTTATCGGCGCGATTGAGATTTTCCGCGACATTTCTAAGGAAAAGGAAATCGACCGGGCTAAAAGCGAATTCATTTCCCTGGCCTCCCATCAATTAAAAACCCCGCCGACGGCTATCAAACTACTGACGGAAAGACTGCTGAGTGGAAAGATAGGAAGATTAACAAAAAAGCAGAAAGAATATTTCACCGACGTTCAAACATCAAATCAGCGAATGATAGAATTAGTCAAAGCCCTTTTAGACGTGTCTCGGCTGGAACTTGGCACCTTTACTCTACGCCTAAGTAAAGAAAATCCTTGCTCTATTATTGAAGATATCATCAGAGAAAACAAGCTGACTATCGCCAAGAAACATCAGGTGCTCAAAACAATACTGCCAAAGGAAAAGATATTGATCAAACTGGATAAACCAATGTTCAGCCTGATAGTGACCAATCTCCTGATCAATGCTATTCACTATACGGCAGAAAAAGGCCAAATAAAAATTACAGGCCAAATAACCGAACCAGGGCAAAGATTCGGTGGAAAATTACTAAAGGACCGCTATTTCGTCTTTTCTGTGGCTGATACCGGCTACGGTATTCCGCACGAGGAACAAAAGATGATATTCGCCCGATTTTATCGAGCCACCAATATCAAAGAGAAAAACGTAAATCGGACCGGATTGGGACTCTATATCGTCAAATCGATTTTAGACCATTCTGGCGGGTTGATCTGGTTTACCTCGCAGGAAAATAAAGGTTCTATCTTCTATGTAGCCATTCCCCTATCAGGCATGACTGCCAAAGATGAAGAAAAACCGCTTACTGACCAGCAACCTTAATTATGCTATAATATAACTACTATGATAGAAAATAAAAAAACAAAAATCTTATTAGTTGAGGACGATGCCATTATTAGCAAGGTATACGCCGATGAATTAAAAGATGCCGGCTTTCAGGTTATCATAGCTCTTAACGGACAAGATGGACTAAAACTTGCCCTACAGGAAAAACCGGATCTTATTTTACTAGATATTATTATGCCGATTATGGATGGTTTAGCCATGATGAAGGAGCTACGCGGGAAAAATCTATACGGGAAAAATGTGCCGATAATCCTATTAACCAATCTATCCCCCGACGAAGAAAGAATCATGCAAGCGATTGTGGAAAGCGAACCAGCCTATTATTTGATCAAATCAGATTGGGATTTAAGCCAGGTATTGGAAAAAATCAAGGAACGGTTGAGCCGAACTATTTAACTATTTAACCCTTCTATCCCTGGTGTTCTATATCCTGCTTCTTTTTGGGGAGGATGCCGTAGGCGATAATAATCTTTTCATATTCGTCACGTTCAATGGTTTCCACTTCCATCAGCCGGCGAGCGACAGCGTCCAAGGCTGGACGGTGAGTCTTTACAATCTCCTCGGCTTTGGCCTTGGAGCTACTCATAATCTCTGACACTTCACTATCAATCAGGGCACTCACTTTTTCCGAATATTCATTCTCCCCTATTCCCCGACTACCAAACAAAGTGGCGCCACCTGTGCCTTCTAGGGCCAGGGCTCCGATCTTGTCTGACATACCATACTTGGTCACCATCTCCCGCGCGAGCGCCGTGGACACTTGTAAATCATTGGATGGGCCAGTGGTGACATCATCCATAATCATTTTCTCCGTCACAAAACCCGCGAGGGCCACCGTGATATCATCTAGAAATTCTTTTTTGCTCTGCAGTTTTCTATCCTCCAATGGTAATTTCAAAGTATAACCGGCCGCGCGCCCGCGAGAGATAATGGAAATCTTATGCACCGGATCCGCATACGGCAGGACAGAGGAGACGATAGCGTGTCCAGCTTCATGATAAGCAGTGAGCTCTTTTTCTTTTTTAGACAATAAGTGACTTTTCCTTTCCGGACCCATCATCACTTTTTCAATGGAACGGATCAAATCAAACTGC
>CAYVWL010000005.1:0-22791 GCA_964455475.1 uncultured Candidatus Saccharibacteria bacterium
CGAGCTTTTGGAGGTGGATGATAAAAGGCGAGAGCTTTTGACCGCCACAGAGAATAAAAAAGCCGAACAAAATAAATTCAGCGAGGAAATTGTAAATGTCAAAGATCCGGTGGAGAAAAAGCAGCTGATAGACGAGATGAAAGTGGTCAAGGATGATTTGGCGAAGGGCGAAGAAGAATTAAAAGAAGTGATGAAAAAGTGGCAGGGCCTGATGCTCCAGGTGCCAAACATCCCGGACATGTCTGTACCGGAGGGAGATAGTGATGCCGATAATAAGGAAATTTCAGTTTGGGGAGAAAAGCCAGAATTTAGCTTTGAAGCAAAGGATCATGTAGAGTTGATGTTAGATTTAAAGATGGTGGATTTTGATCGAGGAACTAAGGTACACGGTTTTCGAGGCTATTTTCTAACAGGTGATGGGGCCAGATTATCTTTTGCCATTTGGAATTATGCTATGGAATTTTTTGGTAATAGGAATTTTATTCCGGTATTGCCACCGATTATAAATAGGCGAGAAGCATTGATGGGTACTGGATATCTTCCACAAGGTGAAGATGATTTGTACAAGACACAAGATGGTGAATATTTGGCGGGGACAGCGGAAGTGCCCGTGATGGCTTTTCACTCTGGAGAAGTGTTGGATATTAAGGAATTGCCAAAGAGGTATTTAGGCTTTTCACCTTGTTATAGGCGTGAGGCTGGTAGTCACAGTAAAGATGTTAAGGGTCTGATTAGAGTGCATGAATTTTATAAACTGGAACAAGTGGTGATCTGTGAAGCCAGTCATGAAGAATCTGTCAAATATCATGAAGAAGTAAATCATAACACCGAGGAATTTATTCAGTCCCTAGGTATTCCATATCATACCGTAATAAATTGCGGTGGGGATTTAGGGCTAGGGCAGGTAAAGAAATATGACATCGAGCTCTGGGTGCCAAAAGAAAATAAATACCGGGAAATTTCTTCCGCCTCATATTTTCATGACTTTCAGACTAGGCGATCAAATATTAAGTATAAGGATGCCGAGGGTAAATTACGTTATACCCACTCTCTAAACTGCACCGCCATTCCAACACCTAGGATTCTAGTATCACTCGTTGAGAATTTTCAGCAGGCGGATGGGTCTATCAAAGTGCCGGAGGTCTTGCAGAAATATATGGGGAAAAGTGTGATTGCAAAGTGATAAAGGAAGCAAGAATGTTTGATTTTAAAATGTCTGGCCGAAGTTCTGACGAGGAGATCCGAGGACTTTTAAAATTAAATATTCTTGCTTCCTAAACACCATAACTATGTCTGTCGTAAGAAATCCAAATCTTGGTCCGTCACATATGCGTCAGAGACGGCGCCGGCTATTTTTCATTCGCTTTTATATTATCCTGTTTTTTCTTTTGGCCATTATCTTTGGCTTGGCCATCCTGTCTGGTCATGAGAAAGTAAAAATCAAAAATATTCTGGTGACGGGCAATGCCTCGGTCTCCACAGAGGAAATACTCACGGTGGTAAATAAAAATCTTATTGGCCGATATTGGTATCTCTTTGCCCGTAGTGACTCTACTATTTTTCCCCGTTTTGCGATCAAGAAAGAATTGTTGGAGAATATTTTGACCATAAAAGACGCGCATATTTCCTGGGAGGATTGGCAAGCGATTTCCGTGGTGGTGACGGAGCGCAAGCCTCATTCTGTCTGGTGTGGTGCGGATTATAAAGCCGTGGACACCCCGTGTTATTTTGTGGACAAGGAAGGCCTTATCTACAGTGACGCTCCTACTTTTTCGGGCAGTATTTTTATCAAGGATTATAGTTTACTGACAGCCACCAGTACACCAGTGGGGGAGCATTTCCTGTCACCATCTAGTTATCAGGAAATATTTAATTTGATTCAAATATTGGAGGAGAGAAATATGAAAGTAATCGCCGTCTCCTATGATGGTAAGGATTATAGATTTATTTTAGAGAGTGGGCCAGAAATTATTTTTAATGTTAAGGATTCTTTCTCTAATCTTTTTACTGCCCTGGAAACCAAAAGTCTGGATTTGGAGAAAGATAGTGCCAATATAAAATACCTGGATTTGCGTTTTTCAAATAAAATCGTAATCGGCAAGAAAAATGAGCAAAAATAACTTTTGGCAAAAAATAAAGCGCCCTTTTTTCTGCTTGGCACCTATGGCGGATGTGACGGACATTGCTTTCCGTACGATGTTTGTAAAATATAGGAGGCCCGAGGTGCTGTGGACGGAGTTTGTTTCGGCGGACGGTCTGGCGCATCCCGTGGGGCGGAAAAAGCTGTTGCCGATTCTGAAATTTAATAAAAAGGAACAACCGATCGTGGCGCAAATATTTGGGGCCCGAGCAGAAAATATAAAAAAAGCGAGTGCCCTGATTGCCCGGCTGGGCTTTGCCGGGGTGGATATCAATATGGGCTGTCCAGACAAGTCCGTGTTAAAGCAGGGGGCCGGCGCAGCGCTTATAAAAAATCCAGCGCTCGCGAGAGAATTGATTCGGGCGGCCCGGGCTGGCGCACCCAAACTACCCATCTCGGTGAAAACGCGCCTGGGTTTTAATACCATGGAATACCGCACTTGGTTGCCGGAATTATTGCGGGAAGATATTTCTGCCTTGACCATTCACCTCCGCACAAAAAAAGAAATGTCTCGGGTGCCGGCGCATTATGAATTGGCGCGGGAGGTGGTGGGGATAGTGCGTGCTATCCGGCCTGATATTACTTTAATTGTGAACGGGGATATTTTTTCCAAAGCCGATGGTGTGGCCAAGGCACAGGAATTTGGTTTTGATGGGGTGATGGTGGGTCGGGGAGCGTTTGGCAATCCGTGGTTTTTCAATGACACTCCACACCACCTCCCTTCGCCGACTCAGGACTCCTCCTTAGAAAAGGAGGAGATTCAGTGGATTTTAATAAGAATTAAAGCGTTAGTCGAACATATAAAACTTTTTTCTAAATATTTAAGTAAACAAAAGAGCTATGCTGTCATGAAAAAGCATTTCAAGGCCTATATAAATGGCTGGGATGGGGCCAAAGAACTGCGAAATAAAATGATGGCCACCAATACACCAGCGGAAAGCCTCTCAATTTTAACTGCCTTCCAAAAGACCCTTAAATAGGGCCATATTCTTCCACACCCAAAAACAAAACACCCTAAGTGCTTGACTTTGGGTGTGGTTATGCTATACTTGAAACTTAAGTAGGGACACGGTCCGTGTGGACCGTAAGAGTTCTCGTAACAACAGTAGGAGGACAGAGTTATGGATACGAGTCAGCGTCAGCGTAAGCACTTCACCATGGTCGGCTTCAAGATTCCGGACGTCATCTTCACGGCCACCGCGGGCGGCGCCATTCTCGGCACCTGACGACAACTGCCGGGCACGAGCGGTTCAGATGAGTAACGCCATTCGTCGCTAAGACAATGGCGGGAAAGGAACAGTGCTATGATCTATCCTCGGCGAGTGTTGACGAAGATCGTCCGCTGTCCGCGTGACGATCCGCTGTAAGCAATTCTCGGAGAGGGTCCAGCAGAGGCTGATTCCTGGTGGGGTTGACAGTGATTCGTGGGTTGCAAAAAACAAGCCCCACCATGGAACTCTCTGTCTGTTCTTTCTCGTCATAGGCGCGCGGGTCAACTTTCATTTCAGCAACCCTCTGGGGTGGCAGAAATCGGGAGAAGACTCGCGCGTCTTCTTTTTGTCTAAATTTTTTGGAACTTAATCCCGTTCGAAATCGGAATAAGTATTCCGTAATTTCAAATGGGATGTTATACTTCCCCCATGTCTGACACCGCTTTATATAGAAAATATCGCCCGCATAATTTTAAGGATGTATTGGGGCAGGACCATATTGTGAAAGTCCTGGAATCCTCCATTGAGCTTGACCGCTTGTCCCACGCTTATATTTTTTCCGGTAGCCGAGGCACGGGTAAAACCTCCGTAGCGCGAATTTTGGCGCGGGAGATCGGGACGAGCGCCAATGATATTTATGAAATAGATGCCGCTTCTAATACCGGAGTGGACAATATTCGCGAATTAAACGAAAGCGTAAACACTTTGCCTTTTGATTCCAAATACAAAGTGTATATTCTGGACGAAGCGCATATGCTCTCCAAAGGCGCCTGGAATGCTTTGTTGAAAACCTTGGAGGAACCACCGGCCCATGTGATTTTTATTCTGGCCACCACCGAGTTTGAAAAGATTCCGGAGACTGTGATTTCCCGTTGCCAAACTTTTTCTTTTAAAAAGCCCACGCAAAAAGTGCTAAAAGATTTGGCGGTGAATATAGCCAAGAAAGAGGGTTTTACTTTGGAGCCCGCCTCGGCAGACCTGATTGCCCTCCTTGGTGACGGCTCATTCCGCGATACGCAAAGTATTTTGCAAAAAGTGATGGGCTCGTCAAAGGATAAGAAAATCACCCTGGCCGAAGTGGTGCTGGTGACGGGTGCGCCAAAAGGGGAATTGGTCAATGATTTTATTCGCGCCGTGGATGAAAATAATCTGGAGCTGGGCCTCCAAGCCGTGGCGAGTGCCACGGAGGCCAATATTGATTTACTTTTGTATTATAAACTCGTCCTCCATAAAATCCGCGCTATTTTGCTTTTGCGTACTTTGAAATCGTCGGAGGAAAAGCTGAAGGAAGAAATGACGGATACGGATTTCGCTTTTCTTAAAGCTCTTTCAGAGAAAAAGGATGGGCGTATAAATTCCGATACCTTACTCACCCTCCTCTCTCATTATGATCTCCTCTCCCACGCCTACCTCCCCGAAATGGTGCTGGAATTGGTGTTGGGGAAGTTAGTTCAACCACCCCTGTCATAAGAATGACATCCCCTCCTAAGAAAGGCGGGGAAAGGGGAAGCAACCCCGGACCTGAATAGCCTTGAATCCAGAACACTGATAGTGTATACTAATGCTTATAATCAATGTCCGAAAAATCTGCTTTAAAAGACAAATCAATAAAGTTAAGAAAGGAGGGGCACACTTACTCTGAGATTCTTAAAATTATTCCTGTTGCAAAATCGACTCTTTCCGAGTGGCTTAAGAGTGTTGGTCTCGCTAAGGCACAGATTCAAAGAATTACAGAGAAAAGGCGTTTAGGTCAGTTAAAGGGTGCTATGGCTAGAAGGAATCAGCGGATTAGGCTTTTTAATAGAATTACCGAAGAGGCGGAAAGGCAGGTTGGTAAGATTTCAAAAAGGGAATTATTGTTACTTGGTGCGGCCCTGTATTGGGCTGAAGGAGCGAAGGAGAAAGATTTTAATCATGGGGTGGGGATCAAATTTTCTAATTCAGATCCAAATATGATCTTTCTTTTTGTTCAATGGTTATTTCTAAATAATATTTCGAGAGACAGAATAAAGTTTAATATATATGTCCATGATTCGTACAAGAATGAATTGGATCGTTTTAGAATATTTTGGTCACAGGCAACCGGCTTTCCTTTAGAAGATTTTAGTAAAATTTACTTTAAAAGAGCAAAGCTTAATACCAAGAGAAGAAATCGTGGTAAATTGTATAATGGTCTTTTGTGTGTTAAAGTATCCAGAAGTTCTGAACTCAATCGTAAGATTCAGGGCTGGGTGAGAGGTATTGTGAGGAATTGGGGGATCGTCTAATGGTAGGACATCAGGTTTTGGTCCTGAGTATCTAGGTTCGAGTCCTGGTCCCCCAGCCAACTTGAGCGAGGTTCGAGCGCACGAGTCGCATCGAACGTAGCCCAAGGTCTAACCTGAGAAAGCAAACCCGCTGAGAGCGGTATTCAAACTACAAGCCACCCAATCGGGTGGTTTTGTAGTTTAGGCTTATCGGATTTATAAAACTCATTTCTTATGCTATCTTTAACTTATGAAAAGAGAGATTAAATCAATAATGAAAACCAGGCAGATGGGTACCCTCCCATATACTTATCGGGACTTGGATAGTCTTGATGAAATAAAAGATAAAAAAGTAGACGGTGTTCACGCCTATTGTTTTTGTGGTGATAAGCTAGTTTTGGTTTATGCTGAGAAGAAAGGTTATTGGACCCCAGCAGGTGGTGCGATAGAACTTGGTGAGAGTATAGAAGAGGCTGTAATTAGAGAAGTAAAAGAAGAGACGAATATGAAGGTTCTAAAGCAAAAAATAATCGGTTATCAAGAAGTGATTGAGCCAGATAGAATTCATATCCAAACTAGATCAATTTGTATTGTAGAACCTTACAGTCCGTTTGCTTCTGATCCAGATGGTGATATTACGGAGATTAAGTTAATTGACCATAAAGATTATAAAAAGTATTTTGATTGGGGTGAGGTTGGTGATTATATAATGCAAAGAGCGTTGGAATTATTTAAAAAATTAAAATAATAGCTAATTTAGTTAAGGATTTGTATACATCATATCTAGGAAAAACGGTGGAAGTAATAATGGACAGACCGCTTGGTTGTAATCATCCAAAACATGGTTTTAGATATGAAGTAAATTATGGTTATGTGCCTAACACATTAGCACCTGATGGAGAGGAAATTGATGTTTATGTTTTAGGTGTAGATAAACCGCTGGAAAAACTTTATGATAAATATGCTATCCAAGGAAATAATTTTCAGGAATTTATCAGGAAAGGGATTAATTTATTAAAGGATTTAAAATAAGGATTATGCTATATTAATTATATGAAAAAAAAGACACAAATACTAATAATTCACGGGGGGATGACTTTTAGGAATCAGAAGGATTATTTGAGTTGTTTAAAGAATAGAAAAATCTCATTAGAAAAGAGGATAAACTGGGCCCAAAATTATCTAGAAAAAAAGTTAGGTAATGGCTTTCAGATTATCAGACCTCGTATGCCACTACAAGACAATGCAAAATATAAAGACTGGGAGATCTTTTTTGAAAGGTATATTCCTCATTTAAAAGATAACGTTATTTTAATCGGTTGTTCCCTGGGCGGTATCTTTTTAACTAAATACCTTTCTGAGCATAAATTTCCCAAGAAAATTAAAGCTGTCTTTTTAGTTTGTGCTCCGTTTGACGATAGTCATTCAGACGAAGATCTAGCTGGCGGTTTTAATCTCAAATCAGACTTATCATTAATTGAGAAAAATACTAAAAATCTTGCCTTTTTATTTTCTAAAGATGATGAGTGCGTCACTATCTATCATGCTGAGGCATACAGGAAGAAACTTCCAGATGCTAAAATTATTATCTATAAAAGTAAAAATGGTCATTTTAATGTTCCAACTTTTCCCGAAATTATTAAGATGGTAAAAAAGTTATAATTATATGTATAAATCATTCACCGCCGATGAATTTAGAAAACACTGTGCTCTTCCGCCAGACTACGAGGTAGCTGGTTTTATTTGTTATGGGGCTTGGGATGATGAAAAACATTTTAAAAACTTTGAGGATGCTCTCAAAAACCTTGGTATAGAATATAAAATAAGTACCTTAGAATATAAATTTCTTCAGCATATTAGAGAGATAGAGATAGAAGGTAAAAAATATTGGTTTACCATAGAATACGGCGGAGCAACACTGTCTGAATATTTACATCTAGCTTGCTTATTTGGTTCAAAGAAGAATATTCACATTGGCAGTTGTGGTGGTTTAAATCCCGATTTGAACTCATTAGATCTAATAGTGCCGACATATACTTACGGTAACGAAAGTACTACCAGAATTTATGCTCGTGATGTAAAAGATAGTAGACATTTTCCAACGGAAAATATTTCAAAAGAATTGATTAGAAATACGCCAAAGGATCTTAAAATAGATACTGGTCCAATTATGGGTTGTCAGGCAATGATGGGAGAAACTTGGGAGGATGTTAAATCATGGTCTGAAGCTGGCTATTCCGGTGTAGAAATGGAAACCGCCGTCTTTTTTGCTGTTTCTAATCATTTTAAAGTACCATGTGGAGCTCTTATTTATATATCTGATAATCTTATCAAAGGTCAAACTTGTCATAGTGAAAGTCATAAAAATGAAAAAGTAAAACGAGAGGCGGTAAAAGCCGAAGTTTATAAGGTGGCAATTAGGACTATTATAGATTAAATAATATGCAAAAAGGTCTAATTGTACATACTTTAATAATAAATGATAAAGGAGAAATTTTAATTCTTCAACGTTCTAAAACGGATGATGTCTTGCCTGAATATTGGGATATACCAGGTGGAACTTTAGAAGAGGGAGAGGACCCTATGTTAGGCGCTAAAAGAGAGACAAAAGAGGAGACGGGAATTAATGTTATTAATCCCAGACTATTTTTCCACACGTCAAACGTAGATATAAGTAAAAACAAACAATTTGTGACCCTAATTTTCTGTGCCCAGTATTTATTAAATAATGAAGTTATTTTAAATCCCGAAGATCATCAAGATTACGCATGGATTAAGCCAACAGACATTGTAAATTATAAGACAGTTGATTATCTAAAGGATTGTATTAACGAATATTTAAAATTATAAAAAAATGGAAATGGAAACTGTTTTTAAGAGTATTATAGATGTATCAGAGAAAACCTTAAAAGAGTTGGCGGAATCCCTAGAAATGTCTTGGGTTAATCCGCGAGTCACTGATACATTCTATCCTTTCCGAGATTCATTCTTGGGAAAATGGAAAGTTGAGGTACAGAAGCTTCGAAAAAAAGAGAAATTCGAGGAAATTGTTCGGGCAACCAAAAAAGACGATTGGCAGCCAGCAACTATTTATCACCTTCTAACCCTTCTCACTTCACAGAATGGTAAGCATCTTTCTGGGTCATTTATGGCACCGGGATCCCTGTGTATAGATGATTTCGAATACCCAGCGTGTGTTGTGCTAAGTATAAATGGTGAGGACAGAAGGATTGGTCTTGGTAACTGGAGAGGTTCCAAGATTGGTGGTTATAATGTTGTAAGAGTGAAGAGAGAGTAAGATGTAATTAAATAAATTCATAAATATTATGTACAGAAAAGGAGTTTCAGCACTTATCATCAACAAAAAGAAAGAGCTTCTTTTGGTAAATTTAGAATCTTTTGAAGATAAGTATTTTGCAATTCCTGGCGGCGGGGTTGAGCCGGGAGAAACTTTAGAAGAAGCAGTATATCGAGAAATACATGAAGAGTTGAGTATAGAAAAGAAATCTCTTCAATTTGTGCGTCAAAGCAACATCCCAATAAGATTTAAATTCAAGGTAATTAAAATGATTCGTGGCGATAAGGATTATGAAGGATCAGAAAGATACTTTTTTGGATTCCGCTTTATTAGTGCTAATAATGAAATACAACCAAAAAAAGGAGAGGTTAGATATTATAAGTGGATACCTTTTGAGCAGTTGAAGGACTATTTACTTTTTGACGGGCAACTAAAAGATACTCAGGAAAAAATAATAGAAATTTTTGGCTTCAAAGGCAAAAAATTGAAAATTAGAGTATAATATCAGGATGAAAAAAATATACCCAAAAAAGTTAGAAAAAGTCTATGCTTTTGGTTCTGGTTATCTATTAGATTCGGTGATTAAATTTACATTAAGGAAAAAAATATACGGTATGGAAAATTTGTCTGGTGTCCCGGGTACAGTAGGGGGTGCTGTAGTGCAAAATTCTGGATCATGTGGAGTTGAAATAAAAGACGTTGTATCTGCAGTGGAAACATTTGATGTCAAAACTAATAAAATTAATATTTACAAAAATAAAGAATGTATTTTTGACTATCGAAGTAGTGTTTTTAAACAAAAAACAAATCATATTATAATAAAAGTTTACATTAGTTTGAAGAAAAAATTTAAACCAAAACTTGAACATCAAGAGCTTAAGGGTTTTTTTATAAAAATAAGAAAAATTACACCATCTTTAATAAGAGAGAAGATATTAAAAATGAGAGTAGATAAAATACCTGATTGGCGAGTGGAAGCGTCAGCCGGATCTTATTTTAAAAACCCAATAGTCCACAGGACAACCTTTAAGAGAATTAAGGAGAAATATCCTCATGTCTTAGCATTTCCTCAAAGAACTGATTATTTCAAAATATCTCTCGGATATATATTGGATAAAATCTGCAATTTAAAAGCCTATAAACATAAAGATGTTGAATTTTACTCTAAAAATGCATTAATTTTAGTGAACCACGGTAAAGCTAAAGCTGAGGATGTTCTTTATTTAGCAAATCTAGCAAAAAAACTAGTGAAAAAGAAGGTGGGGATAAAAATTGAAGAAGAGGTTGTTTGCTTGAAATAAGTAATTGGAAATGTTATATTATTAAAATAAAGGTTGTTAGTTTATAAAATATAATAAATATGGAAAATATTACTAATAAAATGAATAACATAGATACTGATGGTAAAAAAGAAGTCGGTGGATTATCAGCTCTTAAAAAAGCTGAATTGGCAGTTAATGAAAAAAGACCACACGATAATTTGCTAAGATTTGAGGTGTCCTCTCCTGAGGCAATCGAAAAAGCTTTACAAGTTTCAGATCTAACTGCTGAAGGTGCACCTATTCATGTTATTAACATGATAGAAAAAAAGGTTGAAGATGGTCTTGTTCAACTTAATATGGGTGAGATAAGGGAAATACGTGGTAATTCAGTTGTATCTGTAGAAGACAACTTTGATAAATTATTATTTCCTTATGATAATGCTGGTAGGTCGTCTACTTATACCAGATATGTTGATGAAAATCACGTGCTAAGGACACACACTTCTGCTCATGTTCCACAGACTTTTAAAGCCTTTCGTGAAGAATTTGGTGATAATGTTCCAGATACAATTTTTTTGTTTCCAGGTTTAGTTTATCGAAGGGATATTATTGATCAAAAACACCTTGATGTTTTTCATCAGATGGATATATGGACAATTCGAGAAAATAAGGATCGAGGCCCTGTTGGTAGAGAAGATTTACTTAGATTAGTTACTAATATTTTTCAGTCTATTTTTAAAGACAAAAAACCAATTGTCTATGAAGCAAAGCATCCATATACCCTTAACGGTATAGAAGTTTATGCAAAATTTGGAGAAGCTGAACTTGAAGTTTTGGAGGCTGGACTCGCGCACCCTGAAGTTTTGAGAGCTGCTGGATTTGATCCAGAGAAATACTCTGGTCTGGCTCTAGGTATGGGGTTTGATAGATTGGTTATGGCACTTAAAACACTTCCTGACATTAGATTTCTTAGATCAACAGATTCAAGAATAGCATCTCAGATGAAAAATTTTGAGAAATTCAAAAATGTCTCCAACCAACCACCTATCTCAAGAGATATGTCGTATTGTATTCCTTGCGATTATACCGAAGAAGATATATGTGAAGAAATTAAAAATGCGTTTGGTGATAAGAGCTTTCTTATTGAAAATGTGTCAATCGTATCCAGGACCAAGTTTAATGATTTAGTTCCTATTGCTCGCGAAAGGCTTGGGGCATCTGAGGGGCAGGACAATGTTCTAGTAAAGATAACACTGAGACATCCAGACCTAACTTTAACAAAAGTAGAAGCTAATAGTTTGTATGACGGGGCTTATCCAAAATTACATAAAGGTAATGTAGGATATGTAAGATCAGTTTACGAAAATAGATAATCAAATTAAGAAAACCACTATTTTAATAGTGGTTTTCTTAATTGTGCCGAGGGCTGGATTTGAACCAACACAACATCCGCTTCAAGGACGTGCTCTACCAACTGAGCTACCTCGGCGTATGAAAGATAATATAATTGATTTCATCGAATTTAGCAACTTAAATTTAGTATTTTAATGAAATTAGTTGTATAATACCCTTATGGAAATAATAGAAAATAAATCTAGGTTAGGAAATAGAATTTTTTATATAATTCTGATTTTACTGATTATTGGATCAGTGGGGGTGACTTTTTATAAGATAGTGATTCAGAAAGATTACTTGATTACAGCGGAGACTTCTTGTGATCCAACAACAGAGAAGGGATGCTATGTTTGGACTTGCGATCCAGCTGATGATGCTACTTGCCCAGCGAATGAAGCGGAACGAACATCATATTATAAAATGGTCAGTAAGAGTGCGGCCGATATTTACACTTGCGAACAGACGGAAGAAAAACTTGGTTGTAGTGAAGAGCTTTCTTGTGTGGAAAACGAGGCTTCATGTTTTTACATTTATTGTGATCCGGCTAATCTGGCTGATGGTGAAGCTTGCGTTACTTCCACTCAAGATTAATATTCGCTTTTATAATGACAAATGAACTTTTAACTATAATAGTAGGGGTAGTTATTTTAGGAATAATTGTTTTTTTGGTATCAAAGAATTGGAAAAGAACTGTCCAGGTTATGTCCGGCTGGGGGTTATATGAAGCTTGGAATTTTTCTTTTGACTTTTTACTCTGGCCAATACTTCAGGCTTTTTATGGTTTTATTGGTGTTGTTTTTCTTATATTGATAGCCCTCATTATTAATTTCATTGTTCTACTTTGGTATCAAAAGCACAAAGTAGATTGGTTTGGTGTAAATGTTTTGGAAGATCTAAAAGCCAAAGGTCATCTTTGGGTTCATGAAGTGGATAATCATAAAAATCTTGTTAAGAAAATAAGTCTTTTTATTCCTGCCAAAATACTACAGTTCATGATCTGGTTGCTCAATAAAAATGATATTTTTGCTTTTGTTACCCTGTCTCTTTGGCAAGACTCTTTTATCACTACCATTTTTCTAAGGCACGGCAAGTTTGATAAACTGGATAAGCGAGACTATATTATTTTTATTTCTAGTACTATTTTAAGTTGTCTTGGCTGGGCTATTCTGATGCAATTTGTTATCATCGCTGTTAAGGCAGTCTGGGGGTTGTTTTAGGCCTAAAAATACCCCGTAGTCTGTTTTTTTGTATAAAGTAGTGATACAATATAAAAACGGTTATTCTGGCTTTGGAAAGGCCTGTAACTTTTATACTCAATTCCGTGTCACTTTTGTCACTTTTTGACCTGCTCAAGTCGCGTCGACCTAGCGATATAAAATATGCTAGAATAGCCTTACGGGGCAATGAACCCAAAGGTCCCAGCCCGAGTCGGCCAGCTATGCAAGTAGAACAAAAACACTATGGTTCTGGCGATAATGTAGCGGGGAATAAGACAATTCAGAATGACAACGTGACTACTGATAGTCGAGATATACCGCTCTGGTTAAGATATACTGTGGCACTCCTAGCTATTGTTAGTTTTATTTGGCTGATTTATACTTATTTCTTTCCAAACTAATATTTTATTATGAATATAAATCAAACACATTATGGTTCGGGAGATAATATTGGTGGAGATAAAATAGTGAATTTTGGTAAACCCAGGAGGGTTCTAAATGATGAGTCCAAGGGAAAGCTAGAATCACTAATCGAGAGAGGTAATAGTGTATTGATTGGTTACCTGTCTAGTGATATTGAGACTTATAATTATGCTCTCGAAATTAAGAATTTCCTAGAGGGGGATGGTTATATTATAAATGGCTTTAATTCTTTTATTGTCATCGGTCCACCCGTTGTCGGCGTAAGAGTAAATAGAATTAAGGATGGATTTTATGAGATTAAAGTAGGCAATAGTAATTAATATGCTCACAGCACTTTTTGAAGCATTTTTGTTGGGACTGGTGGGTGGGGCGATTCCTGGGCCTATTTTGACTGGAACATTTACCGAAATATTAAATAGTAGTTTTGGGCGTGGTCTGCGAATAATATTTTGGGCTCTGATAGCGGAGACCGTTGGAGCTCTCCTTGTCCTGTTTATCTTCTACAAATTAGGCCTATCAGAGATAGTTGTTCAAGTCATTTCTATTTGTGGTGGACTTGTTCTTTTCTGGCTTGCCTCCAAGGTTTGGAAAATAAGCGGAATTAATACTGAAAATAAAAAGTTTCTTACTTTTTGGCAAGTAATAGTTTTAACCGCCCTAAACAGTGGATACTGGATTTTTTGGATTACGGTGGGTATTCCAAAGGCCTTGATTTTAGATCAAACCCTAATCGGTGGTAAATTCATTTTTCTGATTATCTTTGAGATTGCCTGGCTAATCATTACAGTAGCCTTGGCTTTTATCTTTTACAAATTCCGTCCGTTATTACAGAGAAAAAATCTGGTCGGCGCTACCTTCAAGGTTCTTGCTCTCGTCTTGGTTATTTTAGGTATCAGAACGATACTGAGCGTGTTTATATAATTTATTTTAATTCGATTATGACAACTCGGGAAAAAATCATCAATTCCATAAAGCCAATTCTCACAAATCCAGTGTTCGTGACTGTAAATAAAGATAAGATTTCAGAGATTGCTAAAGAGTTGCTTGGCTATCCGGTACCGGCTTGGGATAATGATCTTCAATTCATTGGCTCACCAGAAGAGACGGCCCAGTATTATTTTTTCCTGGACAGTATTAACTTTTGTTTCTGGGCCCCACGGGGACAGAAACGTTGGGAATACAAAATTAACGAGCAGTGGGTTGGTGGCTATTATGCCTATTCAAAGGCAATTAAAGACGCATTTCTACGCGACAAACGGTTTTTTGATGCCGATTATCTAAGTAGTATATCTGACGAGGATTTTCAGTCTATTTTTTCTGCGGGTAGAAATACTTTATTTCTCATAAAAGAAAGAGCAAGTATCATCCGTCAAAATTTTCAAATTTTACGTGATAACTTTAATGGCCAAGCGCTCAATTTATTGAAAGAGACTGAAATGGATGCTGATAAGATAGTCAATTTATTACTTGAAAAATTTCCAACTTTCAATGATTCGGTTGTTCGGGATGAAGGGCCGACTTTTCTCTTGAAGCGGGCTCAGATTTTTCCTTCAGACTTATCATTTACCGGATTATCTGAACTTAAAATAAATAACTTAGACCACCTGACTGTTTTTGCGGATTACAAGTTGCCACAGATTTTGGAATCATTTGACGTTTTGCATTATAACGATGAGCTGAACTCAGACATCATAGATGAAAAATTAATACCCCAAGGTTCACAAAAAGAAATCGAACTTAGAGCAAGCTCGATCATGGTAGTAGAGCAAATACGGGATGAAATGGAGAAACTCGGCAGAAAATTAAGTGTAAATGAGTTGGATTGGATATTGTGGGTCAAAGCAAAAACTACGACTTTTTTGAAACCTCACCATAGGACACTAACAACTTTTTATTAACTCACCTCAGACTCGAACCGAGAAAATGTACAGCAAGGTGAGACCTTGCCGTGGGAACGCCTCAACGGCCGTTGAGGCGTTCAGGCCGTGTCACTCCATCGGCATATTCGTGCGCCTGCCCGCCTATGGAGGGAATAGGTAAATAGAATCCCAACCATTCGCCTCTAGAGGCGAATGGTTGGAATTGATTAGAAAAAAGAAAGGGGATGTGATAGACTTTAAAAATGAAATCGGCAGATATTGCTGTTGTAATAGTAGATATGCAGGAGTTTTTTCTCAAGGACTTTTCCGTTTCAGACAGGGATAGATTTATAAAAAATCAACTAGCTATTATTGATCAATGTCTATTAAGAAGGACACCTTTTGTATTGCTTGAATATATGACTAACGGTATAAATAGAGGAAAGACTATTCAAAAAATATCAAATAAAATTAAAGGTGTTGCGAAGAAAATCATTATTAAAGAAAATAATGGAGGATTTACTGACACAAATCTGGATGAGGTTCTAAAAGATTTTGGTGTTAAGAATATTTTGCTTATGGGGCTAAATGCAAATGGTTGTATTCAGGACACAGCTATCGGTGCGATTAATCGGAATTATAAGGTTATTATCGTGGAAGGAACTACGGCAAGTTCTTCTCGGAAGGATCTGTTAATGTCGCGGAATAATAAGAAATGGTTTATGGGTAATACACAATTTTTTGAAAGCCCAAATGATTTTTTGAGTCTGATGTGATAGACTTTATACATGGAAAGACAATCTAAAAACGTAAGAATTGTGGTGTTTGTTCCGGAGACTCATACAAATGTTGTGAGAGAAGCTATGGGTAAGGCCGGGGCGGGAGTAATTGGTAATTACACCCATTGCACTTTTTCGACAAAAGGAGTGGGGAGATTTCGCCCTGAACAGGGTGCTAATCCACATGTTGGTGAGGTAGGAAAATACGAAGAAGTCGTCGAAGAAAGAATTGAGACCGTCTGTCCTAGAGAAAAAATGGACGAAGTAATAAAGGCCATAAAGAAGGTTCATCCTTACGATGAGGTTGCCTTGGATGTTTATCCACTAGAAAACATATGAAAAAAGCATTAATTATTCACGGTTG
The DNA here is from genome assembly GCA_964455475.1 of uncultured Candidatus Saccharibacteria bacterium. Lineage (GTDB taxonomy): Bacteria > Patescibacteriota > Minisyncoccia > Phycocordibacterales > GWA1-40-21 > CAIJXO01. Next base: position 16,195 of record CAYVWL010000005.1, read on the forward strand.
GGATGGAAACCCTAAAGAACCGCTTCATCAGTATTTACGAGGTAAATTAGAGCCACTTGGTTATGAGGTTACTGTTCCCAGTATGCCAAATCCCGCAACTCCAGTTATAAAAGATTGGATAAATAAGATAGACAGTGTTTTTGATATGGAAACTGATTTAATAATCGGCCACAGCATCGGTTGTCAGGCTGTATTAAGATTCATTGAGACACTTGATACAAAAGTCTCAATCCCGAAGATTATCCTAATTGCCCCGTGGATGAGATTAGATATTAATACCATAGAGGAGGAAGGAGAGGAAGTAATTGAAATTGCAAGACCGTGGATGGAAACACCGATTGATTTTGATAAAGTAAAGAAAATCGCTAAAAGTATAGTTGCTATTTTTTCCGATAACGATTGTTATGTTCCATTAGATCAAGTGGAGTATTTTAGAGATAAGCTGGGGGCGATAACCTATGTTGAACATAATCAAGGTCATTTTACTGTATCAGATAATTTTATGAATTTACAGACTGATATTGAAAAATTGTTATGAAAATCACTAAAAAGTGCAATACAGAATATTTTGAGAAGATTTTGACGGGGCAGAAGACCTTTGAGCTTCGGCTGAATGATTTTGATATAAATGAAGGGGACACTTTATTATTGAAAGAGTGGAATCCAGACACCAAATCATACACTGGCCGGGAGTTGGAAAAGAAGGTGGGGTTTGTGGGCCGGTGGACATTGGACGAGATGACCAAATTTTTTCCTCGGGCGGATATTGAACAAAAGGGCTTGCAGGTGATATCATTAAAAGACTAATATGAAATGGAAATTGCCGGGGAAGAGTAAAATATATGAGGCCCTGGGGGCGGTGGCGGATGGCCGAGTGGAGATAGAGGGCAAAAACGGCCGGGTGTATTCTTCTACTCGAAATAAATATTATGATGTCACTTTTGATTTGGAGAAAAAGGCCATCATGTCAAATGATAATAGTTCATATTGGAAAGGGGATTTGGGTTATCCCTCCATTGCTTTTTTAATGCAGACCGGTGTCTTGTCTTATGAAGAAAAATTGGGCAATATAATGAAAGGGGTAGCGTGGAAAGATTTGAATCAGAAATTCAAGAATAATTATGATAAAGCCTTGGAGTTTATCCTGGTGGAAAAGAGCGAGGAGGAGAGGAAGAGTCTGGCAGACTTTGCTGACCGAGTCTATGAAGAAATTAAAGCGTTAGACTTGTCATATTTAGGTAAAAAAACCACTCCACCGTCTGGGTATTAATCCGCCTTTATTTTTAACTCCTTTTTGCTATACTGGGAAGATGAAGAAAGAGATTGAGGTAAAGGCCAGAGTCCATAGCCTTAAGGTAATAATGGCCAAGCTGAAAAAGCTTGGTTGTAAAATGTCTAAACCTGTCATTCAGGATGATATTATTTTTGCCAATTACAGCGGTCCTTTTACGGTCCATCATCCGGGGGAAAATATCTTACGGATTAGAAAATCTAAAAATAAAATACTTTTTACCGTCAAACAGTCACAGAAAAATGAGTTAGATGCTATTGAGCATGAGACGATCGTTGAGGATGCCAGGGAACTTCAATCCATTATTCAATTATTGGGGTATAAAGAGGAGGTGAGGGTCCATAAAACAAGAATCAAGTCAGAGTATAAGAATTGGGAAATCTGTTTAGACGATGTCAGGGGTTTGGGTAAATTTATAGAAGCGGAGGAGATTACAGACGAGAAGGCGGACTCTGATCAGGTTCAAAATAAATTATTTGATTTTTTAAGGACCTTAGGAGTAGAAGAAAAAGATCGGGTGATGAACGGATATGATACTTTAATGTATAGCAAGCTACATAAGCAGTAATAAGGGTGGGTAAATATCTTCATTGTTTACTCTGGCCCAGGGTGTATAATAGAGGGGTATACTATTTAACAGCATAATGGATCAGGTGAAATAAATAACGCTTGATTTAAAAAGATGAAAAAGGCAATCATTGGTATTATAGTTATTATTTTAGTGGCCCTGGGAATTTATTATTTTGTAAAATCGTCAAACCGGGTGACAGTGCTAAATGACGGCAAGACCGCCACCACCACACCAGTGCAGACCGCGAGCACCACGCCTACGGTGAACAAGGAGCAAACGGTGATTGGCAAGTCCGTGGAGGGGCGAGATATTTTGGCCTATCATTTTGGTACCGGAGCAGATGAGGTATTATTTGTAGCTGGTATTCATGGTGGTTATGCTTGGAACACGGCGCTCTTGGGTTTTCAAACTGCGGATTATTTAAAAGCTAATCCCAATGTTATTCCAGCCAATATGAAGGTGACGGTGATTCCAGTCTTGAACCCCGATGGCCTGGTAAAAGCAGTGGGAACCTCTAGTAAATTTACGGCTTCGGATGTTTCCAAATCTTCAGCTGTCTTGGCTGATAGCCGTTTCAATGCCAGCAAGGTGGATTTGAACAGGAACTTTGATTGTGATTGGCAGTCCAGCGCCAAGTGGCAGAGTAAAACAGTGAGCGGTGGGGAGACGGTCTTTTCCGAGCCAGAAGCTCTGGCTTTGAAAAACTATATTGATAGTGCCAAGCCCAAGGCGGTAGTGGCGTATTATAGCGCCGCGGGCGGAGTGTATGCTTCAAACTGTCATACCGGTATTCTGCCCACTACGAGTGCCTTGACCAATACTTATGCCCAAGCTTCTGGTTATAAAGCGTTTGAGGAATTTGATTTCTATGAGACCACGGGTGATATGACAAACTGGCTGGCCAAGTCCGGTATTCCCGCTATCAGCATCCTCCTTACTAATCACACTGATACAGAGTGGACCAAGAACCTAGCCGGTATCAAAGCGGTCATTAAATACTATACTAAATAATGTCTTCACCCTTCTTGAAAAGGTTGATCACAGCCATAATATTTTTGGCGATCATCGGGGCTTTTGTGTGGCTCGCCTTGATTTATCTTAAACCTAAACCGATTGTGGTAGAGAAGGTGGTGCCCGCGGTGACGGTGGAAACTATCGGCTCCTCGGTGCAGGGGCGGAAAATTGAGGCTTATACCTTCCGGCCTGTACAGGGTGGTACCAGCACGCGGAATCTGCTCTTTGTGGGTGGTATTCACGGCGGTTATGAGTGGAATAGTGTGCTCTTAGCGTATCAAGCAATTGATTATTTGAAGGCCAATCCCAGCTTGATTCCCGCTGACTTATCGGTGACTATCATTCCGAATCTGAATCCGGACGGTGTATTCCAAGTGACGAAAAAAGAGGGGCGGTTTACCGTGGCAGATATTCCAGCAAGTGTGCCAAATGGTACTGGGCGGTTTAATGTGCATAGTGTGGACTTGAATAGAAACTTTGATTGTAAATGGCAAGCCACCAGTACCTGGAAGACAAATATTGTGAGTGCCGGCACGGGAGCTTTTTCTGAGCCAGAAGCGGTGGCGCTTAAAAATCTGGTGCTGAAAAATAAACCGCTCGGTGTAGTCTTCTGGCATAGTCAGTCCAATACCGTGTATGCCTCGGAATGCCAGAACGGGATTTTGCCTGGAACATTAGCTATTATGAAAGCGTATTCCACAGCTTCTGGTTATGCCGAAGCCAAGACTTTTACCAGCTATGCTATCACCGGGGATGCGGGGGATTGGCTGGCGTCTATTAATATTCCGGCCATCACGGTGGAGCTCTCTACTCATGAAAGTATTGAATGGGAGAAAAACCTCGCCGGCATTAAAGCCTTATTTTCCTTTTATAGGTAAAGTAATATAATTTATTAATATAAGAAAATAATTATATGCCATACGAAGCAAAAAAGTTTGACAGTTTGGTGGGAATAGAGGGTATAAGTGAAGTGACGCTACGAAACCATTTTACTCTTTATGAAGGCTATGTGAAGAATGTGAATACCCTAGTAGATTTATCAAAAACGCTAAAAGTCGGCTCACCAGAATACAACGAACTCCGCCGACGTTTTGGTTGGGAATGGAATGGGATGAAAATGCATGAAATATTTTTTGCCACTCTGACCAAAGTACCAGCCTCTATCACCGCCGGTGGAGAGTTTGAAAAAGCCATGATTAGTGGTTTTGGTTCGTATGAAAATTGGTTGGCGGATTTCAAAGCGCTGTGCCTGACACGCGGTATTGGCTGGGCGGTATTGGTGAAGGATAAGGCCACTGGAGGCTTATTAAATATCTGGATTGGGGAGCATGAGGTGGGGCATTTAGCGGGGACAGAAATATTACTTGCTGTGGATGTCTGGGAGCATGCCTATGTGACGGATTATGGTATTAAAAGAGCAGGTTATGTGGAAAAAATAATTCCGCTCATAAATTGGGCCGTGGTGGAGGGACGCTACAAATAAAAATAATAAATGATACTAGCCTCCATAGGAATAATTGCTTTGATTTTTGTGATCAACGTCATCCCGGCTTTTATGCCTCCGACGTGGATTTTTCTATCCTTTATTGGTTTCAACTTTCATTTGAGTAATCTTGCTCTGGCCGTATTGGCAGTCTTTGCTGCTCTGGCTTCCTCTGGTGGGCGCGCGGTACTCACTATTTTTGCCGAGAAAATATTACGAAATAAAATCATTTCTCCCACTACAAGAGCCAATATGGATGTTCTGAAAGAAAATATAATCAAGAGAAAGAACCTCACCCGAGGCTTCTTTTTGTTTTATGCTTTTTCTCCTTTTCCGTCTGGACAATTATTCTTAGCTTATGGCCTGACGGATTTAAAAGTCAGCCTGGCTATTATCCCATTTTTCTTTGGGCGCTTATGCAGTTATCTATTTTGGGTATTTGCCTCATCAGAGACATCTAAATTTTTAGATGTCAGCTCTTTAAAATCTGGAGCCTTTTTTAGTATTTACTTTATTCTAGGTCAAGCTTTTGCTATCTACCTGGTTTACCTGATCACCAAAATTGATTGGCAAGTATTATTTACCGAGAAAAAAATACGCCTTATTAAAAAAGTCTAATTTCTCCTGAGGTTGTCCAGCATCACTGCGGTAGCAATGGCTACATTTAGGGATTCCGCACCGCCAAAAGAGGGGATGGTGATTTTCTCCGTCACCAATTTTTCAATTTCGGGAGTGATACCATTTGATTCATTACCCATCACCAGGATTCCTCTTTTAGGGAAATTAAATTGATGCACATTTTTGCCAGTCATAAAAGCACCCAAGACTGGGACTTTTACTTCACTTAAGAATATATTTAAATCCGCATAATAGACCTCCACTCTGGTAAAGGAGCCCTTGGTGGCGGAAATCACTTTTGGATTATAAAAATCCACGGTCCCCACGGAAGCAATTATTTTCTTGATACCATACCAGTCCGCAATACGAATAATAGTACCCAAGTTTCCCGGATCACGGATATTGTCCAGGGCCAGGACTGTTTCATTTTCTGAAATTTTTATGTCTCCCAAAACCGTCTGTTTTTGCTTCACAATCACCAAGGCGGAATCATTGCTCTCTAGGGCACTCACTTTTTCTATCTCACCCGTCTCCACTATTTCATAATTCACTTTTTTCTTCTGAATCAGTTTCTGATATTTAGTATAAAAAGATTTGGTGGTCAAAAGGGTCTGGATATCAAAATCCGAATTCAAGGTCTCTACCACACTCTTTTCTCCTTCCACTAGAAACAAGCCCGTCTTTTCCCGGTATTTTTTCTCCTGTAGTGACCGCACCATATTTGCTTGGCCTTTAGTAAACATTAAAATAGTGTAGCATGAAATCCTGCAATTGACAACCTACCTATTCTTTGCTATATTCACGGCGGATTTGTGTAGTTTCGATGTTCCTTGTTTTATCATTTTGCTAACCCGAGGGAGGTGAAAGATGCGGTCGCTAGTAGTACTTGACGCTGGATACTCTGATCTGACTAGAGTAGTTGGGGGATTGGTCAGACTGGCAAAAGGTGACAAACTGAGTTTGGTTGTAAACCAGTCGCACACGTTTACACCGGACTTCTGGTCAACTATCTTTTCGGGGCTGGAGACTCCAGAGGGATTATCGGATGTGGACTTCCTTAGGGTATTATCTATCGCGGACCTGACCCCCATCATGGTTGTTGATGGGCCTGGGAATACGGTGGATGTCATGAGGAATCTTGTGAAGTTGGTGCGTGATCAGCACTTCATTCCCGATTTCCCCTTCCGGTTCATTGCCGTAGCCTCTCGCGATCCTGATTGGGCCAGTGAGCAGATCAGGCTCGTGAATGAAAGTCTTTATGGAGGAGAATAGCAGAACAAAGAGAAGGCGCTGGATGGGATATCCGGCGCCTCTTTCTATTTTCCGGAAAATACAGTATTCTCTTAGAGACATGGCAAAGGAGGAAACAATATTAAGGTTTGAGAAAGTGAGCTTTGGCTACGGTGAAAATCATCCGCTTTTGGACGAAGTGGATTTTTCGGTGCGCCGTGGGACCAAGATCACTATCATGGGGCAAAATGGCGCTGGCAAAAGCACCATTTTTGGCTTGATTACCGGACGGATAAAGCCGGAGAGCGGTATGGTAAATGTGGTAAATGGCGTCTCCATTGCCCTGTCACGCCAAGTGATACCCAGAGATGAATTGGATCTGACGGTGCG
>CAYVWL010000005.1:22891-25471 GCA_964455475.1 uncultured Candidatus Saccharibacteria bacterium
GAAGTGGTAAATTTGCGGGGTCATACCAAGGTGCATGACAGGATAGTGCGGTCTTTTTCTGGTGGTCAGCAAGCCCGATTACTCTTGGCCTCGGCTTTGATTCAGAATCCGGATTTATTACTCCTGGACGAGCCGACAAATAATTTGGATAAAGCGGGGATAGAGCATCTGACACAATTTTTAATTAATTATGAGAAAACCTGCTTGGTGATTTCCCACGATGCGGAATTTTTAAATAGCTTTACGGACGGTGTTTTATATCTGGACGTCTTTACAAAAAAGATTGAGCAATATATTGGAAACTATTTTGATGTGCGTGAGCAGATCGTGGCCAGGCAGGAAAAAGAGAATCGGAAAAATGCTCAGCTGGCCAAGGAAATCCAGGAGAAAAAAGATAAGGCCAATTTTTTTGCAAATAAAGGTGGGCAGATGCGCCTAGTGGCCAAGAGGATGCGGGAGAAGGCGGAGGAGCTGGAGGAAGAAAAAGTGGATACGCGGAGAGAAGATAAAACAATTCGGCCGTTTAATATCCCAGTGCAAGCAGACATTACTGGCGAGATTGTGCATATTACTAAATTCAAAACTATTCGGAGTCATAAAGTGTCACAAAGAAAAGCCAATATTAAATTAAAGAGAGGGGACCATCTCTTGCTTCGCGGGCCAAACGGCATTGGCAAGAGTACATTACTGGAGGCGATAGCCAAGAATGAGGCCGAGGGGACACAGATTGCTCCCAATATTGAGATTGGTTATTATCGACAGGATTTTTCCACTTTAAATTTTGAGGATACAGTGTATCAGTCCCTCTCTGCTGTCTGTAAAAAGCAGAGTGAGGAAACTATGCGCGCGGTGGCGGCGGGCTTTTTAATCACGGGGGATATTATTCATAATAAAATTGGCAGTTTGTCTGAAGGACAAAAAGGGCTGGTGGCTTTTGCCCGCCTGGTCCTGCAAAAGCCTGGTTTGCTGATTCTGGACGAGCCCACCAATCATATAAATTTCCGCCATATTCCCATTATTGCGGAGGCGCTAAATAAATACGAAGGCGCCATGATCATGGTCAGCCACGTGCCGGACTTTGTCAGTAAAATCCGTTTTGACTTTATCTTGGATTTGGAGAAGTAGGGTAATGTACAAAATGCATTATCAGTGCTAGTCTAAATACAGATAGTTTTTTGTCAGTTGGTCGTTAAACGTGGCCAGAATTGGCCAAAAACGGAGGTGGGTATGATTATCGGAGTTATGTCGGACACGCACGGTGATAGCAAGAACGCGATTCCGCATATTATCGCGGAGTTCAAACGGCGAGGGGTGGAACGGGTGATTCACTGCGGTGATATTCACCCCGAGCACATCTCTCGCGAACTTTTCGGAAACTTGCCGGTGATTTGCGCTATTGTGAAGGATCAGGTCGAACATCCGCGCTTCAATGATGAATGTCCGGAGGGTTGGAGATTCACCAGGACGGAAAAACGGGTGGAACGGCTTTATCCTGGCGGTGAGGTGGTCTATGTTGGTCACAAGAGACACATGGACTTCCTCCTAGGTACGGAGGAGAAGTTTGCTGAGACCTTGACGAACCTGCGCATGGAGTTTGACGGTTTGCGGATGGTCTTTGGTGGTCATCTGCACTTTCAGACATACATGCACGGAAATCTGGTGAACTTCATCAATCCGGGAGCGGTGGAGACGGAGGATTCTATCGGTTGGGGTTACGAATTTGCGATTGTCAATACGGAGAATCGCGAGGTCGTCTTCAGTCGAATTCTCCCATCGCCGGATGATCGCCCGGTCTGGAGTCTGGGTATCATCTCGGACAGTCTGGATATCAGTCATCGTGACCAGACCTTTTGGAAGCGCCTGGCTGATGAGTTCAGACAGCGGGGTGTCAGTCAGATTATCCATTGTGGCAACATTGCCATCACGGACATCGGGCGGCCGGAACTTGGTGAGGGCTTTACCGTCCACTACGCCATTCGGGCCAATCAGAAGAAGGAATATGATCAACTGAAAAAGGAAGGGAAGATCCCAGGCAACTGGAAGGTGATCGCCGAGGATAACCTGGATAAAGGTGGGGAGGTGGTGATAAACGGCTATCACATCTTTGTCCAACTGGATCTTGGTTTTGACTTCATGACGATTAGCGAACATCACATGGATTCGCGTTCCATGAAGATTCGGCGGGAGAATCCGGAGACCGAGATAGTGCTTTGTGGTTTTACGCGCGAGGCACTCCTGGTTGAAGGACAGCAGGTGATCACCATCAATCCTGGGAACACGAATGCCGACCGTAGCTTTGCGGTATTCTGTCTGCCACGGCGAGAGATCACGTTTGGGCATGTGCCAATCGATGCTCTGCCGGCACTAGGGTAGACATGGCGAAGGGAGGTCAAAGGAGGGGGACTGCCAACCCCTTCTTTTGTTTTTTTATTAATTAAGTAATATTAACCCTTGCTAAATAAGTCAAAATAGGGCATACTGTGAGTTCTGATTTTAATAGTACGAAAAAGTAAATATTTAATTTCAAAAGTCCTCGGGTCGCCCATAGAACGGCTCAACCAGACATTTTAAAATCAAACA
>CAYVWL010000006.1:0-7036 GCA_964455475.1 uncultured Candidatus Saccharibacteria bacterium
CATCCACCATATACTCTTAAATTTCCTATTAGGAAATTTAAAAACCACAATCTTTACTCTCACAAATTCTTCATTTGCTCTGAGTGAAAATACTTTTTTATCTCGCTCAAATAAATTTGAGCGGATTAATCTTAATCCGTTGCATAAAATCAATTCATGCAACGTACTTTTTTACTTTTACCTTTACCTACCTAAATTTTTTATCCTATAAAAAACTTTGGCAGGTTAATCCACCTTCAACGCTTGAAAAGACCCATTTGTATGGTATCCGCGTTGCGATGGGATTTAGTTTTCAAACATCATTCGGCCGGAAATCCAACTTCGCACAAGGCTTCGCTGGACTAATGAAAAACCACTCTTTCGAGCGGTGGAGTGAGACAACATCTAAAAGACGCTGACTTACTTTTTCCGCTTCTTTGAGTTGATTTTTGTATGCATATCTGTGTGGGGGTAGTATATAGGAAGTGCTTTTTAAAGTCAAGCAAAATTCAACTTCCCTCAGTCCCCTCTAAACTTAGAGGGGAAGGTGAACCACCCCTAACCCCTCCTAAGAAAGGAGGGGGAACCAAACCCAACCGAAGTCACGTCTCCTCCCCTCCTTAGATAAGGAGGGGCTGGGGGCAGTTGATCAAACGGCTCAACCGCTTATTTTATCCGGTTGAGCCGTTCAAGGAGGGTTATTTTAGGGGGTGGAATTAGGCGACGTTACGAACTGGGAGAACATAACACACGTCATACATAAAATCTGTTCCTTTTACCCATTTTCCATTACTGTGAACTATATCTCCGGTGATGTTTCTATCATTACGAGAATCTGCCCACTTACACCCAGTATTTGACCAGTAGCTTTTAAATTCCGATAAATTAATTTCTTTCAACCTAGCAAGTAATTCATCTCTTGTTGGGAGTCTCCATTTATTCTCATCTTCACCTACTTTTTGATTTAATTCAAAAATATTTCTATTTGCGTCTAACCATGTAGTTTGATCAAATTCTGGACCCCATTCCAATTTCTGTCCTTCGGCTCTTGATTGAGCGGCGGCTACATCATTTGTCGCTTCTGGCCCTTCTGCCTTTTTTCCAAATCCTAACATTTTATTTTTAATTAAATTAGTAAAATTCGATACATATAGTATAGGATATTGGGGGAAATAAAACAACCGCCCCGGGTCTACCTTAATTTATTATATTCCTCCACTGACAGCTTTATATCATCCAACACAGCCCGCATAGTACCAACAGCCACATCTTCATTACTGTGAATTGGGATTGTGGTGCATCGGCCATCAGCATGATGAAAATAATGGTGACTACCTTTTATTCTAATAACCACAAAACCAAGACTTTTTAGAATCTTGGCCAGTTTCTTGCCAGATATAGGATTAAGTTTGGGCATTAGATACTAAATTCAAAGTTCTGCACGCCAATAAATTGACTAGTGGAAATTTTACCTTTTAGAATGTCCCTTTCTACTTCTAAACATAGAGAGACAACCTCCTCTATTCTTTTATATAAAGTAGTTAAATTATTAGCTTGAGTGTGACAGCCACGCAAAGCCGGCACGGTAGCAATATAGATATCGTTTTCGTCTTTTTCTATTATAACTGGAAAATTATATTTCTTTTGCATATCTATATATTAACACGAGAAAAGGCAAAAAATCAAGCATCAAGAACGGCTCAACCGCTTATTTTATCCGGTTGAGCCGTTCAAAAAACCATTAAAAATAGCCCCTTTTTTAAGGGCTATTTTTAATCTAAAATCTAGAAGAAATTAATTTGAATGAATCTCACTCTTCACCTTCTCAATATATCGAGCGGCAGCGTCACGTCCACCAAGACCAAAGGACAAGCCTAGGGCTAAGGAGAGAGCAGCGATGATACCGATAAATAGAGGCTGGATAAAGGAATTCAAGATTTCCAATTGTGACAAAGCCGCCATGAAAGCAAAGATCCAGATAGCCCACTTGGCAATTTCTCCCAACACATTGGCAGAAGAGATACCAGCAGCCTTGGCAGAGCTAACCACCAATTTCTGAATAGCTTGAGCAATAACCACAGACACCAAAAGGATAAGAGCGGCGATGATGACGTTTGGCAAATAGTTCAAGACGACGGTGCTCAAATAACCAGTGACGGTCTTGAGACCAAGGATGTCGAGGGCGGCCACGAGTGACACGACGATAAAGAACCACTTGACCAAGGCACCAAGGAAACCACCAGAGCTCAAAGTAAAACCACCTTTTTCCACCACCTTATCAAAACCAGCGCCACGAAGTGCAGTGTCGAGCTTGACGGCCTTTACCACTTGAGCCACCAGTCGGCCCAAGATCACAGCGATGAGCCAGCCCACCAAGAAAATAACGATAGCGGCAATCAGGCTTGGAATAAAATTAGCGACACCCACCCAAATGTCCATAAACGATGCGCGGAGAACGTCTCCCCAGGTATAAAGATTTGACATATTTTAAATTAATTTAATTTTTTACCCGCCTAATTTTTTAATAAAAATTTTGGTGGGTTAACTAATAATAAACGAAATGATTGGAAGAAAATTTTATCTCGACCATTTTCTTCTTTTCCTTTTACCCCTCTATTATAGCATCTTTAGGCTTTGAGATTCAACTTGTCCAAAAGCTTTTGATGAGGATAGTCCAGGATATCCCGAATGAGCTTGTCATACATGCCTAGGCGGTAGTGGAAATCAGCTGTTTCAAAGGAGGCAAAGGCTAGTTCCTTGCCTATTTCCGCCTCCATGGTCTTTACAATCCGGTCTATAGACGCCCGTTTCAGATTATCCCCCACAATCAAAATATCCACTCGGCTATCCGGATTTTGGATGAAAACCCCGGCCACAATCACCATTTTAAGCTTACCCACATGAGAGAGCCTTTTCAAAATTTCATTTGGTCTTAATGGTCTGGTATTGATGAGCAGGTTTTGCATCGGTAGCAAATATTCAAAACCGGGATCCAAATGCCAACACATTATTCTCCTCTTTACTTCAGATACCTTACCTCGTTTTTTTATTTGCAAGGTTTGCACGGACTTTCGGCTTTTTATCATCCCGGCTTTTTTGAGAACTTCAATTTCTTCTTTTGCTTCTTTTTCGGTGATTTTGGCTTTGTCCATTATTTGCTCCAAAGAAAAAATTTGCTCCGGATTAAAAAGAAAAAGGCGCATCACCTTGACCCTCTGCTCCCCGCTGAATAGTTTTGATAATGTTTCCATGGGTAAATCTTAGTACAAAAAAACCTCATCTGCAACGCAGACAAGGTTGTTTTGTTTTAGTGAAATAAGACTATTTCAAAGTCACCTTTCCGCCGGCCTCTTCGATTCTCTTCTTCAAAGCATCGGCTTCCTCCTTCTTCATACCCTCCTTCATCATGATCGGAGCACCATCCACCATATCCTTGGCCTCTTTCAAACCAAGACCCAAGAGTTCCTTGACCACCTTGATCACGGCAATCTTCTGAGCACCACCATCTGTGAGCTCCACATTAAATGAGCTCTTCTCCTCACCGGCTTCAACGGCCGCACCAGCCGCCGGGCCCGCCACTGCTACAGCCGCAGCGGAAACGCCAAACTTCTTCTCCAATAATTTCACCAGTTCGTTCAAATCGAGGACGGACATCTTTTCAATGCTCTCCACAATATCTTTGAACTTGGCTGGAATCTCTACTTTTGTATCTTCCATGTTATTTTTCTCGGAAGGTAAGGATAGTTCAAATTTTTTGCGTCTGGTTTTGAGACCGATCCTATTGCCTATAAGGTCGGTCAAAAGACGCGAGGACCAAAAAATTTGAAGCTATACTTGCCTTCCTATTAATTAATAATAATTTACGCCGTCTTCCCGCCTTGCGTCGAGGCAGGCTTCTCCGCAATCTTACTCAAAGCCACGACAAAGCCTTGAATCGGTGAATTGATGACATTTACAAACTGAGCATACAAAGTCTGTTGTGAAGGGATAAGGGCCAAGGCCATCATCTCCTCCTTGCTCATATATTTGCCATCAAATATTCCACCCACAATCGCCAGATTATCCTTGAACTTCTTTTGGAAGTTGTAAACCTCGCGGGCTGGGGCAATCAAATCCGCACTATAAGCCATGGCGGTCTCGCCAGACATACTGGGGATTTCACCGGTGATTTTGGCCTCATCAAACGCTCGCTTGGCGAGAGTTTTCTTGGCCACCAGATATCCCACTTTGGATTCGCGCAGTTTTCGTCTCATCTCAATGGTGTTCTTCACATTGAAGCCCTTGAAATTAAAAAAGACGACAGACTTGGAATCTTTCATGAGATCAGAAACCTTTTCAATGATCTCTTTCTTCTTGTTTTTACTAATTGGCATGATTTATTTTTACCCTCCTAAGTTTTTTATTTCATAAAAAATTTTGGCGGGTGAATTAAAAATTATCGACCTGTTAAGCCGATAACATCCACCACTCGTGGAGAGTTTCTTACCTCGGTAGGAAATTAAGGCTTTTTACGGCCACCTACTGTCTTTGGCTTATGAAAAGAGATTAGCATAAGGGCGAAGAAAAATCAAATAGGAAAGGGCAGGGTGCATCACGCACACCCTACCCTTTTTGTTCGATCCAATCGGACTAGAATCAGTCCCCGACTCCGAGCTCCAACAAAAGACGGACAATCGGTGCCTGACTACCCAGTTCATCCTCCGGAAAATGCACCGGGCTCAGACCGTGAGCGACCAGGATGGCGTGGTCATGATCGGAGATTCCTCCATCCTTGTAGCATTTCGCCACCATGTTTTCAAAGCAATCGCGGTGATTCGCCCTGACTAGACTCAGAGCCTTCTCCGCGTTACTCCTCACCTGCGGATCCAGTGCCATCGCCGATTCTCCTTTATAGAACTGTTATGGTTTCGTACCCAAAGATCTTCTTCCTCCACCATTTATATTATTCTATCTAGAAAAAATGTAAAGCCTCCCCACAAAGGTTTAACCTTCAAAGGTTAAACCTTTGTGTTTCTAGTAAAGAAAACACCCGGCTTGTCCTTGCGGAAAAGCCGGGGTTTTTTGGAAGCACTGGGTCGCTCAGCGCTGTCCGATATAGTCGTTCGTCAGTCCCAACCACCAACCGGGTATGGAGCCGCGGGCACACTACCCTGAACCCGTGAGACTGATTCCAACCACACTTCAATGATCAAGCCCGAGAGTTCTTCTCCGCCGTTTCCCTGGCCTGGGAACCACATCGGGTTGAGGCCTTTTTCACGCAACCGCTCGTAGTCCTCGCCAGAAATTCCATCACCTCCCGTATTGCACTTACTGAACAGATCCTTGAAGAACCTTGTTTCCTTCACCACCAGCTCCTTGAGAAACTTCACGGCCGGCTCGCGAGTTTTGAAATTAATCGGCATCTCCCATCCTCCTCATGTGTAGTTTGACCTCTAGTTTAGGACCTTATATTCCATACTTTATATTAGACCTTAATTTGTAGATGTAAAGCCCCACCACAAAGGTTTAGCCTTTGCGCTCCTAATACGAGACAATATTGTAAGTACTACTATTCCTCTCCCTCGGCGTGCCTTTTATTTCACCCCCAGACACATCATGCCCATTGATATGCTCACCATCATTATCAATCCAATTATCCGCTATTCCCCCATCACCCCACACATTTCTCCTTTCCATCGTTTGCTTACTCGTATTATTCCCCGCCGGCCACCCACCACTCGTCGTCCTGTCTATAGTAGTGGAAGCAAAGGACAAGACCAGAGAATCACCACCGGGATTATTTTTGAGTGCAAAAGCCGAACCATTATTGCCATAAATCAAATCCGCCGTCATATCACTCACCGTATTATCGTCTGTCCTCTCTAAAAGATAAAAGCCACGGGCCGAGATCTCATTTTCCAAAGCAATATTTAATCCGCCATCCGCCGTGGCCAGCATCCAACCATTCAAACTTAAATAATAGGGTGTCAAATTGTATAATTCCAGCCATTCATCCGTCGTTGAAGCTTCCGTCCCCATCCACGCCACTTCACTGATCACCACCGGATGTGAGTAGACAATTATTTCAGTGATAATTGAATCAGAAACATTACCATCAGTATCCACCGCAAAGATCTCCACCCCGTTTTGCGTATTATCTTCTAAAGTCAAAACACTGGAGGTGGCTGTAGTCTCAATCTTCTCATCCAGATTATCGTTGAGTATAATTGTGTAATGATCCAGCTTGTCCGAATTGGAATTCCACGACATCTCTAGATTAGTAGTAGTGATGAGACATGAACCGGTCAAAAGAGAATCTTCACAGGCAAGCGGATTGTCGACTATTATACCGATAGTGCTTACCGAACCAACAAAGACTGTCGCCTCGCTCGGTTCAGACTTAATGTAATTTGTAATAGTCGTGATATTTGTGAGTGAGTCAAAGACCGTACTAGAGGCATACAAAATATCCGGCTCCGCAAAGAAATTTATCGTGGTGGTACCTTCCGTAATGTTTTCAATTGCCAGAGACCAATTACCATCTGCATCGGTGGTAGTGGAAATAGAATCAAGGTCATTGGAGATTATAAAGTCCGGCGTGCTGGTACCCGAAAAAAGAATGGTGGTGGTTGGCGTAGTATTGGTAATATTTACAGCGGAAAGAATAGTGGGTGATGCCACTGGTTCAGAAATAATTGTAGTGGTGGCGGTTGTCGTTGCTGTAGAGGTTGATGTACCGGTGTCTGTGGTCGTAGCGGTGGTGGTGGCTGTCGGTTCGGTACTAGTAGAGACTGGATCAATTATTTCTGGCTCAGGATTATTATTACCTCCTCCTCCGCCACTATGATGATGATTTTCTTCTTCAGTTTGAACTTGCTCTTCATTACTATCCGTATCGGTAGTAAGAGCTAAGGTATTTATCAGTTGTGTAAATTCGTCCGGAGTTAGTGCTGGAGACGAAGTGGGCGGAGTATAAGCCACCGCTGGAGTAAGTAAATTTGAACTATTTTCCTTTACATATAGAATGACTTTTTGCCCAGTGGAAACTACTAACTTTTTGGCCGTTTGCACTCCTTTC
>CAYVWL010000006.1:7136-25468 GCA_964455475.1 uncultured Candidatus Saccharibacteria bacterium
AATGACTTTTTGCCCAGTGGAAACTACTAACTTTTTGGCCGTTTGCACTCCTTTCTCCACTTTTTGAGCACTAATAGTGGCCAGTTCTGTGCTGGTAAAACCGAGAGAGTTCACTGTATTCTTGGTGGCATTATAAGCAAAAGATCCACCGTTATACAAAGCCGATCCAAAAAGCTCGGCGGTATTAGAAATAGAGCTAGCCAAAGCTTTGGTGGTATCCGTCAGTGCATAATTCAGCCGATACCAAACCCGGCTCAAAAATCCTCCTTCCGTCAGTTTTTCATTTTTCTCTTCTTCATAATCAGCGATATCCTCCAGTTTTTTCTTTTCTTCTTCCAGATATTTCGCTCGCGCCTCCTCCGCCTCCGTGAAAAATAATTCCACCACCCCCGCCCCACTCAAAATCGCCATTTTAGACAGACGAGCAAAATATTCCTCGATCACTGATTGGTCATTTGTCTTGTTATTAATAAGTGACCTTACAAGTGCACCGTCATTCAAATAATACTCCGCGTAAAGTTTATGTCTATCATAAAAGTAACTGTCATCGCCATAAGTATAACCATTTTTCTTTTCTACAACCGCCGGATTGGCATATTGATAAATAGAATTTTCTATCGTATCCGCACTCACATAATTATTATTTGAATACGGTGCCAGATTATTAAAATAACCTTTGATTTCTCCAATCCGCCTTGGCTTTAGTCCTAGGCTTTTATAATATAGCGCAGTACCTGCGAGTGTTTCCCTATCTTTATTTTCCTTACACCAAGTCTCATATGGACTGCCACCGGTATAAGCCCCACTCACACCTTCACCAATGTGCGGATCATTTCTGGTATGATCCGGCACGGTCAAATCCTCAATCAAGTGTAAAATGTGTCCCAAGCCAATCAAGGCTCCCTCTCTATCTCCTTTGGCATATTTATCAATATTGGCGTTCCAGGTAAAATCATTGCCATGATTTGGCTCCGTAGCCCAGACCAGAGAAGTCCGGTTATCATTGATCCCAATCCCTCTGACCGGGTCATAAAAATGGTTCAGGGCACGAATTGACGGATCATCCTCATCCACCGCCCCTTGGATAATTACTTCCTTATCATCAGAGTTCAGCTGGACATTACTATTTAAATTATAAAATTCTACGACCTGTTCCGTCAGACCGGCATGGGTGGTCTGTGGATCATAGGCAAAGGAGGCTTGGGGTAAGGCAGATATAATTAACAGGAGAAAGAATAAATATTTCTTCATTTATTTATTGAATTATTTTCCAAACTTTTGTATAAGGGTTTAGGCGTAGTGCCTCACCCATCTCCAAACTAGTACCTTTAGGAATTATCGTTAAAATCTCCTCTCTAGAAATTGTTGAGGTTGAGGTCATCTCTTCTGTAGTAATAAACTCGTACAGGAACGATACATAACTACTTGACCATATCTTCTTAGACCCTAATTTAATTATTTTGTCTTCATTTTTAATTAATAGATCTAGATTTCCATCTTTCTTTAGTATATTTTCAAGTCTCTCCTTTTCTTTAATCCTTAAATCATCAACCTCTAACGAAACCTCATAATATTTACTTGCCAATTCAATATCACCAGCCTTGAGAGCGGTAATATACAAATCCAAAGTTTCCTCGGGGGTCTTTCCGCCAAAAGTATCAGCTTTTTGGGCCGCCAAAATTTTAGCTTTTTGCACTTCAATATCCGCTAGATATTTTTCCTGCTGTTTTACAATAAAATAATTCTGAATTCGATAACCATAAGTTCCCAGGAATAACAGAATCACAATAATCACCACTATCACTCCTACAATCCATAAAATTATTTTCTTCATGATTTAAAATTAATTAATAAATTATTTATAAAACGCATTTTTGATAGTTCGAACCGGGTGAAAAACCTTACTCCAAAAGCCCGGGTTTGAGGCTGGGACGTCCGGCTCGGGCACGGCAAGGTCAGACCTTGCCGTGCCAGTTTGGTCTTCCCCCTCAATCACCGAGAGCGAGCTTGTACCCAGGACCTCCTTCGTCACTTTATCATACCTATCAGACCAGTATTTCCCAGTAGTGGTAGCCACCGCCATAGCCGTCAACGTGGCAGGTTGACGGGTGAGTTCCAGGGACTTCTGATATTCAACCACAAAGCGCTGAAAGTCCTCGGCAGAGATGACCTTATTTGGGTCAAAAACGGCCAAATTTGAGCCGATCTGGGCCACCCCTTTGTTAGTAGCGTCCGCCAGAATAATCAGCCCTAGAGAGCCAGATATCTTAGTGTATTCACTAGGGAAAATCACGCTTTTATTAGCCGAAATTATGGTATCTAGCGGAAAAACAAATGCCGTATTTCCAGCCTGTAATTTCCACCCGTATAAATTAATTTCCTCGGCTCCTTTATTCAAAATCTCGACTGCTCCGTCACTTTTTGCAGACAAAATTAAATTTGGCGCCAGCACTTTTACCTTTGTCCGGGCAATAGAATTCACATCATTTAGGGTAGCATTTAGAACCACATTATATTCCCCGGGATATTTATAAGTATGAATTATTTTTTCATCAGAGGAAGATGATCCATCACCAAAAGACCAAACATAATCCACCCCCTTATTTTTTATATCACCAGATATTTTTACCTTGGCCTCGAAAGAGACTGGTGACCCCACGTAAGTCACCCGCTCCCTCCCTGCACTCACCTTGAAACCACTCACTGTCTCCTCGTAATTACTCAAGCTCTCCTGCTCATAATGTGCATCATCCTCCCCCACTGAACCTGCTGAATTGTCATTATTATTTTCATTAGTTAAGTCAGTATCATTAGTACTCGTTGAGACGCTACTACCAGGTGAACCGACCACAACCGTCTGTTCGGCTTCCCAGGAAAGGGTCTTATCCTTATTAGTTGCTTTAATCCTTAACAAATATGTCCCGGGGTTTGAACTCTTAAAATAGAAATACTTATTAGAAGCCCCGGTTGCAATATAAATACTAGATGAGTTTGTGAAAGGAAGGCCATCTTTCTGTGAAGAAAAAATTCCTAATTCTAATGGTAAAGTAAAATAAATAGTAAATGGAGCATCCTGTTCTGCACCAGAGGAATCCTGGATCTGGATCTGAAATTGACCAGAACTTACATTAACAGGTATCGTCTGTGGTTTATTGATAAAGGCTATTTTATCAACAGAGGCAAAGACGCTCTTATATGAAGCAACACCAAAAACGAAAAAGCTAAACAAAATAGCAAATGAGAACAAATAAAACCGTCCCAAATTTTTCATCTAAAAATATTCTACCAAATAACTTTTTCCTTGACTACTCAAGGATAGTAAAGTTATCCACAACCTGATTATCCAACTTCTCCTCAAATTTCTCATAGTCCCGATCCTTGCCAATAATACGAATATATAGAATCCCCAGGATAGAGAAAAAGATGATTGCTATAATAGCAAGAAAATATTTATCCATACCAAACTAATTATATAATTCCAAAGTCTTTTTTACCATTATTTCTTTATTGAACTCTTCTTGAATCTTTTTCTGGATATTCTGACCGAAAAGGAGGGCTTTGTCAGTATTTGTTTGTAAAAAATCAAAGGCCCTTTTGATTTCCTCTGGCTCTTTTGGTCGAACCAAAATACCACTCTTCAGATCATCAATTATTTCCGGTATGCCACCGACGGCACTAGCAATAATCGGTATGCCTGCCTGGCCAGCTTCCAAAATGACATAAGGCAAAGCTTCGGTAATAGAGGTGAGAGTGAAAATATCAAAAGCCTTCAAATATTTCTCGGCTTCATTTATTCGGCCAATCATAAAGATAGTATCACCCAAGCCATATCTATTTATCCTCTCCTGTAATTTCTCCCTTCTCTCACCCTCACCAATAATAATTACCAGTGGTAATTTAGATCGATCATCACTACTAGTATCTAGTAAATGAATAGCCTCGATCAGATATTTTAGACCCTTATTTTTATGTAGTTCGGAAATAGTGCCCAGCCACCGTCTGTCCTTAATATCCAAATCTGCAGGCAATCTTTTACTAATTTCTGCTCGAGCCAGATCCTTATTCAGATAATTAATTTCCCCTATACCATTTTTAATTACCACTATTTTCCCAGTATCAGTATCATTGCCTAGAATCTGCCTTTTAGTTTGTTCTGAAACAGCAATAGTTTTATGAGACAATTTAATGGTCAGCCGATGAAGCCAATAAATAAACTTCCTTTGTAATTTACTTCTATCCTCATTAAAAGCCCAGCCATGACCGGTAAAAATTATCTTTTTAATACCAAGAATTCGTCCAGCTAGCGCACCCAGTAATCCCATCTTAGAACTATTCAAATGTACAATATCCGGCTTTTCATGAGAGAAAATTTTTAAGATTTTAAAGAAGGCCCAAAGGTCTTTAAAAATAGAAATGTCCCGAGTCAAATCTCCCAAAATCAACACTCTCACTCCCCTTGCCTTTAATTTTTCTACCAAAAATCCATCATTTCCGGTAAGCACGGCTACATCATACAAGTCAGGGTTTAAAGCCGTAGCCAGGTCATACACATACTTCTGGGCCCCACCCCAATTCGCCTTGGTAATGCAATATATTATTTTTTTTCTGTTCTTCATAATTACTACCTATTATATCACATAGCCCTAAGTAATTAGAAAATCATTTATCTTTTCTAGAAATACCCAGAGGGATTATTTTGGCATAAAATATTTTCTGATCATAAATCATATTTCTTGGTAGCTCAGCAAAAAAACCGTATTTATCTGCGTGTCCATCCAACCTAAACTCACCCCGCTCTTTTGCCTTTATCATAAAAGCCAAACTAATATCCTGACTATAATGATTTACATATGACTCATACTCAATAACACCAATGAATTTACCTACGGTAGCGTTTATTCCAAGCTCCTCCTTTGCAACCCTTTTCACAGCCCGCTTCAGGCTTTCTCCTTTTAAAACAGTACCGCCAGGAGTATGCCACTGACCCACAGCCGGTTTTATTGTGCGTCTAATAAGCAATAAAGAATCCCCTTTCATTAATACCACTTCCACACACAAACGGGGCACCCGGCTGTATATTTTTTTAAATTCTTTAAACGGTATTCTTTTTACTTTCATTGCCTGTTTAGTATAACACGAGACTAAAACTTTTGATTATTTAATAATTATACTGAGTATAGTAAATTTACCAAAAAAATGATATCCTTGATCGTATAAATTTATGCAAAGGATAAAAAACTTTTTCCTTCATAACCAGGGAGTCAGGCAAACTATTATTAAAAATTTTATTTGGTTATCTACTGGGACAACTGTCAGCCGAGTGATCAGGAGTCTAATGATCATTTATGCCGCCCGGATATTAGGGTCTGAACATTATGGCGTCTTTTCTTACGCCCTGGGACTCACTGCCCTATTTAACATATTTTCCGATATTGGACTGACGGGTATACTCACCAGAGAGCTAGTAAAAAGGACTGAGAAAAAAGAATATCTGGCAACCTCTTTAGCTATAAAGCTTTCCCTGGTTACAGCCACAACGCTTGTAATAATCTTTGCCTCACCATTTTTTTCCAGGATCGCAGAAGCAAAGCCGATATTGATTATTATGGCCTTACTAGTTGCCTTTGATGGTATCAGAAATTTCTTGCTATCAATATTTAGGGCACAGAACAGAATGCAGTTTGAAGCTATCCTTGAAATAATCACTGAGATATTTATTACCACGGCTGGTTTTATTGTCCTATTTAAAATACCATCAGCACTTAACTTTTCAATTGGTTATTTAATTGCAAGCACGTTAAGTCTTGGCCTAACCCTGGTGTTTATCAGGACAAATTTAAATCAAATATTCAAATTCTTTAACAAGGATCTGGTTTGGCCAATCTTAAGATCAGCCTGGCCTTTTGCCATAGCCGGAGTGTTTGGCGTACTAATGGGTAGTATTGATACGGTAATTATCGGTTGGCTTTTGCCGGTTGTCAGTGTGGGTCTGTACGCGGCCGCCCAAAAGCCAATTGCCATGCTTGGTATAATACCCGGTTTTATTTACAGTAGTCTATTTCCCTTCTTTAGCCGATTTGTGCACGAGAATGACAATGACCGTTTAGGCCAACTGACAAAGAAATCCATCCTTGCCTCTTTGGGTCTTGCCCTGCCAATAGTGGTTGGCGGAATAATCATGGCTAATCCGATGATTAGGGTAATTTATGGTACAGAATACATGGGCGCCGTTTTGACCTTCCAGGTTCTACTGTTTAATTTGATTCTAGTCTTCCCTGGTACTATTTTATCAGGCATATTGATTGCTCAAGATAAGCAAGGAATATTTATCAAGACCGGAGCGGTAGGGGCCACGATAAACATAATCCTTGACCTTCTATTGATACCAATTTATGGAATTGTGGGTTCGGCCATTGCCACCTCAGCAGTACAGATTGTTGTCTATAGTATATACTTCTTCGAGGTTAGAAGGACAAACGCTCTACCAATCTGGGCGGATATAAGGAAAATCCTGCTGGCAACACTAATAATGGCCTTAGTCACCTTTTACATGAAATATCTATTGTTATCAATAGTTTTGGTAATAATCGTGTCTGGATTGCTATATTTTATGCTACTTTTCCTATTCAAAGAGGAGTTAATAAATGATGTTCGATCAGGTTTTAAAAGATAGCCTTACCAGTAACCTTTTTACATCCGGACCAATCAGCATACCGAGAATCGGCCTAGCTAAATATATGTATGAATAAAAAGGATACAGTCCAGACCGGATTGCCCTTATTCTGGCTTTAATGGCACACACCGTCTGTCTTCTGTTCTTAGATCTGGTTATTGAACCACCACTATATCGGCTCGATATTAGAAACTCAGGAATATTTGATAACTCACAAATATTCAGGAGTCTGAAATACAGATCATAGTCCTGAGCGTATCTAAAGTCTGAATTATAACCACCAACATTATTCAATAGTTTACTCCGAACCATTATTGAGGAGTGAATAAAAAGGTTGGACCTTATTAATTTTTGCTTTATGACATTACTGTCTGCTGGATATTTCAACTGCCCTAAAGTCTTCCCCAACTCATCTATTTTGTACGCCCAAGAGCCCACAAGTCCCACGGACAGTTGAGTATCGAGATATTCAACTTGCTTAACCAAGCGCTCAGGATGACAAATATCATCAGCATCTATCCTGGCGACATACTCTCCGGTAGACAAACCCACCGCCTTGTTTAAGGATCTGGTCAAACCGATATTCTGTTCATTTCTTATAATTTTTATTCTCTGATCCTTTTCTGCCCAAGTAAAAATTATGCCAAAACTAGAATCAGTAGAAGCATCATCAATAATCAATAATTCAAAATCAGTAAAAGTCTGCTTCAAGACACTTTCAATAGATTGATCTAGAAAACTAGACCCATTATAAACAGACATTATAACTGAAACTTTTGAGTTCATTTTAACAATATTAGATTTTCAACTCCGTAGAATGATGAGCCCACCATTCCCTGCACAAGGCAGCAAACAAACCAATAAAGATGCCAATAAAAATAGCAAACAAAATAGTTAAATAAATACTAAAATTAACGTTGGAAAAAGAAATGGCTGCAGCTTTAGCAATAATAGTTGGCGCAAAGACAGAAAGCTGATCCTTTCTTCTTGATAACTCGATTAACAACTGAGCAATAGCATCATCAATATATATACCATAAATAGCCTTGCCTTTTAAAATATTTATTTCCTTGTCCATCGTTATTATGTTTTCCTTAAGAACATTCATTCTCAATTCAAGCCGATTATTATGATCCTCTAATATCGATTTGCCTATTTTCTCTATAATAGTCACATAGGTCTCTGGAGAAGAAGAGACTGCCTCAATCTGTATTAAATTAGTACCCTCTAATTTCTGCGCCTTTACATTACACGATTCCCCATTTGAATTTAATAAACTACCTGCTAATATACAGTGATATTGACCCTTATTTATTTTTTCCAATAATTGATCGGCGCTTTCAATAAGAACAGGTGAGCCATTAATATCAGAAAATGAGCCGATTTCAATTATGGAATCTACCTGATAGATTCTCTTGGCAAAAAAACTGAAAACAAAAGCAAGGAGTACAGACAATAGGATAGAACATAAAATCAAGGACTTCTGTCGAATAATCACTTTCATCATATCTACTGTCTCCGAGTCCTTATTCATACGTTTTAATATAACAAAGAAACCATTAATTATCAAGTGGGTCCAGACGGCTAGAATACTTTAGATGAGCTATATTTATAAGCGACAGAGACACTCCAATCAGGAGCCAATTAAAAGTATCTCCGAAAAATGGATTATTATTATGAAACATCGCGTTGAAAAGATATGCCACAAAACTCCCAATCAAGCCGATAGCCAAAATCTTCAAATTTTCTGTTTCATATCGATAAACCATAAGTAATCCTTTGAACAGAAAGAGATAGAAAAGAAAAACAATAACCAAAGCTGGCAAACCAAGAATAACCCCAATATCCAAAATCATATTATGAGGAAACTGCACCAGGACAACACGCGAACCCATAAAATCAGACACATCAGAATATGTTTCCTGAACCCGTTCACTGTATGAATACCCCACTCCTAGTGGATATGTACTAAAAACATTCAATGCAACAATCGAGATCGGGATCCTCTCATAAGAAGTCTGACCTAGTGAAAAAATACGGTCGGAAATTTCCTTGTCTGAGAAAACAAAAACAGTAAAACTAAAAATAATTAGAAGCAAAAAAATCAACACCTCTTTCTTAATCAAATGAGAACGAATAAGTAAAAATATAACCACAGTGAGACCAAGGACAGCTCCAGCAATGGCCGCCTTCATAAAAGTAAGCGCGAGAGCCAAAGCGATTATAAATGCACCGCCTATTTTAGTAATGGTCTTAGCAAGACTTATCTTTTGAGAAAAACATAGAGAAAAGATGATCGGTAAGATGGATAGTAAACCATAAGATAACGGTACGACATATGAACTAAGTCCGGTAATCCTCAGTCGGCCTTCAATCTGATAAGCAATGGAGGCAGGAACTCCAAGCATTTCTCGCGCCAGCCAAAAGATATCCGATTTGGTAAAATATTGTAAAAGTCCAAAAATAGAAGTAATTACCAAAAAAGCGAAGATAGTATAGATAAAAGTCAAAATATCCTTCTCTGTTCTAATCAAAAAAACTACTAGAAAAGCCAGAAAGCCAGGAATAATTAATCTTTTGATGGCCCAAAAAAGCCAAAAGGCTAGCCCTTCATCCCCCAAGAAGTTTCGAAAGAAAATCCAAAGAATAAAAGACAAAACTATAATGATAACAGGTATTACCTGCTTATTGATTTTAAATTCGACCTTCGTGATCAAGGCGTGTAGTAGGACAGCAAAAGTAATGATGGCAATAAAACCACCCTTTATTAAAGAAGAATTACCGAAGCCTAAAATAATTATCGGGATGATAGTCAAAAGGCCTAATGTCGGACGAAAAAGTGTTATGAAAAATGAACCAGTGGTATAAATAATCAGTGTCATAGACACAACGAGGCTCAGATCCAATAACATCATAAATTTATTTCAACTCAAAAAAGGTCTCCCAATAACCGATCTCTAATTTAGGATGAGTGAGCATTTCTTTTACACTATTTGCACAAATAGTGTCTTTTCCGCGCCAAAAACCTTTTCTGACCTCATATCCGTATTTAGCCAAAAAATTCACAATATCCTTACAGGAGCTCTTCTTCCTATGAAGCAAATCGGAATGAATCTCAATAAAGAAATATTTTGGTTTATTTCCAGAAGCTAAAGCACCCTCAGCCCCCCTTAATATCTCTCCCTCATAGCCCTCAACATCCATGCGAATAAAATCTACTTTTTTATCTTTCATAAAGTCTTCCAAACGGATGACATCGACGTCTACTTCTTCACCAGTCAAATCTTCACGTTCAATAAAAGTCGAGAGGTTGCTTCGGCCAGAAAGAAGAAACTTGGCCTTACCAACAATCGAGCCGGCCGCGGTATTGTATAAATTATAATTTTCGATTCCATTTAATTTTAAATTTCTAGTAAGTAATTTAAAGTTGAATGGTGATGGCTCCAAAGCATACAGGTGACCGGTTTGACCAGCTAATCTGGTTTCCATAATCGCGTAATAGCCGATATTGGCACCGACTTCCAAAATTCTCATTCCTGGCTTAATGATTTTTTTAACTTCTGCGGTGCTATTTGTCTCATGCACACCATAACAGGCAAGCTCTCGAGAAATACCAACATCGTTCAAATTTAAAATCATTTTTCCACCCTGAATATTTTTTATTACCTCTCCATTCTTGGAAAAAAACATCATAAACTTGAGTGGAATATATTCCCTTAAAATACGTTTACCCATCAAGACGATGACAACAAAAGTCTTCTTAATGAAAAGAAGGATTCCCTTTTCCTTGAGACTAGCAATCCCTTTTTCTGCCAAACTCTTATCCGTCTTCAATATTGTATTTTGAATAGTTATTTTGTTTTTCATTTTATATTTAGGATACTATGTTTATTAATAATTTTCAATAATGCTTTCCTGAATGTTCTAGTAAAATTTATCTGAGTATATTTTTCTGACTCAGCATAAGCCATCTCGCACCTTCTTCTAAAGTCAACTCGATTTAGAGAAGAGATCCCCCTGATCCGTTCCCTTATTTTGTCTATAGAAATATCTTCTATAATGAAACCAAAGTCACCGACATCCACACCAGATTCTACCGTCACAATAGGAATCATGCCTTTCCTCATGCAGTTGGTCACTGAAGTAGCACAACCTTCGGAGGAAGAAGGTAGTATAACATATGCACAGGTTTGAGCTATCTTATTAAATAACAGACTCTTAATATCCATAAAACCAATAAAATGAATGTTTGGTGATTTTATTAGAATTGGATCCATGATAGCATTAAAGTCTTCCTCGGTTCTCGGGGCTCCAATATACAGCTCAAGTTCTGGCATCCTAGAAAATGCCTCGATAGCGAGATCTAAGCCTTTTGTAATATTCCCGTTACCTCCAAAATATAAGAATTTATTTTGATCTTTATATTTAATAACTGGCAGAGAAAAAGATAAAGACGGGTCGCTTGATAGCCAAACGCGATAAATATCTTTATTAAACTTTTTATAACCAGCAATACCCCAATCATTGCAATTAGTAATGATTGCTTCTGTATACTTTACCGATTCATCAATGTCGACTTCTTTAATTAAACGCCTTACAATTATTTCCGTGTCGGGGTGGCGCTTCATAAAATAATCATGGCGTGTTTTAGTAATTTTATTAGACAATGACGGTTCTGGGCCAAGCGCATAAAGTACTCTGACTGCCCTCGATAATTTTTTCGCAATATTTTTATAATATCTACCGGAGTCTCCAGCCCCAATACCAACAAAGAGATCGTATTTATCTTCAATTCTTTCAACATCATTTAAGTCAATGGTTCGATCAAGGATATCAACCCAAAAGCCTAGTTTATTTAAAATTCTGGCAATCTCATAACTCTCCCATTCATTGGTGTGTGACTGATCTTCTAGAATACCACCCCAAAGATAAAAATCGGTTTTATAATATAAAATGGCATGACCTAATTTTTTATCACAAAATTTATTAAAATTTTTTATAATTCTCCTTCTAGAAATCTTTCTAATGATTTTTTTTAATAACCTCATATTAACTTTTTAGCCTCATCACCAAGATTAAATAGTGCATCTAACGAAGACATCCCTGGCAGAAATTCGCCGACCTGCTGAGTATAAATCGGGTGATCAAAGTGATGAAATATAATCTTTATACCGGACTTGACATAATCATCTTGTCTTAAATAAGTTACCCCTGTCGGGCCTGATAAATAAGTATCGGCACCTAACTCTTGACAGATGGCCAGATTCACTTCTGACCCGCCTTTAATAAACGGTAGGCTAAGATCAGAGGAGCGAATAATCTGCTTACCAACAATGCCAAATGAAACTAAAATATAGTTAATTAAAGCAATATTTAGATCTGCTAGATATTCGTATCTTTTATTTATAATTTTTTCGATCTCAGGAAAATAATTATTAAAAAATCTTGACTTACCATAATTTGCCCTGATGAGACACAGGTATCGCTTTTGCCAATCTTCCACGTACGAGATTTTTATATCCTTAATATTCAAACTGGAAGAGTGCTTGATTAGGGGGACAGTTAACCATGTCCAACCATTCCTTGTCCTTATCTTGTTCCTATTTTGAAAATACCCCTTCTCATACTGAACGGTATCCAGAAGAACAAAGGCGTCGGCTTGCTTTATTTTATTTATTAAACCCAACCAAATTAAATGTTCGGGTTGATGAATAGTAACAATCATAGTTTAAAATCGGTTCTAACAATCTCAAACACTTCGGCATACTTATATCCACTCTCAAAACCACGTACCCTAGCCCTACCTCTAACCGCGTCTGTCCAGTCATCACCATATTTATCGTGCTGACTTTTATGCTCCTTTAAAGACATTATCTTGTCTTCAATTGTTTCAGTTATATCAAAATATGCCTGTGGCCGAAAGGCCATATAAGACCGACCCGAGGGCGGAAAAGGTTCATGCATAAAAATATTTGTCTTATACCTTGAAGCTGAGATCGTAGCTAAAGCTGTATTCATATGATCTTGATGCGTGTCATGAATCCAATGAGTAAAAATATAGTCCGGCTTAAAATCATCAATAACTTCATTTATTTTTTCAACGGAATCTCCATTATAGGGTATATATTTTATTGGAAGGTCCAAAATCCTCAAATCCTTTATGCCTAGAATATTGGCGGCTTTGGTTCCCTCGACCAATGCTTCTTCTCTCGTCCTTAAGATCCTACCATCAAAATTCTTATAAGACGAATCAGTCATGACTAG
Organism: uncultured Candidatus Saccharibacteria bacterium; assembly: GCA_964455475.1. Lineage (GTDB taxonomy): Bacteria > Patescibacteriota > Minisyncoccia > Phycocordibacterales > GWA1-40-21 > CAIJXO01. The sequence continues at coordinate 20,074 of CAYVWL010000006.1, forward strand.
CATCTTAACTCTATGACCGTTTTTGACAGCTTTAGCTAGTGTACCACCACAAGCAAGTTCTATATCATCCAAATGTGCCCCAATTGCTAATATATTCATATCTTATTTATACTCTAAATACAATAAATAATCAAACTATTCCTTTTTAAAAACGTAGAGTATGTATGGAAAATATAGTTGTGCTAGGATAATCTGCCTCGCCATAATTTTATCTAATCTACTACGTTTATCACAGATAAAGCCCTGGAAGGATAGCTTTGTAAGCTTTTGAACGCTTTCGATAATGAAACTGGGGTTACCCTTAAAGACATTTCCTCCACCAATTACACTTTCAGACGTGTAATGATACGGCCTGAAACAGGATCTAAATACTCTATCTCTCCACTTCGTCTTTGGAGAGAAGGTGTAAGCTAATTTATTATGTGACGAGAAAGCGAGTATGCCGCCTTTTCTTAACTTTTTTTTTGCCTCCAGTAATGCCCTCTCCCTTAATCTGTAATCGTCAATATAGTCAATCGAGTTCATTGGGATAATAACTACGTCATAACTTTCATTAGAAACATTCCCCAGATCAGTCATATCACCGAGCTCAAAGGATAAATCATTAAATTTCGAGTTAGGAAAATTCTGACTAGCAACATTAATTAATCTTTCTGACCTATCAATCCCTTTTACACTATTTCCATAGAGTAATAGATTTATTGGGACTCTACCCGCTCCACTACCAAGCACTAATACTTTCTTATCCTTAATATCAAACCTATCTATTAATTCCTTTTCCGGATTGTTCAAGGTACGAACGCGAGTATTATTATTAGCATACTTTTCGACGACCTGATTAGACTCATATAATTCCTTATTATTCATCTTTCTTTATAAATTCAATAAAATTACTAAAATTGATGTCTTGAGAATAGTTCTTATTAATATCGTCAATAAGATTTGTACTCAATATTCTTCGTAGAGATATTTCCCTGATTAGAAGTTTCATATTCCTCTCCCAACCCTCCCTAGTACCCGCTAGCATACCAGACTGTCCATCTTTAATAAATTGACAGGCAGAGGGAGTAAAATCTGCTATGACTGGAATATGTAGTTGAGAAAAGACATAGATGCGACCGGGGTTATTTGACATCTTAAATCGATAAACATAATCATTTCTATTGTAACCTTCAGGATTATAAAAGATGCTTCTAAGAGATCGAGTGAATAATTTAGGTGATGGCATCACGGATGGTACGATACCTATATCACACTGGCTTAAGTCAGCAACAAGGGTTTTCTCAGACCACTGGATATGTCTAACTGAACAATTTTGAGGAACATTGAGCCTCCACTTACCCAACTTTTTTACATTATAAATTGCACGGAACTCTATGTCATATTCTTTAGATAATCTATCTAGCGCCCAAGAAACATCGGTCATAGCATCCAAGTGTTGCTTATTCCCATGGTATCCAATAACTATCTTCTGCTTATCTACATGCTCTTTCTTTACCTCTGGAATGTTCGGAAACATATAATAAATATATATACTCTCATTATACTTAAGAAAAAAATCCCGTTGTTCAATCGAACTGACAATAAGAAAATCTGCGGCTTTTGCTTCTTCTATTTGCCAAGCCTTGCTCACTTTAGGATCAAATAAGCCACATTTTATTTTATCATCAATAGCCTTAGCTTCCCTAATCTTAGAATCTGGGGCCATAAAAATGGCTATATCGTAATTATTATACTGCTTCCAATCATTTACTGCCACACGGTCTCCGTTAGCCTCTAAACGCTTAATGATCCCCCGTAAAACTACAGTGCCGGCTGAATTATATGTTGTATTAACTACGAATTTCATGCTATATAATTTTAATTACTGCCCAAATCTCTCCAAACTGAATACTTAAACTTTCAACATTATATCCCGCTGCATTTATTTCTCTCTTAAAAGAATCCCCGGTAAATTCCGTAAAATGAGTCATGTCTAGCTTCCATTCTAAACCTAATTCCTTTTTGTAGATGGGTATCCAATCTCGATCAAGCATCGGCACACGAATTAAATATTTACCAGCTAGACCTTTTATCTTTGCTAAAAATTCTACTCTTTTTTCAATATGTTCTATAACATTTGATAAAATGATTACATCAGATTTTTCCAGAAGCAGATCTTTAGTAGCATCACCAATAATATATTTCAGGTTACTTCTATTGTGTAGCAACTTTGCTTTTTCAATATTTTTTGGAACAATATCAATACCAACAACCTCTTTTGCTTTACCCGCCACATCATATGCCAAAGCTCCATTACCACAACCAATATCTAGAACGATGTCATTGGCTGAGATATTATCCAAGAAAAATTTATGATAACCGATGAGGCGATGCTTTGGATGAAGTCCCCCCTCGCTCTTAATAGCTAGGGCACTAATCACTTTGTAAAGCCAGTTGCTCAACCTGAGAGAGAGCCTCAAAAAAAATTTATAAATTATTTCCATGTTTTTTAAATATTAGCAGAATTATATGGCCAGCGAAAGGGGCAAAAACCATAGTAAGCAAACCGCGCCAGGCTTTAGCAAAAAAACCTCTCCCACCATAAACTCTCTGTAGAACTGGACGAAGAAAAGAAATCTCATCCTTTAAACCCTTAACCGCATCATTAGAGTGGCTAGATACGAGCCTAAAACCCTCTTTTTCGATTGTTTTTACCAATTGTGCCTTATCTAACATAAACTCATAAAAGTGGCCCATACCGGTTTTTTTATCGATTTTTGGATAAGCACCAAAGCAAGCCTTTATTTGACGTAAAGGAGAAAACCAAGGAATTGTTAAAAACAAATAACCGTCATTTTTTATAACTCTTCTGGCTTCTTTTATTATATCATCATACCCGTCTTTAAAATGTTCGATGACACCTAATGACCAGTAACCATCAAAGAAATTCTCTGGAAAATCAAGATTTCTAACATCCTGTGTAGAGATTTTTAAATTAGAAAAATTCTTCTTGGTTTTCTTCACCACCTCATCAGTAAAGTCTATACCATAAGCATCATAACCCCACTGGTCAAGACCATAAACATTCTGGCCAATACCACATCCAGCATCTATCACTTTCGCCGGAGGTACCAAAAATTTAGATGTGTACTTCTTTATTATTCCAAAACCAGCACCAACTTTTATTCGCCCCTCAAAATCTTCTGGATCAAGCCAATGCTTTTCCCAAAATTCTTCGGTGGCAGACTCACCAATAACCACCAACCTCTTATTTTTTTTATCGTAATATTTATGCATAAAGGGCTAATTCTTTCTCCATTATTTTTTCAAAACTAAATCTCTCTATTATGGTTTTTCGAGCGTTAGCCCCTAACTGTTTCCTCAAATCGACATTCTCTAACAGCTTGACTAAACCAAGATGAATCGACATAGCGTCTGTCTGGCATAATATTCCGTTCTCACCATCTCTGATTATTTCCCTGATACTTGTAATATCTGAACCGAGACAGGGCAAACTACAACTCATCCCCTCCAATAAGACTTTTGGATTACCCTCTGAAACAGAAAGTAGGACAAATATTTCGCCCTTATTCAACTCCAATGGTAAATTTTCTTGCGATACTATACCTTTAAACTCCACCTGTACTTTTTCATTCTTAGCTAATAATTCTAAATCTTTCTTTAATGGCCCTTCCCCGATAATCACCAGACTAGCATCCAAACCTTTCATACCTTTTATTAGATTTTCAAGATTTTTTACTGGATCGAGCCGACCAACAAAAACAACCCTTCCTAATTCTTTTCTGGTCTCTAGTGGCTTAAATCTATCTATATCCACATAATTTGGATTCAAAGTTATTTTGTCCTCAGACACAAGAAACCTGTCCCTAATAAAGTTCCTGCCTTCATCAGAAGTAATAATTACTTCATCAGCATTGTTATAAGCAAATTTTTCAATTAGACCAGCAATCTTTAATTTTAACCAAGGTGTTTTTACCTTCTCTAGATATTGAAGCCACTCATAACCACATCTCACAATCAATTTATTCTTACATAGTTTTTTAGCGATGACAGCCGTCCACGAGCCAGACATTTGATTTGTCTTTAAAATTTGTACCTTTTTAAATTTATTATAATGGACAAATGGTAATATTAGACTATAAACAGCAGCCGGCAATAGTTTTGGTCTCGAAATTATTTCTACATTACTAGGAAATAGTTTTGAGTATGTCACAGCCTCATTTATACCGTAACTAAAAATATAAATTGTTTTAAAATTATCCGCAAACTTAATGTATGGCTTTATTTCTCTATTCAAAGAGCCAATTCTGTCCCAGTCTGAGATCGATAGACCGTAAGTTAAAAATAGTGCAAGATTTTTCATGTGATATTATTACCAAAAAACATAGAGATCTATTTCAGGGAAGGTTTTTATAGAATTTTCGATATAATTGACTAAATCTTGCCCTTGCTCAATATTAGGATTGAGATTAAAACCATCTTTCGCCCACTGTCGGGCTAGATCAAATTTACGCATGTATAAATAGGTTACAGCTTTCATGTAATATGATTGTGGAGCGGTGGGAGAAATATTTATAGCTTTATCTAACACAATTTGAGCCTCTTTTAAATGATCAACCTCAAATAAACGCTGATAAATCAAAATATTAGCCAAGCCCAAATGAGATCTAAAATCACTGGGATGATTCTTGAGGTATTCAGCATACTTTTCAACAAATAATTCAAGCTCTATCTTTAAAAAATCTCGCTTCTTAGGATCATTCAGAACTGACAAATTTTTCGCGATTCCTCTTTGAAAATCAGTTGTTGTTCTCCACAATAAGGTGGCTTGATCTAGATTAGAACCAAACAAAATCGGGTAAAAAGGTAGACGCTTTTCTCCTGAACCCACCGTCTTAACATACCCATTGGCTATTTCGGCTTTTACTATTGGGGAAAAAACAATGAAAGAATATAGAGCAAAGACAATTAGAATTGTACCTAGTATATACTGATAATTTCCTGATATCTGCCAAATCTGTTTTTCCTTTCTTATACTAAATCTTGTCTGATAAAAGAGAATGGACGAAAGAGCCATCATTATAACAAATGGAACGTAAGAGATTGAAGTGTCAAATACAGTTTGTAATTCAACCAGGTGACCAATAAAATAAATGATCAGAATAGCTGATAAATATTGATTCTTCTTCTCTGTTGTCTTAATAAAGACATATAGAAGACAGGCGACTAAAGTCAAATAAATTAGAAGGTAGGATATTAAGCCAACATAGCCAGTTTCCACTAGTTGGTCAAGAAAAACATTATGCGCTCGGTCAAACCACGGTTCTGACCCATTTTTTCCTTCTAATAGCTGGTTGTTATAGTGTAGCTGAAAAGCCCTATCAAAATTATC
>CAYVWL010000007.1:0-25089 GCA_964455475.1 uncultured Candidatus Saccharibacteria bacterium
AGTGACAGTCTCTTTTTCTCATCTAGTGTGTGTATATATTCTCCAATTAACATTTTATTTTTTTGAAGTTTTCGTTTTTCCCACTTCTTCCCACTTCCTTACTATTTTATAACACTTCATCCCACTCTACAAGCCAAATAACCACTTATTCATTATTGTTCACTAAAAAAATAACCGTAAAATACGGCTTAAAATAAGGATATTTTCAAAATTCCTGTTCTAAAATTTCACAAAATAATAGTTATCCACAGCCCACACTTCAGATCCTAATAATAAATTACTTCTTCAGTATTAGTTTTCTTTATACAAATCTTCTTCTTCGTAATAATATGACTGCTCGATACCTTTCATATAAACCTCTCGATCATTGATTTTATCAGTCAAAGCTCCACGCAAAAGTTCGCGAATTTCCAGATCGTTGACTGGACTGCGTTCCATCGCATTTAAATATTGCATTTTATCCACTCCCGCCCAATCAATACACTTTTGGAGGTTTTTTTTCAAAATCAAATCCAGCCAAATACGCATACTGCGTCCATTACCTTCCATAAATGGGTGAGCAACGTTCATCTCTACGTATTTTTTGACTATTTCTTCAAAAGTTTTGTCCGACATCTCATCTATTTTAGTCAGACTCTCCCTCAAATAAAGATGGGAAGCAAAACGAAAACCACCTTTGCTGATATCTTTACTGCGAATCTGTCCGGCAAAATCATAGAGATCAGCAAAAAGATAAGCGTGGATTTGTTGCAAACCGCGTGTCGTCCCAACTTCAAAATTCTCAATTTCAGTAGTTCCAAAGAGCTTTACAGCTCGTTCCTTACTGATTTCATCAATGTTTTTCATCACCTATATTATAACATAATTACGCCTTAATCGCTACTCCTTTTACTTCTTTGGTTTAAGGAGAGGGAAGATTTGGCATTCGCGGGCGGGTTTGTTCATCAAAAAGGAGAAGAGGCGCTCCGATAAGCCAAAGCCAAAGGTGGGTGGCATGCCGTGTTCCAAAGCTTCCACAAAGGAGGTATCATTCATCTGGGCTTCATCATCACCGGCTTCGCGCAGTTTGGCCTGATCCGCAAAACGGCCGGCTTGATCCAGTGGATCATTTAATTCAGAAAAGCCCTTCCCCATCTCGGACCCCGCCAAAATCACCTGAAAACGCTCTACCAAATTATTATCTTTCTCCATCCTCTTGGCTAAAGGCTCCATCATCACTGGCACATTAATCAGAAATCCCGGACCAGCAATCTGCTTCCTGCAGTATTTCCACAGATTATCAATGGCCCGATTCAGATTGAATCCATCCTTGCCATCATAATCCACTTTTAATTCTCGGAGTTTAGCTTCCACCTCCTTCAAATCCGCCTTACTGATATCCACCCCGGTCATTTTTTTTATTATGGCTGTAAAATCATAAATCTCCCATTTCTTAGCCAAATCAATTTCAAAATTCTTGATTTTAAATTTCAAAGTATTAAAAGTTTTCTCCGCTACATATTTATACATTTCCTCCACAAATTTCATTCCCGCTTCATAATCGGAAAAGGCTTCATAGCATTCCATCTGCGTATAATCCTGCAAATGCTCCGCATCCATACCCTCATTACGGAAAATCCGGCCAATCTCAAACACTTTGGGAAAGCCGGCCACCATCAATTTCTTCAGCCACAGCTCTGGAGAAATACGCAAATACACATCCATATCCAAGGCATTGTGATGAGTACTAAACGGTCTAGCTTCGGCCCCACCAGTCGTATTTTCTAGGATCGGGGTTTCCACCTCCATAAAACCTTTTTGAACTAAAAATTCTCGAGTGGCCGACCAAAAAAGTGAACGCTTTTCTACCATCTCCCGCACTTCGGGATTAAACATTATGTCCAAATAACGCTTGCGAAGTTTTTCTTCCTCATCCTGCAAGCCATCCCATTTGTCTGGCAGTGGACGGAGGCTTTTGGACAGCATTTTCCAGGCGCTCACTTGCAAAGTCTGCTGACCCTTTTTTGTGACAAATAGATTTCCAGTGATTTCCACAAAGTCCCCAATATCCACCGTATTAGCAAATAAATCAAAAATATCCGCCTCCATCTCATCCTTTTTTAGGAGACCCTGAAAGAGGCCGGTGCCGTCATTGATATTAAAGAAGATCAGCGCGCCCTGCCCACGAATAGCCAGCACTCGGCCGGCAATAGTCAGACTTTTTTTCTTAGTCAGCTCATCAAACTTTTCCACCACCTCCTTGAGCGAATATTCCCGCGCCGACCGGGCTGGATACGGATTTATACCCTTGGCCATCAAGGCTTTCATTTTTTCTATTCTAGTATTTCGAATTTCATCCAATGAAGCCATGTGTTTAAAATTAACGACTGATACTATTCTATACTAATTACCTTATAAGTCATAGTCCCCGCTGGTGAATTGAAAGAGAAATTCTCCCCTACCTTCTTACCCAAAATAGCCGCGCCGAGCGGACTGCGATTTGATAATTTACCCTGAGCCATATCCGTTTCCTCCGAACCCACAATTTTAAATTTCTTATGAGTCTTATCACCATGTTTTTCCACCGTCACTGCTGTCCCGATTCGCACATGCTCACCATGAGCCGGCTCACCGGACATGATGGTGGCGTTTTTCAGCATGGATTCCAGCTTGGCAATTCGGTCCTCAATATTGGCTTGTAATTCACGAGCTTCATGATACTCCGCATTTTCAGACAAATCACCAAGACCGCGCGCATAATCCAAGCTCTCGGCGACTTCCTTTCTCTTTACTGTTTTCAGATCCTTGAGCTCGGCATTCAGCTGTTCAAACTTCTCCTTGGTTAAATATTCTCTTTCTTCTTTCATATTGAAAATGATTAATTGTTAAAATATTCCCGCCATTCTAGCATATTTTTTCCAAAAAACAAACCACCCTCGCAACCGAAGTCGCGAGGGTGTTGGACAAAGTTTATTCAGGTATTTGTCTCTTTACCTGTTTGGCCGAAGCCAAGTTCAAAGGATCCGAGTGTAGAGAGCCTACTCTCCACACACTGCCGGACAGCCGTCGTTCCAAGTGTCCCCAAGCCAGCCGATGCCCCAACTCCAGCGAGTACCAAAGTAGAGGTAACGAACACAAACACTACCCCAGGCAGCTCGATAGAGAGTTCCCCAGAAGAAGATCGCCTTCCCATCCCTTTTCCACTCGTCAGGAATGAGGTACGGATTCTTGAGGTAGAAATCTCCAAGCTGAGCGCCGTAGACCGTCACCGTATCAAGTCTCTCGCAAAGCTCATTACCACCAATCACACTTCCGTTTTGCCCAGGATCAAGATACAGGCTGACCTTGGCCGGGTCAAACTTCACCCGACCGCGCACTCTCTTCGGCAGCTGTTCATTGTCCGGCAGAAGCGTCCAACCCTCCGGGATGGACGGTGCCTTGTCAAAGTCGATCCAGTATTCGATCGGCCCAATCATAGAGATGCCGTGAGCGACTTCGCCGACCTTAACGATATTGTCGCCTTCCGCCAGCCAGTCGAGAATCTCTATCTCATGGCCTCGCAGTCGATTGACGTTCCGCCGAAGGGCACCCTGTATCTTCTCCGCAGGACCAACTCCGAATACGAACTTGTCAGCACTCATGGCCAACCCGTCCTTTCTGTTTTGGAAACGTGCCTGATTGTCAAGCGTGTCTCCGACTGTTGGGCTAGGCTCTCTGCTTTCGCCACAGCTTTCAAAATATTTTATACAAATACTCTAAAAGCTGTGGCGAATTGCCATTTTCCTTGGTTTTTGAAGGTTCAATAATCTGAATACAAGTATAGCAAATCCTATGTCATTTGTCAATAGCGTGAACGGCTCAACCGGATAAAATAAGCGGTTGAGCCGTTCCATATCCATATTCTAAGCCATTTTTACCCTCTCCTTTTCTAAGGAGAGGGTGGTATTCTGATACCGGGTGAGGTTGAATCATCAATTCAGATACTCGTTTTCATTTACCGCCATATAGTCCATGACCTGGCGCATGACATAGGTGGCGCCCACATTGTTGGTCGCCGGACCCTTTTCCATTATTATTACAAAGGCATAGCGCGGATTTTCATACGGGAAAAAACCCGTCACCCAGGAATTGATAAATTGTTTATAAACCCCCAGTTCGGCGGTACCAGTCTTGGCAGCCACAGTATAATCCCCACTATTTAGGGCTTTCACCACGCCATAATCTTTTATTACTCCATCCCTCATCCCCTCTTTCACCACCTGCAAATAATCCGGATTTAATTTTAGATCAATAACCGAATCATTATTTTTTTCACCCAGCAATATTTTTGGCTGAATTAGTTTTCCGCCATTAGCCAGGGCGGACACCGACCGCACCATCTGGATAGGCGTAATCTGAAAACCATATTGCCCGATCGAGGTATGATAAGTGTTACCAATACGCCAATCCGGATCAGCGAGAAATTCCTTCGCCTTCCACTCTGGTGTGGGAATGGTTCCGCTTTCTCCGATAAAAAATGGCGAGGTAAGCGCCTCTCCAAAGCCAAACATTTTCATATATTTATCAATCAGGGCAATTCCCAATCCTTTTTGTTTTTCATAACCGCCACCAATCGCATAAAAATACACATCCGAGGAAACAGCCAGTGCCCGCCTCATATCCACATAGCCGTGCGCTTTCCAGTCCTTAAAAACGGTGGGTTTGGTCTTGTCATAAGGATTGGGGATAGAGATAGAACCGGTACTTAAAATATTAGCATATTGGTCAATTATCTTTTCACTCAAAGCGGAATACGCCATAAATGGTTTGACGGTAGAACCAGGCGTATATTGCCCATTTATTACCCGATTCAGAAGATGATTTTTTTTGTCCGTAAAATATTTACTAATCAAACTATTATCTTGCCCGTCCGTCAGCACCTGCGGATTATATTCCGGATAGCTGGTCAGAGCCAATATTTCTCCATTTGTAATATCCATTATCACGCCCGCACCGGCCGTATAATTATATTTCTCGGTCATCCCTTTTATTTCCTGAAACATTTTATTTTGAATATTGGCGTTCACCGTCAGCCTTAGATCCTGGCCATCCTTGGCGGGCACCATAATATTCTCCGACTGCTTATTACCCAGAGCATCCACCTCCACAATCCGCGATCCGTTTTGACCAGATAGTTCTGTATTATAAAATTCTTCCACCCCACCCTCCTTCCCAGCAAATACATCAGTATAATAAAAACCGGCTTTATCCTTTTGCGGATATTTTACATAACCCAAAAGGTGGGCAAAGCCATCAAGCGGTATATATTTTCTCAAAGCAAACGAATATTTCTCCGTATTTTCCACGTTCCAAACTAATTTGGTATCCTCCCGATCATAGATCACTCCCCGCTTGGCAAATTCAATAGACTTGCGCAAATAATTATTTTCACTCTTGGTAAAATAATATTTTCCCTCCATAATCTGCAGATTCCAAATTCTGCCAATAAAGATAAGAATGATCAAACAAATAACGCCCGCCAAGATAAAAATACTTCGGCGAGAAATGGCTTTTTCCAAACGGCCTTCAAACTGGTGAATATCAAAGTTTGGTAAATTTTCCGAGTCAATAAAAATCTCGTCCGGATCTATATCCTTTTCACGCCGGTCATACCGCACACTTCGCCTCCGCCATAATTTCATCATGGTGGAATTTTAGCACAACGCTAGGCCTTTTTACTAATGATTTTATTCAGCTCAATCAGCTCATCCCGCAAGATAGCTGCCGTCTCAAAATCCAATATTTTAACCGCCGCGTTCAGCTGGCGCTCTTTTTCCTTTATTATTCTTCTTGGATTCTTGCCAATCAATTCCTTATCAATTTTAAGGAGCTCGGTCACCGCTTTACTGTGTGGTGACTTCAATTCTTCCATAATATCCCGAATGTTTTTTATGATAGTCTTGGGTGTAATATTATGTTTGGTGTTATAGGCTACCTGTATCTCCCGCCGACGATTAGTCTCATCCATGGCCCGAGTGATAGAGCCAGTAATATGGTCCGCATACAATACCACCTTCCCTTTCACATTCCTGGCCGCCCGGCCAATAGTCTGAATCAAAGAAGTATCAGAGCGCAAAAAACCCTCTTTATCCGCATCCAAGATGCCAATAAACTCCACTTCCGGCAGGTCCAGCCCTTCACGCAAAAGGTTTACCCCCACTAGGCAGTCAAATTTTCCTTTTCGAAAATCCGTCAAAATCTGAATACGGTCAATGGTTTTAATATCGCTGTGTAAATACTCCGCTTTAATATTTTTCTGCTTTAAATATTCACTCAGATCCTCCGCCATTTTTTTGGTGAGGGTGGTGGCTATCACTCGGCCTCCGCCTTTAACCACTTCTTCCGTCTCCTGAATGAAATCAAAGACTTGCCCCTTATACTTACCAAATTCTACTATGTCTCGTATCTCCACCTCAGGATCAATAAGCCCTGTTGGTCTGATGACCTGCTCCACCACTTGTTCACTCTTTTCCAATTCATAATCACCAGGCGTGGCGGAAGTGTAAATCACTTGACCCACCCGCACGGTAAATTCCGGAAATTTTAATGGCCGGTTATCGCAAGCGGAAGGCAAGCGAAAACCGTGCTCCACCAAGCTCTTTTTGCGGGAAGCATCACCAGCAAACATACCATTTAGCTGGGGCACGGTCACATGACTCTCATCAATAATAGTCAGGAAATCTGGACCAAAATAAGAGAGTAAGGTATCTGGCGCTTCACCCGGATTTTTACCAGAAAAATGCCGAGAGTAATTTTCAATGCCATTACAATACCCCACTTCCCGGATTAAAGACAAATCATAATTCGTTCGGCGTTTCAGCCGTTCCGCTTCCAACAGCTTGCCATCTTTTTTCAGCTTTTTTAATTGTATTTCTAATTCGGCCTTGATACTTTTTATAGCTTCTTTTTTAGCTTCATCATTGGTAATAAAATGCTTGGCAGGGAAAAGATAAAATAATTTCTCCTCACCTACTATTCGCCTGCTCACACCATCGATCCGGGTAATACTGTTTATTATATTTTCGGTAAAAGTAATTCTAAAAATCAACTTTTCATTGACCGGCATGATTTCCAGAGAATTACCCACCGCGCGGAATTCCCCAGGCTTTAGATCCGTATTATTTCGTTCAAAATGCAGGCCAATAAATTTCCTGATCAGTTCCGCTCGGCTGATTTCTTGCCCCACCTCAATTTTCAAATTTACTTTTTCATATTCCTCGGGCGAGCCAAGTCCGTAAATACAGGACACCGAGGCTACGATAATCACATCCTTCCTGGTCAATAGGGCTTGAGTACTGGCATGGCGCAGACGGTCAATTTCCTCATTGATCATGGCTTCCTTCTCAATATAAGTATCTGTCACGGGGATATAGGCCTCGGGCTGATAATAATCATAATAGGAGACAAAATAATGCACAGCATTGTCTGGGAAAAATTCCCGATACTCCTGGGCCAGCTGGGCGGCCAGGGTTTTATTGTGGGCAATCACGAGGGTGGGCTTTTGAATTTGCTGTATGACATTGGCTACGGTAAAAGTTTTCCCAGACCCGGTCACACCTAAAAGCGTCTGGTCCTTCAGACCTTTTTTCACCCCCTTTACTAATTTTTCAATCGCCACCGGCTGATCCCCCGCCGGAGAATATTGCGCTTGTAATTTAAATAAATCCTTTTGCATTTTAATGATGATTACAAAACCCCCTTAATCCCCCTTGTCAGGGGGAAACCGATTCCCCCTCCTCCCATGACAAGGGGAGGCCGGAGGGGTTTTTATCTGATTGCATTTTTTTATGATTATGCTATTTTTACTGAGGAAAAGCAAACGTAAACCAGAAGGGAAAGCTATGCAGAGAATACTTGCACTTTTGTTACTGGTTGGAGTCGGCCTGTGTGTGGTCACGGTAGGCACGGTGGTCCTTGCCCTACTGACGGCGCTCTTGCTGATCTTTCTCGTTCTCGGGATATTCAGCAGTGCTTGCCGCGAACTCGCGAGTATGACTCTTGGCCTCATGGGCGGAGTCATACTGTTCGCACTCGAACTACTCGGGCTCAAGACGACTGTCGAGACGGTTGGTTGCTGGTGCCATCAGGGCAGAGGCTGACCGCCGGGATGACCGAAGCGACCGTGAATGCCACACGGTCGCTTCTTCTTATATATTGGAGATAAAGAAACCCCCTTAGTCCCCCTTGTCAGGGGGAAATTCAGAAACACGAGATTTGATTTTACCTATTAAATCATCAAAAACTAAATTTATATTTTTTATTACCTGATCATTAGAATATCTAACAACAAGAATATTATATTTTCCTCGTAGAATATCGTCCCTTTCCTGATCACGGATTTTGGAGAATGAATGAATCTCTCCGTCAATTTCTACTGCCAATAATAGTTCTGAACAATAAAAATCCACAATAAAGTTATCAATCGGTTTTTGTCTAGTAAATTTATAACTGATTGTCTTTCTATTAATCAAAGACTTCCAAAAAATCTTTTCGGCTGGAGTCTGTTCTGATCTTAACTCTCTAGCACGAGAAACTAAATTCTTATCATACGGAATGAAATTAATATCATAAAGCTTAGCATTCCCCCCTCCCCTGACAAGGGGAGGTTGGGAGGGGTTTTCTTTATCATTTGATTTCATTTTTTATATTGACTCAAAAATTCGTCCTTGAATTCGGCAAAGCGGTCGTCCAAAATTGACTGGCGAATATTTTTTACTAGATGAACAAGAAAATGAATATTGTGAATAGATGAGAGAGTGCCGGCGAGCATTTCCTTGCCTCGGAAAAGATGAGCGATATAGGCACGGGAATAATTCTGGCAGGTGTAGCATGGGCAATCCGTCTCCACCGGCGCAATATCCAAGCGAAACTCGGCATTTTCAATATGGATTTTACCCTTCTTCGTATACAAGGTGCCGTTTCGACCCAGCCGAGTGGGCAAGACGCAGTCAAATAAATCTACACCATTTTCCACCCCCATAAATAAATCCTCGGGCTCGCCAATTCCAAGCAAGTGGCGAGGTTTTTCTTCCGGCAAAATTTCATTTACCCATTTTACAGCAGTAGACATATCCTCTTTGGCAAAGGAACCGCCGATACCAAAACCATCAAAATCTAGTTCCGATATTATTTTCGCTGATTTTTTTCGTAGTGCTTCATCTCGGCCACCTTGCACTATACCAAACAAAGCTTGCTCCCCGCCCAGCTTTATATGTTCCTCCAGACTTCTCTTGGCCCAGGCATGCGTACGATCCAGGGCCTCACTCTGATATTTCAAATCCTCGAGTGGTGATGTGCATTCATCAAAAGCAAAAATAATATCCGCCCCGATATTATGCTGAATCTGAATGGACTTTTCCGGCGTAATATAATGCACGGACCCATCTATATGGGAAGTGAAGGACACACCGTCCTGCCCTATTTTGGCCAGCCGGGGCGCATCAGAATCATCAAAACGCTCCGGGATAAGCAAGGAAGGATCCACCGGATGTAAAATCTTGGAAATCCCTTTTTTATAAGCCGCACCTAGAGAAAACACCTGGAATCCGCCGGAGTCCGTCATGCTAGGCCCGGCCCAATTCATCATTTTATTCAGGCCCCCCATTTTCTTTACCGCTTCATCACCGGGTTGAAGATATAGGTGATAAGTGTTTGCCAGGACCACCTGCGCGCCAGCGTCCCGCACCTGCTCCGAGTTCACTGATTTGACGGTGGCCTTGGTCCCCACCACCACAAAGGCCGGTGTCTCAATCACACCATGCACGGTCTGCAAAATCCCCGCCCGGCCCAGGCTTCCTGCTAATTTCTTTGTAATTTTAAAATCTAAAGGCATAGAGTCTAATATAGCAAATCTAAAAATAAATGCTATAATAGCGTGATGAGTATTTTAAATTTGTTTCGGAAGACAAAGGCTATTGGCACCATTTCTACCGGTGAAAAATTTACCATCAAGTCCTTGGATGAGATGGTTAAGAATCAAAACAAAATAACTTCTGACGAATTTATTCGTGGCTATGACATTATCAAAAAATATCCTCGCTCGGTCAGTATTTTGGGTTCGGCCGTCCTAAAACCGGAAAATGAATTCTATAAAAAAGCGGAATCTTTGGCCGGCCGGATTGTAAAGGAACTCAAATACGCCGTAGTCACCGGTGGGGGTCCGGGGATTATGGAGGCCGCCAATAAAGGAGCGTATGAGGCCGGCGGCGCCTCCGTAGGTTTTGCCATTAAATTGCCGAATGAACAGTTCAAGAACAATTATCTGACGGACTGGGTATCATTTGAATATTTCTTCACCAGAAAGTCCTTGCTTTTCTGTTCGGCCGAAGCTTATGTGTATTACCCGGGTGGTTTTGGCACCATGGATGAACTATTTGAGATATTGACTCTGATCAAGACCGGTAAGATACCACCAGTGCCGGTTATTTTGGTGGGTAAAGATTTCTGGCAATCACTTTTAGATTTTATTGAAAAAGAATTATGGGAAGATACTAAGGTGATCAGTAAAGACTATCTGCAAATTTATAAAATAGTAGATTCCGAGGATGAAATATTAAAAATCATCAAAAACGCCCCATTAAGAACGGATTATTAATTTCTATTTTTTAGTTTGAACCGTTATAAGGCAGAGGGAGAAGCTCTTTTAGGCTGGAAATTATTATTTTATCTTTGGCACTGTTGGAACAAATAATTTCAATATCCCCGCCGTTCATAGTCAGATATTCCTCCATAAATTGTCGGCAGACACCGCATGGCATAATGGGTTTTTCTACCACACCATCACTATCTGTACCAATGAGGGCAATAGCAGTGATATCCCGCTCCCCTTGTGTATTGGCTGTAGCAATAGCCACGCGCTCCGCACACAGATTTACCGTAGAAGAAGCATTGGCAATACTAGAGCCTAAAATAATATTACCGGACTTTGTCCGCACCGCCGAGCCCACTCTGGTCTGACTATTATATGGATTGTAAGCATGTGCCAGAGCCTTTTCTGCCCCAATCAAAAGCGCCTGTTCATCTCCGTTTAGTTCACTAAATTTTATTTCGCGCATATATTTAATTTAAATAATAAAAATATAAAAACTTGGCTCCTTGCAGTATACCAATTAACACTGCCATTGTAAAAAACTGAAGGACGAGGCCCTGGACCTGGGTCAGCTTGAGTACCAATTTGGAATGTATAATACTGGCATGAAAGTGAAAAAAGAGGGCTAATGGCTTATGTTTTAAAATAACATAGAGAAAGGTGATAAAATCCGGCAAGAGACTACTTACAGCGCCAATAAAAAATATAGCTGGGTGAGCAGGATTAAAGAAAAAAAGAAAAGCCAAGCATAAACCCAGCACGGCATCCAAGGAAACCAAAGTCATATCCCTGATCAATCTAAACTTTTTATAAACGGCCTCAACTATCTGTATTTTTCCAGGGGCAGACTCCACAGAGATCAAATCATAATCTTTGTGTGGAATAGCATCCAGGACAAAGTGACTGGCAAAACCCAAGGCAAAACCCGCCACCGGATGACTGGGCACCAAGGACGCCGCCGCCGCTCCAAACATAGCATGAACAGATAAAATCATAGATTTATGCAGGAATTATACTGGCTCACTTCAAAATTATAATTATCAATCATATTTTTCAAGGCCAGAATAGCATCATTTACCTGCTTGGCAAAATAATTATATTCCTGAATCTTTTGATAATAATATGCCTTATCAATTTGTGGATTATTCTTTAAATTATTCAGATCATTATACATCACGCCAGCATCCGCCTGCATTTGCTTGATAGCCTGGCTAGAGGAATCAATCTGCGTTTTGGTAGCTGAACTAGGTTTGGGACAAATACCTAGTGGTAAACCAAAAATCTGCACGGCCATCAGAGTCTTCTCGCCATTGAATAAACCTGTTTTGAGAGAGACACCAATTTCCTGATATTTATCATTCAAAATATTGGCACGGTGACCAGGGCTATCCATCCAAGCCGTCACAATCTCCTCTTCATCACTAAAACTCCCCATCGCCAGATTTTCCCCAATCAATAAATAATCATAACCGGTTTGCTTGGCCAAATCCGAGGCAGACTGCCCATCTGGTGACTCATGTTCAAAATATTGATTAGTAAATAGATCGTCCGCCCGCTTACCAGCAATAATATCTAAGGTGGAATTGGCCAACAGGGGGGCCAATGATTCCTTGGCCCTTTCCTTATTTGTATATTTAATAATATCCGAATTATTCGTATAATCTGGCGTGATGACCGTGGCTGGAGCGGAAATAATATTAGACTTGATCACCGGAGTCTGCACCGGGGTGATAGTTTGACCCGCCACTGGAGCCTTGGGCAAGGATGGTTTTTTCACACTGGGTATTGTGCCTGTCCCCACCGGCAGTAGATCAGTGGAAGTACCTGGTGTTTTTATTTCAGTGGAGGTGGAAGTCAAAACTGAACTGGAGGCAATAATATTACTAACCGCTGGCGGAATATTTAGGGCCACATAAGTATTGGGGTCCTGATAATCATCAAAAATATACTTTTTTTGCATTATCAGATAATAGATAATATCTGATACCCTACTAATCACCGTATTGGTCACCTGATGCAATAGACCCACCGGATTAACACTAAAAGCCAAGGCCTGGCCTGGCCCAGCAAAAAAAGAAAATGAGTTTATAATGATAGCCAGAACAATAATACTAAATATTCTTTTCATATATCAAATTGATCACTGACACCTAAACAACACCTTCACATAAGCCGCCTTTTCCGCCGTGATTATGTTTACTAGAGAGAGAATATTAATGAACTGACAGATGGAAATACTGGTAGAAGAAGACGATCCTCCTCCCCTGATTTGCTGATTAATGTATTTCATCGTACCAAGACCAAAGATACCAGTTCCTCTAGTAAAGCCAGCCGGAGTAAGTATTTCTGCCCGATGGGCTTCTTGGAAACGAATAAGGGCGAGACGGGTACCTTCACCGAAATAATTAGTTTCGTGACCAGGTGAACCAACACCAGTGGGTGAGATAATAAAGCCGTGAGTGTTTAGGTAAATCTGGAGTTGGCGGACATCTTCACCGGTATAGCCAGGGTTTAGGATCCGGGTAAAGGTAAAACCAGTGGCGGTGGAGGTACTGGCCGATGAGGTACTGATTAGAAGTGGGAGAAGAGGGATGGTGGAGGTGGAGGTAGCGGTAGTGGTAGCCGTTGTGGTAGCTGGTGGAGTAGTAGGGCCAGAGCCTCCACCACCTCCTCCCCCTCCTCCTCCACTAGATATAGTAATTACAATGGAAGCAGAAGTACTGGTGGAAATATTACCACCAGCATCCTTGGCCCAGGCGTAGAGAGTCTTGGTACCAGCAGAAGAAAAGGTGTAGCTGGTTTGAGCACTGGCTGACCAATCAGTATCATCCACCGCTGGTGTAGAAGAAGCCTCATTGATGAGGTAGCCAGTGACGGCCACAGTATCCGTGGCGGTAAAGGTGGAGATAGCGATAGTGAGTGAAGAAGCGGTGGCTGGAATAGTAAAAGCAGTGACCGAGGGGGCAGTGAAATCCGTGCCGACTTGGAGTTCGCGACTAATCTCCGATACATTTTCCGCTTTGTCTTGGACTTGGACATAAAAGGTGTAGAGACCGTTGACGACATCAGTGTAATCTATATAGGTACGAGGTGACCAGGTGGACCAGTCGTCACTGGCCCCGTTCAGTTTTAATTGGTAGCGGTAAAGGAGAGCTTCTGGGGCTGGATCATCAATAGCTGAATTTGACTCTGGGCTTATTTCTCCCAGATTAGGCAATGAGGTATCGTCCAAACCAATCCACCTAAAACGAAAATCCTTATCATATATGAGGCCTCGTGGACCATCAGAGATGGATAGGTTGGGATCCAGATTATCAGTCGCGGTAGAGGTGGCGGCCGATAAGAAAGCAGTGGCCAAAGTAGTGCTAGAAATATTCACGGCCTGCACATAAATAGGCATTCGTCCATAGGGTATGACATTGCCAGAAACAGACATTTCATTACCCATCAAATCATAGACTTCATACTGAGTATGGTGGGTCAGAGGCAAGGTCAATTGCATATTGGTATTATCCTTTGAGAAAAGAGAGACAACACTGGAATTACCCTTATCAAATAGTAAGGCAAAAGTGTTTAAATCAATTCCTAAATCACCCAAACCAGTGGAGTGATCCACAAAGGAACCGGCCACGGCATAAGCAATACCCTTTGTCCTCACCGTACCGTCATATTCCATAATTGTCGGATGACCTAAGAAATAATCCGGTGCCGCAAAAATACGAGAGTCATAATAGAAATATTTGGTCATCCCACTAGCAATACTGCGCAAGAAATTTTCAACCAAAGTGGTTGGAGCGCCCACCGCACCGATATAGAAACGTGTAGCATCGGCATGAGGCCAGAGATTTTTACCCCAAGAAACAAAGTTAGAATTTTTGCTTTGATAAAAACCAAGATCCCAAATTCCCGTCTCGGTATTCCAAACTTTGGTACCCGAGGCACTATATAAGTCAATAATTCCCTCTTTAAACTGCTCCAAATTACCACCAGGATATACGTGGGTAGATAATACCTCAATATCATTCTTCCAGTCCCAGGTTGGGTAACGGGCTTCTATTGAGCTGATAACACTCTTCATCCTCACATAGGTGGGATTACTCAAGTCTTCAAGCTGTAAACCACCCATACCAATAATCCGGGCATCAGGATCAGCGGCCTTGATAGCATCGGTGGCCTCCTTTAACATCTGGGCATAAAAATCTGGAGTAAAGGCCACTGGTTCATTCCAAACCTCCCAATCATTTATCCAAGGTTTATAGTGTGTGACGATTTGACTCACAAATTCTCTCCATTTGACCAAATCCGGTAATCCATTGTTATCCGCCCAGGCCGGCCAATAATTGTTTGTGCCAAGAGTTCCCATAGTGGAAATCCCTGTGGACGAAGCCAGGTCCATCTCCTCATCATACCAAACAAACTGATCGTCCACCGGCTCAACCACACTCCAACGAAAGAATCCGGATGGGCTCATGACTCGTGACCATTTGATACCCAGCTTTTGCAAGGTGGTCAGTTGTGATTCAAGATAGTTCGGATGTATACCCATATATGAATCCGCATCTAGCCCGGCCACCGCTGGCCTGGGGATGATTGAATACACTGTTTCCCTTTCAGAATTAGGGTTGTCCTCTACCCAATAGACAATTCTAAATATGCCCTGCTTGCCTGTTGAAAGATCAAAGCTTGAAACAGTCTCTGTGGATTCGGCCGAGACAGTAATTGGGCTAGTCTCATCCTCCTGGACCAGATTATTCAGATAATCATAAATCTCATAATGAACAATCCCAGATGCGCTTGTGGTGGCATTGTTACGGACAATAAGATCGGCGGTAATAGACTCGTCAGTATAATAAATATTGCCAGGCTGATCAATATTGAGACCAACCTCCATCGCTGATGACGGTTCAAAGTCGGTCAATTCTCCTTCTTCCAATTGCACATTATCCATCCAAATAAAACCATTGTTGTCAGCATTGTTCATAATTCTAATTTGATAATCACTCGTTGGATATTCCAAAAGATAACCAGTGATACTATAACGGGCCCAGGTACTAGTCAGTGGCAGAGAACTAGAGGAAATAGAATACTGTCCGTGACTAACAGCGGCTGGCGGTGTAAAAGTATTCAATAAAGAGATGGAGGCGGTGACGCTCGCCGAAGATGATGCCTTCATCCACATAGATAGTGTATATTTTTTATTGGGCTTTAAATGATAGACGCGGGAATACAGAGTAGTACTATGTTCAGTGGAAAGATTGGTGCTTAGCCCAATGGGGATTTTAAGGCTGGCTTCACCATCATATGCTTCTGTATTATCCCATAAGGCACTGGAATTTACTGCCTTATTAGAGGCAAAACCCCAAGTAGTATCGAGACCACCTGCTTCCATACCACCATTAGAGATAAGATTACCTTTTACGGGATCACTGTCATCCATCTCTGTGGGATAAGTCAGCTTTACAACGATATCATCCCTATTTACTGTCTCCTCGGCATCACTCGTTATATACATTCCCCTCAACAGGAGTTTCTCTACGCCTGAGAGAACACCCGCCTTGTGTAAAGTAATATCTAGAGTGTCCGATGCGGTGGCCACATCGATAACCGCTCCGTCCGTCCAATACTTATTACCGTTGTCATCATCACTATCATCAGCCACCACAGAAGTAGAGACTCCACCACCGATACTGGCTGAGACGGTAAGATTTGAATCATAAGAAATTCCCTTAAAGAAAATATAATATCGCCCTGGCTGAAGGACCTGTGGTAAGGTGACGGTTCCGGTAAGTGAAGCCTCGCCGGCATACATCCAGCCCATATAGGCCCCCTCGGGTGCATCATTAGAATCGTATGGTCTCCAGCGTGTTGTATACTCTATATTAAGCGAAGTGGACATCATGGTAATACTATGATCATCCACGATAGAGCTAACATCAACGGCTAGCACCTGACTACTAATAGAAAATAGCCCAACTAATAAAATAATTAAAATAATTAGCGAGTTATTTTTTTTCATCATACCGCCATTATACCATATTTATATAAACTGGTGTATAATTCCCCTATGCAAATGATTTTAGTAATTTTAGGATATTTAAAGTGGCAATATGGCAAGGCTGTCCGGTCACTCACTGGCGTCTGGAAAAACTTTTTATATTTTGTGGCGGAATATTTTTCCCTTCGTCTTTTATTCCGAAATTTCTTTGATCCCTGGAAAAGGATGACCGATGCTTATCCAAACAGCTTTGATTTGAAAAAATATTTTTACGCCGCCGTGACAAATATAATTGTCCGTGTCTTTGGTATGATCATGCGCACAGCTCTCATCATTGTCGGCCTTGGTTGTTATATTCTACTCGCTCTACTCTACCCCCTTGCCTTGCTCGTCTGGCTCCTTCTACCCTTTATCGTCCTTGGCCTGATTATTATTGGCCTGATGTTAATAATTAAATAAGATGACCAGAACTGAAATATTATTAAGAAAAAGTAGTCTCTATCCGGCCTTGAATCTGGAAAATAAATTTAACGCTAAAAAAAGAGGCTTTATTGTAAAGCTATCTGGTTATGCCCTGCTGGCCATACCGGTTATTATTATTTTGGCTATCATCTTTAGTGATTATGGCGTGGAGGGTTCTAACCAAGGGGCGGATTTCTTGATTCAGAAATTACTCGGTCTTACCCTCTTTTCCTTGGGTGTTTATATATTAATGCAGATGTTTGAGGCCTACTTTGCTTCGGTCTTTTATTATGACCGCATTGCGCTAAATGCTTATGAGCCAGATGAGGTTTATACTTTTACCGCCGGCCGAATACTGCGCAAAGTGGAAAAGGATAATATTTTAACCGGTTTCCTAAAATCCCAAAGTGTGGGCCGAAGAATTTTATTGCGCTTGGGCCTGGCTGAAAATGAAATAAATACTTTATTAATGAGGCAGGCCGAGATAAAGAATCCTCCCGTATTTAAAACCGAAAATATTCCGCTGATTAAGGTTATTCACTTGGTCAAATTTATTTACGAGAATCATGTGGATTTCCGAAATATATTAGCCAATCATGGACTTGGCCAAAAGGATTTGGAAGCCACCACCAATTGGATAATTTTTAATATTGAGAATAAGGAGTATGACCGCCAGTGGTGGACCAAGGAAAAGCTGGCACGTATTCCCGGCTTTGCCGAGGACTGGTCCTTTGGCCGAACCTATTTATTAAACAAATATAGCCGTGACTTATTTATGGATGAAGCGGTAAATTCCGAGGCTATCACCCTGGCCAGCCGAACCCGAGAGCTGGAACAAATCCAAGCTGTCCTCGCCAGATCAGCTGGCGCCAATGCCCTGCTCGTGGGCCTGCCTGGTCAGGAAAAGATGGAGGTGGTGTGGAACCTGTGCCGAAAGATAAAAGACAAGACAGCCGTACCAGAACTGATTGGTAAAAAACCGATTCTATTTTTAACCTCAATATTTACTGGTGCTATAAAGGATAAAGATGATTTTGAATACAAGCTAGTCACTATCATGAGCGAGGCTATGAATGCCGGCAATATTATCCTGGTGATTGATAACTTTCCTCGCCTAATTTTACAAGCTAAACAATATGATTTAAACCTTTATGAAATTTTAGAGCCATATTTGGCCAGCCGAGAAGACTGTATTATTGCTCTCGCTGATATAGAATATTTCCACACCCTGATCGAGCCGGATCAAGCTATTATGTCCCGCCTTGAGACCGTTATGGTAAAGCCACTACTTTTAGATGAAATCACTATGATTATCAGCCGTGAAGCCCTGGAAGCGGAAAAGAAATATGAGATTCTCTACACCTACCCAGCAATTTTGGAGATTGCTAAAAGTGCGGAATATTATTTCCCCGATGGTGTGTCTTCGGACAAAGCCAAGGATCTGTTGGCGGAGATTTCTCCTTGGGCCGTAGAAAATAATATTGATATTATAAATAAGGAGGAAGTGCAAAGTTATGTCAGTAAAAAAACCAATATTCCAATAGCCAGTATTTCTACTGATGAAAAAAATAAATTACTAGATTTGGAAAATCTACTGGGCAAGAGAATCATTGCCCAGAGAGAGGCTGTCTTTGCTATTGCTGGGGCTTTGCGCCGTGGCCGTGCCGGAATGCGAAATGAAAAGAGACCACTGGGCTCCTTCCTCTTCCTGGGCCCCACTGGTGTGGGTAAGACAGAGACCGCCAAGGCCCTAGCTGATGTCTTTTTTGGTGATGAAAAGCTTTTAATGCGTCTGGATATGTCTGAATACCAAAACAGTGAATCTCTGGCCCGCCTGATAGGTTCCCAGGAAAATAGTACCCCTGGAATACTGTCTAATATGCTTCGAGAGCACCCATACGGTGTACTTCTTCTGGATGAATTTGAAAAGACCAATAAGGATGTCTTAAACTTGTTCCTCCAAATAATTGACGAAGGTTTCTTCTCCGACGTTAGCGGTAAAAAAGTGCTGGCCAGAAATATTATGTTTGTCGCCACCTCAAACGCTGGTGCCGAAAAGATATTCGAGCTAGTTTCCGCCGGCAAGGATTTACGAAAATTTGAGACAGAAATTATAAATCATATAATCAAGCAGGGCGCACTTCGGCCCGAGCTGATAAACCGCTTTGATGCCACCATTATTTTTCACCCATTGACCAAGGATAATCTGCAGGAGATTGCCAAGCTTTCTTTGCAAAAAGTGGCAAAACGCTTGGGTGAAAAAGGGATGATATTCACCGTTGATAAAGAGTTGATTGATTTTGTGGTGGCTGGTGGTTATAACCCCACTTTTGGCGCTCGCCCCATGAACCGCTTGATTCAAGATACAGTAGAACAGCATTTGGCGGATTTGATTATTCGCGGTCAGCTTAGCGCCGGCCAAACAGTTAGCTTTAAAGTTGAAGGTCAGGAGCCAAATAAGGATAGCTTAAAACCGGTGGTGGTATAGACAACCTCACCTAGCCTCTCCTCAACTGAGGAGAGGAAGAGAAGGAAATTCTCCTAGATACATACATTGCAACCAGGAGCCAGAGGAGGCCCACCAAATATCCAGCTAGGACGTCCGTCAGATAATGCACGCCTAAATATAGCCGGCTAAAACCAATCAAGAGAATGATTGAGGCTAAGATAATAGTGAAAATTATTTTCAGGGACATTTTACTTCTGAAACGCCAGACAAGGTAAATTAGAAAGCCAAACAAAGCCAAGGTGAGGGCCGAGTGCGCACTGGGAAATGATGGCAACTTTTCCGCATACAAGGCAATATCGGCAGAGGGCCGAGCGCGATTCACCAAATATTTTACTATTACAGCCAGCAGGGCAGAGCCACAGACCGCGATCCAAAAAGGCAAAATAAAGACTTTTCTTTTTTTCCAATAGAGAAAGATAGATAAAATAATCAGTAAACTAAAAATAACTTGCCAACCGCCTATCTTGGTAAATAATAAAAAAAACTTATCCCAAAACTCACTTCTCAAGGAAAAAACGGCCAAGGCCGTCTGCTGATCCCATAAAATTAAATTAGAAAAAATGTTCATCTTGTAATTATCTCTATTAGCCGTCCGATAGGATCAGACGGCCGGAGAAATCACTACATTGTTGGTTGAGAAGAAGAACAGCAACCAGCCATTTTCTTGACCACAAAGATAGTGTACACGGCGGAAATACCCACCAAGGCATACACCAATTTTACCAACCAGCCAACGGATAGCATGGCTACAAGATCCCAGCCATAACCACCAATAGCCACTAGTCCCCAATTCAAGCCACCAATGATGACAAGAACAAGAGCGACCCAATCCAATACGTTTAGTTTTGACATATTTTTTTATTAGTTAAAAATACGACCTTTATGTCTGTAATTATAGCATATATTTTATGGAGTCAATAGTATTTTCTAAAGGGTCAGCATCCCCACACTACCGTCTCGATCCGGTCTCCGCCCCATCTTTTCAATAAATTGTCTATCAGCATCAAACATGTCCGGCGCTTCACATTCGAATATGGCCTTTCGGCTCTTTACGGTAGTGTCAAAATACACATAACGGTGCATCACGTCCTCCGCATTTTCCGGACTATTAACAATGTCTGGAGCTTCTAGACCCATACCTATACTATAACAAAATATAAAATTAAAACAAAGTAAATTAGTATTTGCGAATGACGCCTTTCACAATAGCCACTACCTCCAGCTCCTGCTCTGGATAAATATTCTTAAAATTAGGGTTGGCGGGCTCCAAATACACCTTGCCCAGCCGATTTCTGTAATATTTCATGGTCCAGCCCCCATCCACCAGGGCAATCACGATATCCCCATCCCGCACGGGCTTTTTATAACCGCCGTTTTCAGAGTTTACCTTTTCCGCCACCACCATATCTCCGTCATGGATACCAGCGTCTATCATGGACTCCCCTTTTACCTTTAATAGATAGGTGGCGTCTTTATCTTTGATCAGATAATCATCTATATTCATGGTGTCCAGGAGACTCTCCTCAGCCACAGAGGGAAAACCGGCCTCCACTAGGCCAAGAAGTGGCACCTCACCGATAAGCTTGTTGGGAATTAGATGCCCACTGGAGTCTTTGTCTAGTACGCCTTCATCAATCAGCTTGGTGACGATCTTGGCCACGGCGTTCTTGGACTTGAAGCCGAGCATTTTCATCATTTCCGTATAGACCGGCATACGCTTGTGCGTGCGGTAGAAAGAAAGTATTTTGTCTTTATATTTATTTAACATACTTCAATTATATATTTATAAAAGAAAAGTAGCTACCACATTTACCGAGCGCTGAAACCAGTTGGAATGAAACTTGGACACACGATGCAAGTCCACCAAGCGGTTCAGAAGAAAGCGGTGACGAAGCGCCTCCCGGCGATAAGACATGCCTTTAACGATTTTGACATCAATAATGTCATTGATCCGCCCCAACTCTGACTTGATCTTCTTCTCTAAAATAAATTTGCTCATGACTTTGTTTACTTAAGGAAGAGGAGAAATGTTTGATTTTAAAATGTCTGGTTGAGCCTTACTGTTGGCGACCCGAGGACTTTTAAAATTAAACATTTCTGCTCTTCCGAATTAATAAAGCGACTTTTGTTATGTATATAGTATAGGTGAACGTCCGTTCACCGTCAATCGAAAAACTGTGGATAACTTATTTCAGATACAAAAAATTGCTCCTGTAAATAGTTGTGTGATTTCAGCCTTTAATATATAGTTATATGGATGCTCCCAATCCTTCTTTCATCTCTGATTATTATGCTCGCTTCCCTGACAGGGGTGATTTCTGTCTGGAAACAATTTGGTCAGATTATTGAAAAGAATCTGCACTTTTTGGTCAGCTTTTCTGCCGGCGTTTTTCTCTTTGTTTCCTACCAGCTGGGCAATGAAGCGATAGAGCATGCCCGCACCGTCTCCGCTGGACTGATCTGGGTGGTGGTGGGTATATTTGGTTTTTGGTTAATTTTCAAATTATTGCCCGCCTTTCACCATCATCATGACAATGATCAGGAAATTCATGTGCACTCGCCGATTGACGCCCGAAAAATTATTGTGAGTGATGCTATTCACAATGTGGGTGATGGCGTACTTTTAGCTTCCTCTTTTGCTATTAGTATTACTCTGGGAATAGTGGCCACTATTAGTATCTTTATTCATGAAGTGGTGCAGGAGACCTCGCAATTTTTTGTTTTGCGCGGGGCGGGCTTTTCCACTAAAAAAGCTTTGCTGACAAATTTGGCCACCTCTGGCACTATCTTACTTGGTTCTCTCGGCGCCTATTTCCTTATGGCTAGTTTTGAGGCAATGGAAGTGCCCCTCTTGGGCCTGGCCTCCGGATCATTTCTCATGGTAGTGATTCAGGACCTTATCCCCCACTCAATCCGAAACTCCACTACCAAAATTCACATCATCAAGCACCTCGCCTGGTTTTCCATTGGTCTAATCCTAATGATCATCGTCGGCGCCGTCTTTAGTCACTAAAAAGATAAGACTCCCCAACCTCCTTCAATATCTGCGCGGGCATTTCCGAGAGGGGAATATTTTCCATCTTTAATTTCTTTACTATTTCCTTTTTATTTTCACCAAAAGCAAAAGTGTAGTCAATATTTATATTTCTGATAGTTTTCAAGGTCAAAGTAATGCGAGTAAATTTATCACTCTGATAACCACAAGCCGTGGCTTGATCCTTTACCCCCACTGTCCCCGGCAAGACGCCGGCTGTATGCCCATCCGTCCCAATCCCAAACTGACCAATAATAATATCGGCCCAGGCCTTCAGATCCCTATACCTTTTACCAAAATCAATCACTGTCCCCTTTAGTCCTAAATTATTTTCATTCAAAATCGGTGTGTACTTTACCAAAGTAAAGTCAAAACCAGCATCAATAAGCTGTTGCCAATTGGAATCCGCATGTCCCACTGGACCATACCGCTCATCCGTCAGAGTGACCGCCAGCTTATCATCTAAATCATTACGAAATTTATTTTTTAAAATATTTAGAATCTCCACCTCAATTATAATATTTGACCCACCAGACAGGAGCCACAGCACCTTTTCACCCCGCCCAAAATATTCCCCCATCTTCTCCGCCAGCCTCCTCCCCGCCTCCGCCTGATTTTTTATTTTTATAAATTCCATCTCCCTATTTTAGCATAAAAAAGAAGAACGCTGCCCTGCACACCCGTGCAAAACAGCGTTCGATGAACCTCTACTGACCCCTTTCCGATCAGCCTCTGATCTCTGGAATCACCCGATCGCTTCCATCACTAACCCCCAGGGAAAGCGCTGAACGAATCGGCCTCCCGTCATATCCACATTGGCGCAGATGGCGTTCAACCGTTCACCAGCCCAGCCAAGCGTCTGCGCCGCCTTCAACTTCATTCGATGCGCGTCGTTTACCATGGTCGAAATAGCAAACAGAGTGAGAGGTCCGATCTGCGGATAGTGGCAGATGGTTTTGATCAACTGATCCTGGTCGCTGAGGATGTCGACACTGTTCAGAACCGGAGCACCTCCAAGACTGCTACCATCGACCTTCGGACGACTGCAACGTGCCAAGATGAACACACCCTTTGTGTTTAGAAGCACCTTGGTGCTTGCCAGCTTGTCTGTCCCCCGTGACATCTCGCAGATTTGAATCACCCTATTGGTGTTCGTAACGTAGGCAAGAACAGAGCCATCAGTCGCACAATTTGAATAGTAGTGCAACTCACGATCTAACCAGCCACCCTCACAGAACTCCTTGTCCTGGTGGGAGATCCTTCTTGAGAGATGAAAGCATTTAAGCTTTTTCCCGCTGGGCGGCAGGAATGTTGGCAGATACTCAAAGCGCGGCTTGCCAATAGCCAAGGCCACACCGATAATCTCTGCCCACTCCTTGGGACTCAGCTCGTCACATCCATGCTTCTTCAGACCAGCGACGATAGCCGCCCGCTCCGAGATCTCAGCCGTCACATCCTCTTCACTACCCGGTCTGCTGGACGTATCCATTGTCAGACCCTTTCTATATTTGGCTGTCGGACGAATCCGTTGTCAGCCGTTAACGAACTAATAGCCAGAACACTCCGGCCTCAGTATTAAAGCTACTCCTTTTTCAAAAATAATCAAGCCAAACAAAATACCCGCTTCATTCCTGAAATCGGGCATTTTGTAATAGTTTTATTTCTTCCCCTTTTTAGCGGCCTTGGCGGCGAGGCGGGCGTGTTTGGCGGCCAAACGCTTCTTGGTCTTGTGGGAACGAGAAGTCTTATTTTTTATATCTTGTGCAGCTCTTTTTGCCATTTTACCCTCCTAAATTTTCTACTATGGCTCATCTAACTAAGCTTTATAGAAATTTAAATTAATTTATAAATTCAACTTTCACTCACCAGAAAATTTTGGCGGGTGAATTTATTTCTTACCAGCTTTTTTAATTTTTGCGACCTTTTTAACCTTTTCTACTTTCTCAATCTTTACTTCCGCTGGCTGGCTCATATTCATCTTCTCAATCATCCCGGCCAATCTATCAATCTTTACATTTAAAACTTCAATCTGCTTTTTTATCTCCTCTCCGCTGACTTTCTTGATATCATTACCAAAATCAGTTCTGGGTGGAGTCTTGTAATCCCCAAAGCTTTTCTTCTGAAAAACACCGCGGTCTCCACCACCAGTCTCTCTCTTGCCACCAAAGCAATCCTTGCAATAAACCGGCTTACCCGCTGTCGGCTGAAAAGGCACCTCGCACGGCTTTTTACATTGATCACAAATAGCCTGATGCATGGTGACAGGACCACGGTCCCTATCCCCACCACGAAAACCGCCTTTGTTGCCAAAGCTGGGTCGGCCACCTCTCCCGGCAAAACCACCCCCATGCCCACCGTGCCCACCACTAAATCTGTTTGTCCCACTGTTTCTAAAATCTGCCATTTTATTTTTTTTAAGAAAAGGTAAATGTTTGATTTTAAAATGTCTGGTTGAGCCGTTCTATGGGCGACCCGAGGACTTT
>CAYVWL010000008.1:0-15214 GCA_964455475.1 uncultured Candidatus Saccharibacteria bacterium
AATGAAGTTTAAATTTAAAGCAGTAAAAGATAGCGGGGAAAAGTTTGATGGGTCACGAGAGTCCCAGAGTAAATTTAGCTTGTACAATGAACTCAAAGCCGAGGGGGTAATGCTAATTTCCGCGGAAGAACAAAGCCGGGCAGACTGGCAAAAATATTTTCTCAAATACTTTAGCTTTTTAGGTGGTGTATCTACCGCGCAGAAAATTGCTTTTGCTAAAAATCTGTCCGCCATGACTCGGGCGGGCTTGTCCTTGAGTCGGGCACTCTCCGTAATTGAAAGGCAGTCCAACAACGCTAAATTTAAATCCGTGGTGGAAGGAATAAACTTGGAGATCAAAAAAGGCCGGACATTGAGTGAAGCTTTAAAGAACTATCCCAATATTTTTTCCAACCTCTTTATTTCCATGGCCAAGGCCGGGGAAGAGAGTGGTGGTTTGTCTGAAGCACTGGCCAATGTGGCCCTACAGATGGATAAAACCTATCGCCTGCAGAAGAAAGTAAAAGGCGCCATGATCTATCCGGCGGTGATTATTGTGGTGATGCTTGTGGTGGGAATTCTTATGTTTGTTTTGGTGGTGCCAGGTATCACTGCTACATTTAAGGATTTGAATACAGAATTGCCGGCTAGTACCAAAGTGATTATCGGTATTAGTGATTTTATGACGGCGCACTGGCTCCTGGCTATTATTGGTCTACTCGTTTTAGCTTTTGGTATTTATTCTTCTTTAAAAACAGCTATCGGCCGGAGAATTCGAGACAAGGTGGTGATAAAATTACCACTGGTGGCGGAATTGATTATGGAGGCCAATGCCGCCAGGGTGGCTAGGACCCTAGCCTCACTTTTGACCGCTGGCGTACCCGTGGCTCAGTCTATAGATATTACGAGAGAGATAGTGAATAATTTTTATTATAAACAAGTGCTAGAGGAAGCGGCTAGAGTGGTGGAAAAAGGAGAGAATATTTCTACCGTTTTTATAAAATATCCGCAATATTACCCAACTTTTGTGGGGGAGATGATGAGTGTGGGGGAGGAAACCGGTAATATGGCGGCCATGCTTTCCGAGGTGGCAATTTTCTATGAAAATGATGTGGAGGAGAGGACGAAAGATTTGTCCACCATTATTGAACCAGTTCTTATGGTCATCATTGGTGCGGCGGTGGGCTTCTTTGCCCTCTCCATGGTGGCCCCAATCTACTCCGTGATGGATAATATCTAATTGCCGAAATCCTGCGAGGCAGAGTTTTCAGCACTATAGTCTACATCCACACCATTGTCCTCGTAAGGGCGAGGGTTTGGTGTATAAATAATGCTAGAGTTTTGCGGATTATTATTTTTTGGTCTCTTCCTTGTGCTGGTACTGGTATTGTCAGTCGAAGTGGCTGGAGGCGTACTGGTACTGGATATTATTGGTAGAGTAGTGGTGGCGGGTGGGGTGATTGGGTCAGGAGTGGGTGGATTATCAATTATTTTTTCCAGATCTTTTACTTTTTTCTCGGCCTCTTGCACTATTTTTATTTGCGCTTCAATTTCTGCTAGGCGGGCAGCGTTTGGGCTACTGGTGCTGACTGTGTTTTCCGTCAGAACACCAGCGGTATAGTCAATAATGGCTTGAATTTTTTGTAATTCACCAGCGCCAGCTTGAATGACGGAATTGTAATTGTCCAGGTCTGAACCGCTAAGGGTGAGTCCGCTCACAATATCTTGCAGTTGGTCCAAGTAGGATTGGATGATCAAGAGATAGTCTTTGATTTTGTCCAACAAGGCCTGATCCGTCTCGGTGGAGCTATTATTATCCTTGGCCCAGATAATTAAAATATTATTGACTCTGGCCCGCAGGGTATTGATTTCTGCTTCAACAACCTTGTTTGGGGTGGTGATAATGATTTTTGGTGTGGCACTTTCCGCCTTATCAAAAAAGATGTTTGTTCGTTCTACTAATTTTTTGATTTTAGCGTATTCCTCGGCTGACACTTTGGCAAAATAAGACTGCCCACGAAGTTCTTGTAGTAGTTTGGTCTCCTTTTCCAGATTTTGTCTGGCAATATCCAGTTCCGCCCTCAAACCAGAGTTATTTTTTTGTCCACCTTTGGCTTGATTAAAGAAATATATTAGGCCAAAGATGAGGCCGAAGGCAATCAGGGTTATTATTATTAAATATATTATTTTTTTCATTTTATTTTACTTCTTCCCAAGACAGAGTGATATATTGATCCGAGGTGAGGGGAAAGCTGGGTGGTGGTCCGTAAAGCAAATTGCCATCGTAATTTAGGTTTCGAGTTTGGTAGCCGGTACCATCCGTATAGGCAAAACCGTAGCGGATATAGGTGGCAATCATACCCCACAAGGTAATGGTCTGACGAGTATTGTATGGTGAACAGCTTGAGCCATAATAATGCCTACCCACTCGGCCATATTGAGAAATCAAAGCGGCATCAATACGCAGATCCGTGTCACTGACCAGACCCACATTAATATTTCCTTGAGCAATCAGGCCGATCACATCTGTACCATCAAGGTTGGTATACATGAGATCATTATTTATAATAATATTTTTCCTAGTGGAGGCGCTATCCGGCAAAAGAGCGGCGACAATATTTAATCGGCCGGTGCTTATTTGCCCGTCCACAAAGACATGATCCTCCAGGAATATTATGCCATTGGCTGGAAAAGGAAAATTTCCCAAAGAGGTCTGATTTCTAATACTCCAGGTACCCCAGCCGGTTTGACTAGCACTATTAGAACAGCCGGATGGGGCCGAGGTGTAGCTGGTCACTCTATATAAATCAAAAGTGTCATTGACCTTTAAAACAATATGATAGCCAAGCGAACCGGATGCCCCTCGGTAATAACCCGCACTTTGGGCAGAAGCTTTCATCACTGCCAGATCCGCAGTCATGCCGGTAAAATCAACATTGGGGACAGGAAACTGCCGGCCTGCCTGAAAGACATCGGCTCGTGTTGGCACAGCGTTTGGTGGGAGAGGGTCCGTAGTACCAAGGTGCGTGTGAACACCAAATTCATTGACTCCGGTATGATCCGGATCGTCATACGAGGTTAAACCACTTGATATAATATTATAAGCCAGTCCATCAAAACGGATGCCGTTATTGGAATGTATTGGTCCTGAAATAATTGTGCCAGTACCAAAACGCATCACATCATTGGCGGCCACGGCATATTTGGCGATGGATGGTTTGGCTAGTTTTACCTGGATGGTGCGTTTTACGTCTGGCTCTGCTAGGGTGCTACCGGTGGATTTTATAATAACTAAAGTGGAGCCCAGAGGTGGGGCCGTGATATCCAGGCTAAATTGGCCGATTATGTTTTCTGTTTTATCATAAAAATCATGGATATAGGGGCCGGCCTGGCTGGTACCATCCTTATAATCAGTGGGGGCATGGGCCAAATGCCAGCGATAATAATCAATACCGGCTTCGGCAATCTGAATAGCCAGTTCTCGGCTACCGGCTTGTTTGGAGGCTTTGATATCAGTTACTGCCCAGCTGGTGAGAGCACCTAAAATATAAACAGCAATCGCTCCAAAAACAATTACTTGGATCAGAATATAGCCGGAATTTTTTGCTGATATTTTTTTCATTACAAATTATCTTTTAAATTACGGATGGAAACTTGGGTGGTCATATAGAGGGGGGCGGGGGATTTTAGGGGATTATCATCGATAATGATATTTATCTTCACCAGGCGGATATTTAATATATTTACGGGCTGACTCAAAGGGGCAGTAGTGCCATCATAATTTGTATCATAGTATTCAAAGATAGTGGTGGTACCCATCATTAAATTATTGGCAATAGTGGTCAAAATTTCATTGCCGGCACTATAAGTAGTGGCGGGGGTACCAGTGGGGTTGATTACGCCCTTCTTCAGGGTTGTTCCGCTCAAGAAGTATCGCACTTTTTCAATAGCCGAGTCACTGTCAATGTTTGTGTAAAATGAGAGAGAGGAAGTGCCGGCAGTTTCAATAACGTGAACCCCACTTACCGGCTGGGACATAGAGCGGATCTCGGCGCTGGCGGTTTTTAGGACTCGGCGTAAGTCCTCCTGGGCCACCAGATTATTATTAGAAATTTTGTTCA
Source organism: uncultured Candidatus Saccharibacteria bacterium (assembly GCA_964455475.1). Taxonomy (GTDB): domain Bacteria; phylum Patescibacteriota; class Minisyncoccia; order Phycocordibacterales; family GWA1-40-21; genus CAIJXO01. The sequence continues at coordinate 4,101 of CAYVWL010000008.1, forward strand.
ACGAAAAAATATTTAGCTGAAAATTTACCACCACTATGCCAAGTAGGGTAATGATAAACATGGCAATAAGTGTTTCCATCAGGGCAAAGCCTTTTTTATTTTTTAAAATATTATATTTCATATTAGGGTGATAATGTGACAGCGGTTTGTTGCCAGTTGCTCACAATATTTGTACTGCCCGTATAATCTTCATATCCGGTTTTGGATATGGTCAGATTATAGTTACCATTTACGAGTCCGGTAAAGTAAACTTGGCCTGGTGGCACGCAGTCTGAAGTAAAGGTAAATAAGATATCGGAAATATTTGGCGTTCTGGTGATATCGGCTGTTTGCAGAAATACTTTATAACGTAAATAGCGATCACCGTCATGGACGGCATTAATTTCCTGATTACCCACCGTATAATAAGTATTACTGGTGCCATCTGGACCCTTGAAATTCCAAGTGCTCTTATCATTGTTAGTGGCAATTTGTAGGCGCACACTATTTACCCCTGTCTCTGGTGGCTGGCTCTGGCTAAGCCAGGATATTTCATGAAAATTACTAGCCGAGCCGGTATCAAAAGTGGAGGAAATAATAAAGCCGGCGGTTTCATATTCATTTAGAACCTTTTTTAATTTTATTTCTCCGGCGGGATCGGCAATCTCTATTTTACTATCGGAATCAAAATATTTACCATCAGTGAAGTTTGTTTGCCCGGCTCCAAGAGACCAATCTGATTGGCGGATAAAGCCCCGGCCAGTGGTCAGTGTCTGGTCAAAATCCGTGCCGGTCAGATGCACGGTGGCGGTGGAGAGAGGGAGGCCGGTGGAGGCATCTTTCACTGTCACCAAGAGGCTACTACTAGCCGACTTGGGAGCAACAATTAATTTCAAATTTTGTACCGAGCCGGGATCGAGAGAGAAGGTGGTCTCTGGAATAGCACCCGCCAAATTATAGTCAGTGTCGGAGAATGTCAGATTATAAGCATCCCACTCCAGATCATCCACCGCTTTCTCGCCATCACTATCTGTGCTGTGTGATTTATTATATTTATAGACACTGGGGCTAGTACCAATCAACTTTGTCCCGGTCAGAGAGAAATTAATATCAGGAATGGCCTGGCAGGTGTCACTGACACTCTCTACATTGAGGGTGCTCAGTTTATCAATGACAAAGCTGATTTGGGTTAGCTGTTGGGCTAGGACCGTGGCGTGAGGGGTGTTTGGGGTGGGGTTCTCTGGATCACCAATAGCATAGGTCTGATCACTGGTATAACCGGTTTTGGAAACACTCACTTCATAAGCTTGGGCGCCTGGCGGAGCATCCACTATTTGGAGCAGGCCCTCATTGTTAGTGGTGTCATCAATAGAGAAAGAGGGAATCACCTGATTATTTTCCAGATGGACATCTACACCAGAAATTGGTTGGCCAGATGAATCGAAAACTTTGATAAAGATAGCACCGTTGGTAGAAGAACTTTCCAGATTCTTAGGGGCGATATTAGTGGTTAAAATAAGTGGAGGAAAATTTTTACAGGCAGTGCAAGTGATCTCTAGCTCCGCCAGCTTATAATCGGCCGGAGAAGTGTCGTTTGGCACCTCGCCAATTTCGCCATCAAAAGGATCGTCAATATTTCTGACTGTGCTTTTGATGGTAAATTCCTTGCCATCACGCGTGAGAGTTTGACTGGCCGGTATTTTACCCCGGGGCAAGCCACCCACAATACCAATATCCGCATAGGGGAGATTACGCATAATTTCAAACTGCTCATTGGCAAGGGCGGTGGCGGTGATTTTCACGCGCGAGAGACGCACCACATCCATAGTGGTAGTAAAAGCCTGATAGACGCTGAGGGCCAAGATAACAAAAACCGCCGTGCCAATGATGGCTTCTACTAAGGAGAACCCCTTTTCAGATTTATTTTTAAGCAAAAACTTTTTGTGCATATCCTGTAGTATATTTTAGCATAAATAATGTTATAATTCTTCCATGCGAAAGTATTTTTTCTTCGCCAGTTTAGTCATTCTCCTTTTTGGGGTTTTTGTCTTCGCCGGCCCCATCACGAACTCCTCCGCTCCCACCGAGACTGGCTACACTCTCACAGACATCTACAACCTCATCCACAATCAATCAGCCGAGGAAGGTGATCACTCCATCTCCGCCCCCTCTCACCCCACCGCCACCACCTCCTTCTCCGTCTCTCAAATCTACGCTGAACTAGCTAATCTCATCCAAAGAGAAAACCTGGAAACCGGCACCACCTATCTCGGTATCACCGGTGACTATGACAACCCTGATACCAACCGTCCCACCACTGAAATCATCTCTTCCTCTCTCACCCCTGATCCAGAGGCTGATCAAGGCAGTACCTATGGCTACAGTCTGGAAGATATCTGGAACCTAATTAGCAACTCTACCACCACCGCTGGCGCTCATGCTGAAAATCCCACCGAACCACCAGCTGACTCCATGCACTCCCTCACCGCTATTTATGAAGCCCTAGTTGCCCTCGGTCAGAGCAAAGCCCCATATGTCAATCCGGCCATTACCTATCTTGGTGTGACTGGGACTTATGATCCTTTAGCGCCCATTTCTTACTGGTCCTTTGATGGTGACGCCACAGACTCGGTGGGGAACAATGACGGCGCTGTCACTGGTGCCACTCTGGCCACTGGGATTGGTGGTGTGGCGGATACAGCTTATAGCTTTGACGGAGTGGATGATTATATTGATTCTCAGGCTTTGGTACCGATTGAGGGAAATGCCCCAAGGACTTATTCTTTCTGGACATATTTAAATCCCGGCGATATCAGGACACAGACTTTATTGGGCACCTTGGGTGGAGGGGCAACTGAGAATTTTGTTATTATGTTTAATAATATTAATACTGATAATGTTTACATCTTTATGAATGGTTCGGATATTTATACGGGCAGTAATACTTTGACTCGAAGTAGATGGCATCACGTGGTAGTCACATATAATGGTGGTATTTTGGAAGAAGATCAGAAAATTTACGTGGACGGAGTGAGTATTCCAACTATTCTTACCGGTACTCCCGGAGCTTCTATGCAAACAGTCTCTGATTATCTTCACGTCGGTAAGGATTTTGGTAGCAGCGGATATAGTTTAAATGGAAAAATAGACGATATAAAAATATATGACAGGGCCTTAAGTGCTGAAGATGTGACCGCTTTGTATGATTCCTATACGGTTGTTCAGCCCGAATTCACTTCTTCCTATTGGGCTTTTGACGGGGATGCCACGGATACTGAAGGGAGTAATGACGGGACAATTCACGGTGCCACTCTCACCACCGGGGTGGGCGGCGTGGCGGATACGGCCTATCGTTTTGACGGCGTGAATGATTATATTTCCACTGGCATCACTCAGAATCTCCAAACATTTAGCTTGTCTCTTTGGGTCAAGCCGAATAATCTTGCTAGTTGTTACGCTGGCAAGGATTCTGTTAGTACTAGGGGCTGGATGATATATACTAGTGATGGCACAGGCTATCTTGAGGTTAATGGCGGAGAGGGTTATGGCCTTTCCTTCGGGGACATAACGCCCGGCATCTGGTCACATATTCTTGTCACATCTGATGGTAGTCAAAATACCAGTTATGTAAACGGTGTTCAGTTGGATCAATCAATTCACGAGTTGTATAACAATGAAGGGGCTCAATTTTCTATCGGCCGTAGAGACTATCCTGACGCAGAAGGATACATGGATGGTTCCATTGATGAGGTACATTTCTATAATCGAGTACTGACCGGTGTGGAAGCACAGGCTCTATATGATGAAAAAGTAGATATCACACCGCCTGCTATTACTGATTTTACTATTCCCGCCACCGCCTCTGCCTTGGTGGTAGATATTACAACTTTCACTGCCACGGACAATATTATAGTTTCAGATTATTTACTGACAGAGTCAGATATTACCCCAGCAATTGATGATCCGTTATGGTCAACTGATATACCAACAACCTACACTTTTGCCTCATCGGGCGTAAAGATATTATATGCTTGGGTGCGGGACAGTTTTGGTAATATTTCTGCCAGCGCCAACGCCACGGTGGAAATTACTTTGGAATAAAGCTATAATTCCCCTCATGAAGAAAAATAAAATTTTAGTGGTGGCCAATTGGAAGATGAATCCCGAAACTTATGAGAAAGCTGATGCTTTGTTTCAAGAGTCGGCTAAGGTGGCTCAGAGTGTTACAAGGGTGGGAGTAATTTTGTGCATGCCTTATCCCTGGCTGACAGATTTTTCACACAAGGGGAATAAGATCGTTTCTTTTGGCGCACAAGACGCTTCTATTGAGAACGAGGGGGCGTTGACTGGAGAGGTTTCGGCTAAAATGCTTCACAATGCCGGTGTGCAGTATGTGATTCTGGGGCATTCCGAACGGCGGGCGCTGGGCGAGACAGATGAAGTGGTGGCCAAAAAAATATCGTCGGCGGTCAAGGCTGGTTTGCATCCAATACTTTGTGTGGGGGAGAAAGAGCGTGATGATCATGGCGAATATTTGCATTTTCTCCGCAGTCAAATAGTGAATTCATTGGGGAAATTAAGCAAAAAATATTTAAGTAAGGTTGTTATTGCCTATGAACCAGTTTGGGCTATCGGTCAGAGTGAGGACAAGGCCATGAAGCCCGCCGATATTCACGAAACTTCCTTATTTATCAGAAAAGTCCTGGCGGAAATATACGGCTCGGCGGTAGCAGTTTCTACGCCCATTCTTTATGGTGGTTCCGTCAATCATAATAATGCCCGGGACATGATTACTCTTGGTGAAGTGCAAGGGCTCCTGGTTGGCCGAGAAAGTTTGAACCCAAAAAAGTTTGGTGAATTGCTAAAAAATGTGGACTAGCCAGAAAAAAGAATTTATTTGGAGTCTATTCTTATTTACTCTGATTTTCTTTTCCGCTAGTCAGCTTTTGAATTTATTTCAGGCGCCAGTTCCAGATAAAATTATTCCTCAAACGGCTACGGCCATATTTTCTAAACCAAAAATTATCAAGCCAAATATCAAGTTGGCCTTTGTGGGGGATATTATGCTTGACCGAGGAGTCAAATATTCTGTCAATAAAAATTTTGGCGGGGATTATGCAGAATTATTTGTGAAGGTAAAGAGTCAGCTCCAAAATTATGATTTATTGTTTGGAAATTTGGAGGGGCCAGTGTCTGATAAGGGACAAGATGGTGGAAATCTGTATTCCTTTCGGATGGATCCAAAGGTTCTTCCAGTGTTAAAGGAAGCTGGTTTCGACGCTTTTTCTATAGATAATAATCATATTTTTAACTACGGTCGGGAAGCCTTTGAGGATACCAAGGTTAGACTTTTGGAAAATGATTTACGGCTGGCCGGTTCGGAACCATTTATTTTTGATGATATAAAAGTGATGATTTTATCATTTAATCAATTTGCCAATTTGGATTTGGAAGAGATGAAGAAGGAAATATCTTCAGCCCAGCTGACTAGTGATTTGGTAATTACTTACTTTCATTTTGGTGATGAATATGAGCCGGAGCCCAATGATTATCAGAAGAGGGTATCAGAGACCGCCATAGATGCCGGGGCGGATCTGGTGGTGGGGGCGCATCCGCATGTGGTGCAGACTTTAGAGCAGTATAAAAATGTTTATATTATGTATAGTCTAGGGAATTTTATTTTTGACCAGTATTTTTCCGCGGAGACTATGCAGGGGGGACTGTTAGAAGTAGAAATAAATCCCGAGACAAAATTAATAGAAAAAGTATCTCTGAAAAAAGTACAGCTCAATAAAAAGTATCAAATAGAGAGTATAATTTAACTATAAATTTTTTCGAATCTTTTCGGCGTTACTTTTAAAATCCATTTTATCGCCGGGCGTTCTCTCGGGGGTAGGAAAAACCCAAATATGAGAGTGTGGGACTTCGTTTCCACAGATTCGAACCCAGATCTCTTCCTGAACAAAAGCTTTCTTTTGAGCAAGAGCTATCCTTTTTGCAACCTCAAAATACTCTCCTGTATTTGGCACATCCCAAACCCAACGATAATGTTCTTTCGGAATTACCTGGACATGGCCTGGAGAACGGGGATTTATATCCATAAAAGCAATGAATTTTTCATCCTCATATACTATTTCGGCTGGGATTTCCTTGGCCACTATTTTACAAAATATACAATCGTTTTTCATAAGGGTATTTTAGCATGAAATTCTGCTATAATCACCCCATGTCACTTTATCCGCCGTTGCTTCAGACTTTGCTTTTAAACAGGGGGATTAAGACGCCAGAAGAGGCCGAGCTTTTTTTGAACCCTGATTATGCGCGGGACCTCCATGACCCTTTTTTGCTAAAGGATATGGACAAGGCGGTGGAGCGAGTGCTCCAGGCCGTGGAGAAAAAAGAAAAGATAGTCATCTTCAGTGATTATGATGCGGATGGTATACCAGGGGGCGTGATCCTTCATGATTTCTTTACCAAAATTGGGCATGATAATTTTATCAATTATATTCCACATCGGCATGATGAGGGCTTTGGTTTAAATCATGAGGCGATAGACGAATTTAAGAAGGATGGGGTGGATTTGATTATCACTGTGGACTGTGGGATTGCAGATTTAGCTGAAGCGGATGCCATAAAAACTCATAAGATAGATTTAATTGTGACCGATCATCATTTACCCGCCGAAATTTTATCTGATAAAACTTTGGCGGGTGAACCGAAACAAAAATTACCAAAAGCAATAGCCGTCATCGACCCGAAAAGAAAGGATTGCCATTATCCGTTTAAAGATTTGTGCGGGGCCGGAGTGGCGTATAAATTAGTACAAGCTTTACTGGATACAAAATCTCCACAACACCCTCTCCATTTAACGCGGACTAATCATTCCGAGGGTGTTCTGGAGATTTTGTCTGGATTACCGGTCGGCTGGGAGAAATGGCTCTTGGATATGGTTGGAATAGCCACTATGTCAGATATGGTGCCACTGATTGGAGAAAACCGCGCCTTGGCACATTATGGACTAAAAGTTTTACGGAAATCTCCACGCTTGGGACTGATGAAGCTATTGTCATTATTAAAGATTGAACAGGTCAATCTGACGGAGGATGATATTGGTTTTTCCATTTCGCCCCGGATCAATGCTGCTTCACGGATGGGGGACCCAGAGGATGCTTTTAAATTATTCATCGCTAGGGATGAGGTGGAGGCCGATCTTTCGGCCCGACATTTGGACCATATAAATAATGAGCGCAAGGGCGTGGTAGCTAGTATGGTAAAAGAAGTGCGGAAGATAATGAAGGAGAGAAATGCTGACCATTCGAAAAAAGTGATTGTGATTGGTAATCCGGAGTGGAAGCCATCACTCCTCGGCCTAGTGGCGAACTCACTGGTGGATGATCACTCCTGTCCGGTTTTTCTCTGGGGGCGAGATGGGGGCAATGTACTAAAAGGGTCCTGCCGGTCAGATGGTAGTGTCAGTCTTATCGCGCTCATGCAAGCGGTGGAGGCGGGAATATTTGAAGAGTTCGGCGGGCATCATATGTCTGGTGGTTTCTCGGTCATTCAAGAAAAAGTGCATTTGCTAGAAGAAAAACTGCAAATCTCCTATGAATTGGTTGTCGGACAAAGCGTGGCTTTGTCCAAGTCTGATAAAGCCACGCTTTGTCCGACCGAGGAGGTGGATGCGAAAATCAGTTTGGATGAGGTGGCGGATGGTAATTATCGGCTGATTGAGAAATTGGCACCATTTGGCACCGGTAACCCCAAGCCACTTTTTTTGCTTGAACGAATTGAGATTGAAAGTGTGCGTAATTTTGGTAAAGAAAATAATCATTTGGAAATTATTTTTAAAAATTCACACAGTAAGAAGGTAAAAGCTGTGGGTTTTTTTATGAGGACAGACAATTGGGGTGGGGAATTAAAGGCGGGTGATAGAATAAATCTCTATGCCAATTTTGAAAAGTCCGTTTTCCGCGGTTTTGCGGAGCTACGCCTGCGGATTGTGGATGTGGAAGTTGTGCTATAATCTGGCCATGGATAAAAGCAAGATAATTATTTTTTGTGATGGGGCGTCAAAGGGAAATCCGGGACCAGGCGGTTGGGCCGCGGTAGTTATAAAGTTGAAAGTTCATAAAGCGGAAAGTAAGAATTCTGATGGTGATGTTCAGGAACTAGGTGGATTTGATAAACACACTACTAATAATCGGATGGAATTGACTGGGGCGCTAAAGGCACTTTCTCACCTTCCCTCATCAGATGAGGAGGGACTGAGGGAGGTTGAAGTCTACACAGATTCCAAATATTTGATAAATGGCGTGACCGGATGGATTTACGGTTGGCAGAAAAATGGCTGGCGGACCAAAGAGAAGAAAGAAGTGTTGAATAAGGATCTGTGGGAAAAACTGGCGGAATTGATCAAGGGGAAAAAGATAAAATGGCACTATGTGGGCGGGCATGTGGGGGTGGCGGGGAATGAGCGTTGTGATGAAATAGCCTCTGACTTGGCCAAGGGCGAGCCGGTGAAATTGTTTAGAGGAAAGATTGCGGAATATAAGATAAATATTTTGGACTTGGGGCACGACGAGGAAAAGAAAACAGTAAAACATAGTAAAGGTGCCAAGGCCTACAGTTATTTAAGTTTGGTTAATGGTATTTTAAATATTGATAAAACCTGGCCGGAATGTGAAAAAAGAGTGAAAGGCCAGAAGGGTGCCAGATTTCAAAAGGCCATTTCCGAAATACATGAGATCGAGATTCTTCGGAGCTGGGGTGTGAAATGAAAAGTGATATCTTTTATACATTAGCGAGTGGCTTTACTCTGGGAATATTATTAAGCTCATTTTTCCAGATGGGTTTTTCTTTTTTTCTGTTAATTCTTATTCTTTCTGCCGTCATATCTATTTTTGGAAAGTTCTTTGCAGAGAATAATAGAGCGGTCATCCTCCTCACTCTTTTTATTTTTTCCTTTGGTTTGGGGATTTTACGTTATGAGATAAAGGAGATAAGGAGTGAGGAAAATAATTTGTCTGCCCAGTTGGGAGAGAAGGTGACACTGACCGGTGTGATAATTGATGAACCTAAAGTGAGGGACGAGACTGTTCAGCTGACCATTACCGGACATATTTTAGTGAGCACTGGCTTGTTTCCAGAATTTAAGTATGGAGATTTGATTGAGGTGCAAGGGAAATTAGAAAAGCCGGAAAACTTTGAGACGGAAAATGGTCAGGAATTTGACTATGTGAATTATCTCGCCAAGGATGATATTTATTATCAGATTAGTTTTGCCCAGGCTAAAATTATTTCAGAAAATAACGGCTCATTTATTAGGTCTAAACTGTTTGCTTTCAAGAATGCTTTTTTGAGTAAGATAAATTTATTGATCAAGGAGCCCGAATCCGCTCTCTTGGGTGGGCTCATCTTGGGCGCCAAGAATTCACTGGGGCAGGAGTGGCAAGATAATTTCCGCTTGGCTGGCGTGTCCCATATTGTGGCCTTGTCCGGCTACAATATTACCATTGTGGCCTTGGGGATTATGTTTCTCCTGTCTTTTCTTCCGCGGATTTGGGCTATGTCTTTTGGGGCGGTGGGAATATTTTTCTTTGCCATCATGACCGGCGGTTCGGCTACCGTCCTGCGGGCCTCTATTATGGCCTTGCTCGTCCTCCTGGCCAAAGGTACTGGCCGAAAATATGATATCAGCCGAGCCTTACTCTTGGCCGGTGTTTTTATGCTCATTCAGAATCCAAAAATTCTCGTCTTTGATTTATCTTTCCAATTATCTTTCTTGGCCACCTTAGCCCTGATCCTCATCTCACCGCTTATCGAAAATAAGGTGACTTTTATTACGGAAAAACATCATTTGCGGGAAGTGGTGACGGCTACTATTGCCACGCAGATATTTGTTTTGCCATTTATTTTGTATAAAATGGGGACTTTATCTATTTTTGCTTTGCCCGCCAATATTTTAATCTTGCCTCTTATTCCCACTATTATGCTCTTTGGTTTTATTACCGGCCTCTTAGGTTTTATTTCAGTCGCACTTGCCTTACCGGTGGCTTTCTTTACCTCACTTTTGCTTTCCTATATGCTAAAAGTGATTTATCTCTTCTCACATCTGCCGTTATCCGCTGTCAGCCTCAATAATTTTCCGCTTGGTCTGACGATTCTTATTTATTTAGTTTTTCTTGTTATAATTTGGAGGATAGAGGTAAAGAAAAAAAGATATGAAGCGAAATTTTAAAATAATATTTCTAATCGGGCTGATTATGATTGTCAGTGTAATTTATTATGCCGTCTCTGGTGTAAATAAAGGGGAATTGGCAGTGGCTTTTCTGGATGTGGGGCAGGGGGACGCTATCTTTATCACCGCGCCCACCGGACGGCAAATGCTCGTGGATGGGGGACCGGGGGCCAGCGTCTTGCGCGAGCTTGGCAAGGTCATGCCGTTTTATGACCGGTCTATAGACGTGGTCCTGGCCACGCATGCGGATCAAGATCATATCGGCGGTTTGGTGGAGGTGCTGAAAAGGTTTGACGTGGATTTATTTGTCCGGACAAATACTACCTCCACTTCGGCGGTATATCTGGAGCTGGAAGACTTAGTCAGAGAGAAAAATATTAAGGAAGAAATAATTATGGTGCCGGAAATAATCAGTCTCGGGGCCGGGGCGGAGTTTGGTATTCTTTTCCCGACTCAAAATACGGCCGGTTGGGAGACAAACGATGCTTCAATTGTCGGTAAATTGATTTACGGGCAAAATTCTTTTTTGCTGACCGGGGATTCACCACAGAAGATAGAAAAATATTTGGTGGGTAAATACGGGAATATTTTAGACAGTGATGTGCTAAAGGCGGGACACCATGGTTCTAAAACTTCTAGTGCGGAACTGTTTATTGGTACTGTTTCACCTTTATATACTGTCATCTCGGCTGGTCTCAATAACCGCTATGGTCATCCCTCACCCGAAGTCTTGGATTTACTGGCCAAATTTCAGGAAAAAGTATTGGAAACACTGGGTAATGGGATGATTATTTTTAAAACTGACGGTCAGACGATAAATATGAGTCATTGACTTTGCGTGTGTTCAGGTGTATAACTATAAAAGATCTGGGCAATGAGTCCAGAAGAACAAGGAGAG
>CAYVWL010000008.1:15314-21271 GCA_964455475.1 uncultured Candidatus Saccharibacteria bacterium
GGTGTCAACCGTCACCATCCATGAGGAGGGAGAAGATGGGAACCAGTAAACGCTCAGCAATGGATAACCTGGAGGCAATGCTTATCATCGCCGGCATTATCGGTTTGCTGGCGGCCATCAATCTGGGTGTTTCACTCAAGCTCCTGGTTCAGCCGAAAGACTGCCGGGCAAAGAGGGTCAGCGCCTAGTGCTGGCACAGAAATGGACGGGCTTGCAGGTGCAGGCCCGTCCATAGTTTTTTTATATGAACCAATTATTGTGATATAATATGTTGGCTTATAGCAAGCTAATTTATTTATTAATTTTAAAAAAAATAAGAATGTCACATTTTAAGAAGATAAATCTCTCGCTTCTGTCTCTCTCTCTTTTTTTCTTGGTCATGTTTTTCTCCTCATCTCTCAAGGCCGAAGCGGCGAATAGATATTGGGTTGGTGGGGATGGTGCCAGTATTAATACTGTCTCCAGTTGGGCAACTTCGACTGCTTATGTCCCAGGCGCAAGTGTTCCTACCTCAGTCGATACAGTTATATTTGATGGAGGGGTAAATACAAATGCGACCATTGATGTGAATTGGACAGTATCTACCACAACGATTGGGGCTAACTATACAAAAGTGATTACCCAAAATACCGGCACTACATGGACAGTCAGAGGCACTTTTACTAACTCCGGTACATCATCAGTATATAGTGGTTCGGGAACGGCTACCGTACATTTTAGTAATAGCGCTAATACCACGATTACAACAGGTGGTATTACTTTTAATAATTTAAATTTAACCGGAACGGTTGGCAGCTGTGCGAACTACACTACCACTTTCGCGGATAGTTTTACGGTCGCAGGAAATATTATCGTTCAGACAGGTAGCGCTGGTTGTGGTACGTATACTTGGTCCTCTGGCAGTGCCAAGACAATTACTCTACAAGGCAATTTTACTGAGACATCAGGTGGTGGCGGTACACCTGTTTTTGGTAATACTAATCTAACGCTACTGATGACGGGGGCGGGTAAGTCATTTACCGTCTCTAGTACAGGAAGCATTGGTGGTAACGTCGTTCTAAATGGCACAGGAATAACCACTATAAATAAGGCCGGTGGTGTCCCATCAGGGACGGTGACTATTAATCCAACTTCAGGCACGGTTGTTTTAGGTGCTAATAGTAATTTTTACAATCTTATAATTAAAAACGGTAAAATTCTTGATGCCTCGAACGACGGAGGTACAAATTCATACAACTTGACTATCTACGGAACAATGACTAATGAAGCCGGGGCTGTATTTACTGCCCGAGCGGGGACAGTGACTTTTAATAGTAATAATATTTCTCCGACAATTACAACAGGAGGAATTACGTTTAATAATCTCTCTTTAATCGGTACCGTCGGAGTATGTGCCAACTTTATAGCCACCTTTGCGGACAATTTTACCATTACTGGCAATTTGTCAGTCGCCACTGGTGCTTCAGGTTGCGGAACCTATACTTGGGTTCCCAGTGGTACCAGAGTCATTACGCTTCAGGGAAATTATTCACAGGCAAACGGTGCTGGTGGGTCAGTGGTATTTGGTAATGCTAATTTAACATTAAATATGATTGGAGCAAGTAAGTCTTTCGTGGTAAATAGTGGTAATGTCGGAGCCAACATAATATTTAACGGAACTGGGACGACAATAATAAGTAAGGGAGGTGGCGCTTCATCTGGGACAACTACGATTGATCCCATTGCTGGTACGGTTGTCTTGAGCGGTAATAGTAATTTTTTCAATCTAGTAATTAAAAATGGTAAAACCCTAGATGCCTCTAATAATGGTGGAACAAATTCATATAATATAGGTATTTATGGCACCATGACCAACCAGGCCGGTGCCATATTTAACGCTCGGGCGGGTACAGTCACCTTTAGTCATACAGCTCTTTCTCCAACCATTACTACGGCTGGAATTACGTTTAATAATCTGGTTCTAACATCAAGTGAGTCAGATGCCAATTACACCACTACCTTTGCCGATAATTTTATTATTGCCGGTAATCTTACAGTTCAGTCAACAGCCAACTGTTGTTCAAAGAGTCACACCTGGTCCGCCGGTAGTGCCAAGACTATTACCTTACAAGGGAATTATGCTCAAACAAATAATTCCGGTGATCAGACTATTTTTGGTAATGGTAATTTGACATTAAATATGACTGGGGCAGATAAATCATTTACTGTAACCTCGGGAATTTTTAATGGTTTACTTACCTTGACCGGGACAGGTACTACTTCTTTGAGTCGGGGAGGAACGGTAGGCACCGAGACTGTGACCGTAAATCTTACATCAGGATCAGTGGTCCTATCTGGAAATAGTTCGATTTATAATCTAATAATTAAAAATGGTAAAACTCTGGATGCTTCAAATAACGGCGGGGTCAACTCCTATAACTTGACAGTTTATAATACAATAACCAATGAAGCCGGAGCTATCTTTACGGGCCGAGCGGGGACAGTGACTATAGACAGCACTAACCTCAGTCCCACCATAACCACTGGTGGTATTACTTTTAATAATTTAGTCCTGACTTCTACCGACACGGGTGCTAACTACACTACCACTTTTGCGGATAATTTCACAGTGGCTGGTAATCTCACCGTACAATCTTCTGTCGGTTGCTGTACCAGAACACATACCTGGCTCGCTGGTAGTGCTAAAACTATTACCCTACAAGGAAACTATGCTCAATCACAAGCCTCTGGTGTGCCAACTGTATTCGGTAGCACAAATCTTACCTTGAACATGACCGGCGCGGATAAATCTTTTACTGTCACTAGTGGAACCTTTAATGGCCGGTTAACGTTTAGTGGTACGGGAATGACAGCAGTAAATAAGGGTGGTACAGCCGGGACAAGCGAGACAGTAACGATGAATCAGGGTTCAGGTCAGATCTCTCTGTCTGGCGCTAGTACCTTTCAGACTCTAAATGTCTCTGGGGCCTTGGATTTGGCAGGAAATAATCTGAAAACAATTGGAATATTGGTCTTTGCGACATCTTCTAATATTAAAATGAAAGGGTATGAGGCGATCTCGAATCCCCACAGTATTTTGGCCAGCAGTACCGTCCTTTATTACGGCAGCGACACGGCCAGCTCTACAATAAAAGATTGGCAGTATCAGAACCTCATTATCAATGCTCCAGGCAAAGTTATATATTTTCCTGTTGTATCTACTACCACCATTGCAAAATCTCTGACTGTCGTGGGTAGTAGTACTGCCAAGGTTTTATTAAGGAGTATGGTGCCGGGCACACAGTGGAAGATAAATACTACCGGGGCTACCACTTCTGTTAACTATGCCGATGTTATGGACTCTAAGGCTATTACTATTATTAAGGCTTATTTCTCCGTCGGCACTACCACACAAGCCAATAATATCAACTGGGAATTTTCTACCGTCGGCCAAATGACCCCTCCTTCAGCTTGTCTTCCTTCCGATCTCAAGCTTGGTTCGTATGATAGAACAAATACCATACCCGAAAAACAAGTCACTATTTTGCAGAATTTTCTTAGAGCCAATAATGGTTATTTAGCCGTACCTTCTACCGGTTTCTTTGGTCTTATGACCTACAAGGCGGTGAGACTTTTTCAGTCGGCCAATAATATAAATCCCGCTATTGGTTACGTGGGGCCGATGACTAGGCAGAAGATTAATTCATATAATCCTGATTGTCAGTGATAAGTCTATGGAGTGATACAATAAGAGACATTATTATAGGGCGTAAGTGATTCATTGTTATCGTCTCCTGTAAATAACATCAATTTTGGAAAATTAACATTCTTTTCCGTCCGAAAGAAGATGGCATAGTCTGTATCTTTGATACTTTTGCCACCACAAGAAAAGACTGGTTCAGTTTTACCCGAAATTTCAATCTGGAGATTCTTTCCGTGATTATAACCAAAGCAGACGGGGAATTCGACTCCGTCTGTGTCCTTGATAATTACTCGATTGGTAATTTTAGGAATGGAAGATATTAACTTCTCATTTAGAAGCTCTTGCAAGGCTAAGGTAAAATTATCACCCTTTGTTTCATCGCAATTAGAATAGAAGATATCATCATCGCCAGTGTTTCCTGGAAGGGGATAGTCCCCATTATTACTAAAATACAAATTCAGGGCGCTTTGGAGCTCTTTCATTTCCATAATAGTTTTGGTATCGCGGGCCTTTGTCTTGGCCGCAGAAAAAGAGGAGAGGACAATACTGGAAATGAGGGAAATGATGGAAAGTACCACCATTAATTCAATCAAGGTAAAACCGGAATTTTTATTTCTTGAGACCAGACTTTTCATTTTTACCTGCCAAAATTTTATTAGATAAAACTTAGGCAGGTTAATTATAACACAAAAAAGCAGAAATTTTTACTATTACCTAGTAGTAGATAGCTATTTTATAATGCCGGCTTTTTTCAGGGTGGCGTAGGCGCCGTTTTTCTGAATAGTCTTGATAGCGCGGGTAGAGAGAGTAAGGATGAAAGATTTTTTGAGTTCGGGAACATACACCTTCTTTTTCTGAAGATTGACGTATTTACGGACCATACCAGTGGGGTTAAACTTGGTGGCACGAGTGCGGTTTGAATACCCGCCTCCCATGATGGATCCCTTTTTTGTAATGGCGCATACTTTCATTGCTTGGCTATCTTAGCATAGAATGCTAAAATTGCAAGATGGATTTTATATTTCAAATAATCGTTTTAATAATCTCGGTTATGGCCCATGAAGTGGCGCATGGCGCGGCGGCCTATGCCTTTGGTGACCCCACGGCTAAAAATCAAGGACGGCTCACCCTGAACCCCTTAAAACATATTGACCTTTTCGGTTCCATTATTCTGCCCCTGCTTTTGTTTATGACAAATTCCGGTTTCCTTTTTGGTTGGGCCAAGCCGGTGCCTTATAATCCGTATAATCTGCGGAACAGACGGCTAGGGGAGTTTTGTGTCTCTATCGCCGGTATCCTGACCAACTTTATTATTGCCATTATTTTTGCGATCATTATCCGCTATGCTGGCGCGCTCCACTTGTCACAACCCACTCTGCTCTTATTGGCCTACATTGTGATTCTTAATATTACTCTCGGCGTATTTAATCTGGTACCGGTGCCACCACTCGATGGTTCTAAAATTTTGTTTACCCTTATCCCGTATCGTTATGAGGCTCAACTGGTGGCTTTGGAAAAATATGGATTTTATATTGTCATTATCTTTATTATTTTCTTTGGCTGGATTATTGGTGATATTGTAAACTGGCTTTTCCAGCTTTTGGTATAGGGATTTGTCCCAGTACCAAGTTTGGGGAGTATCTCCTATTATTATTTAATATTTATTCTTTTAAACGTAGTTTTGTAATATTATATGTCATGTGAACTTGATACGGGACGGCGGAAATATTGTCGTTGAATACAACTCTGTATTTCCTTGCATTTTTTAGCGCTTTATAGTATATTGCCCTGACTAACAGAGACCTGTCCCGTTAGAAAATCAGCGGGGTAAGGAATGTTAAAAAAGTATAGAATTTAAATTTTCTAATGGGATGCCGACGATAAATCAATTAATCAAGAAAAACCGCAAGTCTGTGCCCCGCAAGGTCAAGGCTATTGCTCTGACCAAAGGTTTTAATACCCTGGAGAATCGACCCACCTATTATAATGCCCCTTTTAAACGAGGAGTATGTATCAAAGTGACCACCAAGACTCCAAAGAAGCCAAACTCGGCTATCCGTAAAATTGCTCGTGTTCGCCTGACGAATGGTTTGGAGGTAACCGCATATATTCCAGGTATGGGCCACAATTTACAAGAGCACTCTGTGGTGATGCTCCGTGGTGGACGTGTGAAAGACGTGGGTCTTCGTTATACTATTGTCCGCGGTGTACTTGATGCTGGTGGAGTGGAGAAGAGA
Organism: uncultured Candidatus Saccharibacteria bacterium; assembly: GCA_964455475.1. Lineage (GTDB taxonomy): Bacteria > Patescibacteriota > Minisyncoccia > Phycocordibacterales > GWA1-40-21 > CAIJXO01. The sequence goes on from CAYVWL010000008.1 coordinate 21,234, forward strand.
ATGAAGGGTAGGTCACAGTATGGTGCCAAGAAGCCAAA
>CAYVWL010000008.1:21371-23930 GCA_964455475.1 uncultured Candidatus Saccharibacteria bacterium
AATAAATAATATGCGAGGAAAATTAAAAGTAAAAAAAGAACTCACCCCCGATCTAGTTTACAAGTCCGTGAAGGTCAGTAAATTTGTGAACTATATTATGGAGAAGGGGAAGAAGACGGTCGCTCGAAAGATCGTCTATAATATGTTTGATGATATCAAGGAGAAGACCAAGAGCACCAATCCCTTGGAGATTTTTGAATTGGCTTTGTCCAACACCGCACCAAACGTCGAAGTCCGCTCTAAAAGAGTGGGTGGTGCCAACTATCAGGTGCCGGTAGAGGTCCGTCCCGCTCGCCGAGCTGCCTTGTCCATGAAGTGGATTATTGAGGCTGCCCGAAGCAAGAAAGGGGCACCAATGCACAAGAAGCTAGCTGATGAAATAATCGCTTCTTCCAAAAATGAAGGCGAAGCCATCAAGAAGAAAGAAAACACCCTCCGTATGGCCGAGGCCAACAAGGCTTTTGCTCACTTTGCCTGGTAAGCCTTATTTTTCAACCTATAATCACTGAACGGCTCATCCACCTTAGGCGGATGAGCCGTTCGTCGACTTTTTACTAAGTGATATTTTGATTACGATATGTTAACATGTCGTTATGAAGATAATACGATATGTGGCCTCGCTTCTATTATTGATCCTATCAACAATTACTTTACCTGGTTACGTCTTTCAGTATGGTGAATCAAGTAATTTTTCTACCACACTTCTAATTTGGGATTCGATAAATATTATTTTATTGTGTTTGTCAGTCTATTTTCTTAACTCTGTTCTAAAAGATATGAATCGCCCTGTCTGGAGATGGCTTGTTCTGCTATTATCTGTGGCGATTATGATTCCTAGCTTATTCATAATCTCTATCTCAATATTTTAAAAAGTATCGATAATATGGATATAGTTCTGTTGCATTTCTATCATTTTTAATGTATCCTATCGGCATCTAAGGCCTGGTGCTTTATTTTTTCATTAACCCGCCAAAATTTTTGTCAGACAAAAACTTAGGAGGGTAAATTTATTAGATTTTAAATATAATATATGTCCAGACAATACCCATTAGAAAAAGTCCGTAACTTTGGAATCATCGCTCATATCGATGCTGGTAAAACCACCACTTCGGAACGTATTTTGTATTATACCGGTGAGTCACACAAAATTGGTGAAGTGCACGATGGAAATACCACCACGGACTGGATGGAGCAGGAGCGAGAGCGCGGTATCACTATTTGTTCCGCGGCTATCACTTGTTATTGGGTGCCATCTTACATGGGGACAGATACCAGCCGGAAAATGATGTTCAACATCATTGATACCCCGGGGCATATCGACTTTACTGCCGAGGTGAAGAGATCTCTCCGCGTGCTTGATGGTGCGGTGGTGGTCTTTGACGGCGTGGCGGGTGTGGAGCCTCAAAGTGAGACAAACTGGCGTTATGCTGATGATGGCAAGGTGCCAAGAATCTGCCTCATCAACAAGCTGGACCGCACTGGTGGATCTTTTGAGCGCTCTTATCAAAGTATTTTGAGCCGACTGACCAAAAATGCTATTCGCATGCAAATCCCAATTGGTGAGGAAGAAAAATTTGAAGCCATTATTGATTTGCTCAAAATGAAAGCTTTCTATTTTGAAGGGGAAATGGGTAAAGATATTATTGAAAAGGAAATTCCCGCTGACTATTTAGAAAAAGCCAAGAAGTATCGCGCCGAGACCGTGGAGAAAATTGTGGAGCAGGATGAGCAGGCGATGGCGGATTATTTGGATGGCAAGGAGATTCCACTCGAGACTCTCAAAACTATTTTACGCAAAGCCACGATTGCCAATACTTTGGTACCCGTGATGACCGGTTCGGCTTTGAAGAACAAGGGTATTCAGCTGGTTTTGGATGCGGTGGTAGATTATTTGCCCGCCCCAACCGATATTCCACCAGTGAAAGGAATCAATCCTAATACTGGAGAGGAAGTGTTTAGGCATGCTTCAAATGAAGAGCCTTTTTCGGCCTTGGCTTTCAAATTACAGACCGATCCGTTTGTGGGACAGCTGACCTATTTCCGTGTCTATTCTGGTTCCGTGACCCCGGGTATTTATCTTTACAATTCCACCACTGGTCGCAAAGAAAGACTCGGCCGTATCGTGAGGATGCAGGCGGATAAGAGAGAGGAAGTGGAAATAGTGTATGCTGGTGAGATCGCCGCTGCCGTGGGTTTGAAGGAAGCTAAAACTTCTCATACTTTTTGTGACGAAGCAAACCCCATTATTCTGGACCAGATTGTCTTCCCCGAGCCAGTGATTTCCCTTCGTATTGAACCAAAGACCAAAGCCGATCAGGAAAAGATGGGTATGGCCTTGAAGAAATTGTCCGATGAGGATCCAACTTTCAAAATTGTGTCCGATCAGGAGACGGGTGAGACCGTGATCAAGGGTATGGGTGAGCTTCACTTGGAAATTCTCGTGGACCGTATGAAAAGAGAGTTTAGTGTGGAGGCCAATGTGGGTAAACCGCAGGTGGCTTATAAGGAAACCATTACCGGTACAGCGGAGGCCGAGCATAAATATATCAAGCAGTCTGG
>CAYVWL010000009.1:0-20136 GCA_964455475.1 uncultured Candidatus Saccharibacteria bacterium
ACACCCACGGTAAAATGCTTGTCATGATCCGGGCCCTCCTCCCGCAAGCTCTTATAGAGCGGGGTCACGCTTTCTTTTTCCTGGGCTTTTTCCTGGAATTTACTCTTGGCATCTATCCAGCTCTTGTCCTCAATTATTTTATCAATCAAATGAAAAATATTATTGGACACGAAATATTTTGATCCATCATAACCCTGGTCCAAATAAATAGCACCAATAATGGCCTCCATGGTATTGGCTAAAATATATTGGCGCGCCTTACCGGTGTCCTTGGCCTCACCTTTGGATAATAATAAAAAGTCATTGACATTTATTTTCTGCGCTGCTTCAGACAAGGTGATGGCGTTGACCAGCGATGCCCGATAAGCCGTCAGATCCCCCTCATTACTATCCGGATATTTTTCATACAAATATTCTGTCACCATGAGCTCTAGCACAGCATCCCCGAGGAATTCTAGGCGCTCGTTGTGGGAGGATTCACTCCCCCGATTTTCATTCAAATATGACCGGTGCGTAAAAGCCCGGCGCAACAGCTCCTTATTCTTAAAGGTAATACCGGCACTCTTCTCAAACTTACTGAAATCAGGACTGGTGTTTTTTGTCATAATTCTATATTAGCTATTTCTGAGCAGAAATCAAGCTGATGGCCTTGGTAATAAAAGGTAAAATATCGCCGTAGGTTTTCAAATCCTCGAGCTCGTTCAGTCTAAACCAGCGTGCCTCATCCAAACCACCATTATCTTTTTCCAATATCAGATCTTTGTATTGTGCCTTGGCCAAAAAATATATCACCTGCTTGCGCACCTTGCCCTTTTCCGGATGATTGGCTACGTATTCATTTCGGCCAATCTCATCTAGCACCTCTACATCCAAACCTATTTCTTCTTTTATTTCCCTTTTAGTTCCATCTACCTCTTTTTCATTTGCTTCCAAGCCACCTTTTGACAGAGTCCAATAACCAAACACATCATGCACGAGCGCCAGATAAAAATCATCACCATTTTGGGCATAGACCACTGCTCCACCCAGCCTCTCAATAGGCATCTCCTCATACGGAATATCCATAATCGCCCTTTTCTTTTTCTTGGACACCGCGTCCTTGTCTGGCTCACCCAGCTCTTTATACACGGAACCTAAAACACCATTTACAAATTTGCTACTTTTTTCTCCGCCATAATTTTTTGAGAGCTCGATAGCTTCGTTGATCGCCACCTTGGCTGGCACTTCCTTGGAATCAGAAAAGAGGAGCTCGTATAGCCCAATGCGTAAAATATTTCTATCAATCACAGAGATCTTTGAGAGTGGCCAATCCGGTGCCGCTTTTTCAATCACCAGATCAATTTCATTTTTCTTGCTTAAAACCCCCAGGAGTAACGACCGCACAAAGATCAAGTCCACCACGTCATTGGCAAATTCCGAGGCATCACGAGTGAGAATTTCCTCTGGTAATTCCAATTCAGAATAATCTCGAAAGTCTAGTTCGAAAAGAGTCTGAAGAACTATGGATCTTGCAATGTGCCTATTTGCCATTTATTTTACTTAAAAAATAACCTGGCACTATTATATACCAAAACAACAAAAAAAGCACTACCGTGCTTTTTTTGTTTACTTACCTTCCGCTTTAGATTTGGCTTGGAGTTTCTTTTCTTTTTTGACCGTCTTAGCCAGGACATCTATCACCACTCGGCCATTGTATTTACCACAGTTAGCACAGACTTTGTGACTGATTCTCTTAGCCTGACAATCTGGGCAGACAGAAAGAGTCTGAGCGGTCAGTGCGTGATGTGATCTGGTCATTCCCACTCGGGAACGATTGTGTCTCATATGATTTACCATGGGCGTTATATTAGCCTATTTTGATTTTAAAATCAAGCCTTTCAGAAAGCTCCTTCGATGTATGGCTGTTGGACCCAGCTTCTTAATAGCCTTATAGTGCTCCCGCGTGCCATAGCCTTTATGCTTTTCCAGGCCATAGCCGGGATACTTTTTGGCCAAGCGGACCAAGAGGGCATCCCTCGTCACCTTGGCGGTGATGGAAGCAAGCGCAATAGCCAGCTCCTTCTCATCCCCTTTTATAATAGTCTTTTGATTTTTATATTCCGCTGGCGCGTGTAATCCGCCATCCAAAAGCACCGGGCACTCCTCCGGCTTAATTTTTAAAGATTTCAACGAATCCGCCAAACATTTATTTATCGCAAAACTTAATCCCCACTTATCAATTATTTTATTACTTTGAAAACTGACTTTGTATGAAATATTCCCTTTCGCTTTTTCTTCATTAATTTTTTCCAGCCATTTTATCCTCTGCGCATGTGACAGCTTTTTTGAATCTCGAAAATTTTTAACTTTCGCCATAGCGAAAGTTTTGTTTTGATTATTCAGTCGTAAACATAAAGCACACACGGCCACTGGTCCGGCCAGTGGCCCCCGCCCCACTTCGTCTATGCCAACTACAGTTTTAAATTTCATAATTTAATTCCACTAATCCCCACCTTAGCTAAGGCGGGGTGGTCATTCTTATGACCGGGGCGGTTGTGCCCTTTTCCTGCCATTATCGAATTGTACCCGATTTCAGACATAAGAAAAGCCCGCGCCGTGGAGTACACAGCGCGGACTGAACTGAGAAGGGCCGGACCAAGGTCAGGCCACGGTCAGACGTCCAACGACGATCGACTCTGCGACCTTCTGGACCTCAGACAACCGTGTGATCGTCCGCCTCAAATCGATCCCGGGTATCGGACGACACGAGGCATCGGTGATCTCGAGGACCGCCACTCGGCGATTCTCAGTCCGCGGAGCACTGACCGTGATGCGGACCCCACTTCGTTCGTGAAAGGCGGAGACACGGAAGCGATTCTCCTTCCCCTTCTTCCGCTCGTTCAACCCCCCGAAACCGTACGCGTTGAAGATCTGCACCACCTGACCGGATTTGATCATCTTACCCTCTCAAACGTTAAATGAACTACTCCATGTCTGATACCAATCAGACTAGGTTATGTGTATCATACACTATGCAGACTCGGCTGTCAAATAGAAAATTTGAAAAATAAAGACGGCCTGGAGTATTAGTCCAGGCCGTCGCGCTCAACTCATCGAGAAAGATCCTCCCTTGCTAGTTCACGCCCTTGCCACCGCCGTAGTTGTTCTGATCGTTCCACAGCCCGTCCCGGTCGAAGGATGGGAAGACGAAGTAGAACTCGTAGGTACCCGTACCGAGGTAGAAGGATGCGGTGTGTCCGATTTGCTCGAATGGTATATACCCCCAGCAATGACCAGCACCCCGTGCCCACATACCCTCCGCCATTTCCCCCTCAGAGGTTTCGGCGTAGAACCGGACCCGACGCATTGACGATACAGTCACCTCGTACAACGGGCATTTTCCCTGCCCATTCACGGACACCGGATAGGCCTCAACGGCCACCGGATCAGCAAGAGGAACAATCCCCTTGACGGACGGATCGATGGACATCTGGACATTGAAGCCGGACACCTTCTTTCCGCCGCCGCTGATATCATAGACAGCGCCCTCGCCATCATTCCGATAGACCACGAGCTGGCCGATCTTCCCGGCCATGTTGGTCGGGAAGTAGACATATCCCTGATCGGTCTGAACTGAATCATACTGAGCGTTGCCATTCTGGTCCCATGACCGTGAGTAGGCGTAGACTGAGCCTGGAATCCAGATCGGCACCACCGAATTCAGTTCCAGCTCAACCGGCATATGCTCCGCTCCAACGGGCAGGTGCCAGCCGGATCCAGCCACATACTCCAGATTCGTCTGCTTAAACGACCAGAAGAATGTGTACCAGTTTGTGTCCCGCAGGCCGGTATACGTGTACACCGGCGCCTTCGGATCCACCACGTCATAGTCCAACTGAATGGACTTCAACATGCCAAGCATGTTGGTAATGCTTCCGTAGCGGGAAGCATCCGTCATCACCATCCCCCAGGTCGTTCCACCCGGGATTGTGATATCCTGACTTCCGCCGTCCACCGTGCCGATACCGACTTCACCCTTGGCGTAGGCCAAGAGCGCCTTCGATGACGACACAGGCAGGTAGAGCGGAAAACCATCCGCGCCCGTGGGCAAGCCCGCGAACGCCGAACCAGCCATGAACACCGTCACCAACAAGGCCAACATGAACGACTTCATCTGTTTCTCCTCATCTCATCACGACACTGTTCACTAAATCCACTGACTCTGGTCTCCACTACTCCTTGATTCCAGGGTTAACCGTCTGACGTACCCGAACCGGACCGAGGTCCGACTCCTTCACGTTCTGGTTCTGCCCGCTGACCACACCCGTGGTCGGCGTCTCGAGGAAGCTCTTCGCCTCCTCACTGACTGCCGTCATGTCCGGAATGGCTTTGCGAGCCATCCTGTCCCGATGAATCTTGTTCATGATGGCGATTGACATCATAATCAGAAGCACCAGGATTATCGCTCCGAACACCGGTCGAACTGGATTTTCACCACTCATACTGACTTCCTCCTACCGTTCGTTACCCCGAATCATGTTCGTGATTTCCGGCATTTCATCAACCGGAATCGCAAACGCTTCAGCCTTGACGAGCTCCACACGCTTGATGACGATCACCGTCAACATAGTGGCGAGTCCCGCAAGCAACATACACGCAGCCACCGTCATTCGAAACTTCACGCTTCCTTTCCTTTCTTATCTTTCTCGTTGAGTTGTCGAAAAACAAAACAGAGGCTTTCACCTCTTAACATTCCATTTACAAGTATAGCACCTTTAAGCTTTAAAGTCAATAGCAAAATGAGGATAATATTTATACGGCAAAATATGGCTCTATTTAGCCCTTTTTCGCCATTCTTCTATCTTGGCATGATTGCCGGATAAAAGGACGGGCGGAACCTTGTATTTCTTGCCTTTATAGGTCAAAACCTCCGGCCGGGTATAGACATCCGTACTAGCCACCCGCTCTTCCTCTCTGGAATCAAAGTTACCCAGCACTCCCTCTATCTGCCTGGCAATACAATCCGCCATAATCATGGCTGGCAGTTCCCCACCGGTCAGTACAAATGGCCCCACAGATATTTCCTCCATTTTAAATATTTTCTTTATCCGCGCATCTATCCCCTCGTACCGTCCACAGATAATAATAATGTCGGTATATTTTTTGGCCGTGACTTTGGCATAATCTGTATTGAATTGTTTTCCACTCGGACTTAAAAATATAATTTTAACTTTCGGCTTTACAGACTTTATAACTTTCAACTTCCTTAAAACCGCTTCCACGGCTTTAAGGACTGGCTCAGCCTGCATCACCATCCCCGGCCCACCACCATACGGCTTATCATCCACTCGTAAATATGGTTTATCATTTTTTATTTGTCCTTTGGTTGGTTTAACAAAATCCCGTGGATTATAAAAATTAAATTTTATTTTTTCCTCCTTCTGCGCCCGCGCTAAAATAGACTCCCCCAGATAGGAGTCAAACATCTCTGGAAACAATGTAATAAAATGAAAAGTCACCCTTGCAATTTAGCAATTAAATGACAAAAAGTAAAGAGTTAAATGTTATTTTAACAAGAAACGTAGAGTGGAAACCAGGCGAATCTTTTTATATTCTGGTGAGCCGGGATCCTTGTCCGTAATATCAAATACACCCTGATTACCACGCACTACTGCGCCCAAAGTGGCATTGGCATTTTCTGCAAACTGCTTGGCGGTGGCCTCCGCATTCCTGATAGCATCGGTAAGCATCTCTGGCTTGATACTGTTTATATCAGAAAAATCAAAAGTGATACTGTTTTGATTCAGCACCACTCCCCTCTTTACCAAAAGCAAAGTTTCGTTGGAAGCAGACTTGGCCAGATCCACCTTCTTGGTATACACGGAGATTTGATTTGTAGAATTGTATCTAAACAAAGCGTCCTTATAGGTATCCTGATAGATATTGATTGGCGCTACATTTATTTCTGAAGTATCAAAACCTTTTTCCTTGAGGAAAGCCTTGATGACCGTAATATTTTTCTCCGTATCAGCATACAGCGTATCAATGTTGTTAGACTTCACCTCAAAATTCATGGACCAGATGGCAATATCCGCCTTCACAATTCTCTCAGACAAGCCCTTCACTTCTACATAAGACCCTTGCTTGGAAAAATCCCTGGCGGACCAGAAGACCGTGACAGACATGATAATAATTAAAACTACAATTCCAACAATGACAAAATTATTTTTTGTTTTTATTTTTTCCATGTGTATATTATACCACTGTCAATCATTAATACAAATATAAACAAAAAACTAAAATTTACGGCTGTCGTAGGCCCAGTGGAGAAGGGCTTGGCGCTGGCGCGGACGGCAAGCCAAATCCCCTGCCCGGCAATTCCGCGCTACTTGGGCAATATGCCGGCGCATGGCCAACCACCGGCGGATCTGCCGGTCATCATCGGCTGACCGCCGGCCCATAAAATATCGGCAATACCATTCAAACCAACCCCGCGGATCCTGCGCCCTGATCCAACCTTTCTTCTGCCAGACGGAGAGGGGCTGTGAAGCGTCCACGCCAAAAAAATTCAGCTTCTTATCATGCCCAGGCTGGCCCGGCGGATAAAGTTTGGCGGTGGCAAACCAGCTCGCCGGATATTCCGCCCGACAGTCTCGCATGTACCGCCCACCAAAGACCCCAAGTGCTAGCATCGCCTTTGGCGTCAGATCCGGCTTGAAACGTGGATCAAAATCCCGCCCACTCCGCGCCGTCAGTTCATACTTATACCCCCTCTGCATCTTATTTTTTACACTAATTATTTTCTTTATCATAATATTTTTCACTCATCTATTATATCTATTATATCCCAACTCTATCATTTTCTCTATTTACCCATTCGTACGAATTGTTCCATAGAGAAGATGAAGAAAAGACAAGGAAAAACCTAGTCAGGCTCCCCGAGCTCTTCAGACCTAACACCAAGACGTTTCAGGTCGGCTGAAATAAATTTTAAAAAGAAAACGGGCCCGGTCGCACACGCGCAACCGGGCCCCTGTAACTTCCGCCTCCGCGGAGTTCAGACGACGATTCGGATTATCGGTTCCTGAGAGGGGCATTTCTCTCCATCCCCGATAGTACAGACACAGATATTGGTGCCATCTTCACACACCTCAATCCGTACCATTGGGTTTGGAGGCCTGCAACACCTGAAGACCGTTTCCCTACTCAACTTCTTAATCCTTCCCTTATGAGCACACTTCTTGGCCATACCGCCTCCTTCTGATTTGACTCCGACGTTCATTCTCCAAGCCTGTTTGCTTGAAAAGCCTAAAATAAGTCTAGTACAACCCCCAAAAAATGTAAAGTGGTCGCCTGACCGCGGTAAAATCTGACCCAACCTGCATTCGCCATTTTTGGCGAATGCAGGTGGCGTAGGGAGGTGATTTTTAGAGAAGAAGGAGGAGGTGCCGAATAAATTTCGCGGGGTTGGGCGACAAAGAGTAGATAACAAAGGGATTGTCCGACTGACAAACCAGAATCCCGGCCTTTGTCAAAATGGCCAGGTGCTTTGATGTGGCCTTAAAAGATATCTTCAGCTGATCAGCAATCTCTCCCACCGAAGCGGACTTCTTTGCTTTCAAATATATTACTATCCCTAATCGGTGTTCATTGGCCAAGCATTTCAAACCCAAGATCTTTTCTCTGATCTCGTCAGTGCTTTTCGAACTCTGTATTTTATCCTTCCCTTCCATCACTCTGCCATTATACCCCCATTCGCCATTTTTGGCGAATGGGGGGGGGGGGGAGAAAAGAATGAAGGGGAAAAATGAGGGAATGGGAACGGCTCAACCGGGTGAAATAAGCGGTTGAGCCGTTCCTCTCTCTTTACCACAGAGGCCCTGAGGATTACCTTGAGGACTTTAGATAATCCAACATTGTCTCCTCATCAGACACTTCATACGGATCAGTCTTGAAATTATCAGCAATTCCGGCCTCCAGGAAAACTTTCTTGACTACGCTGTTCACGACATACATGGAATAGCGCCAAGAACGCTGGCCAAAGCCCAGATTATTTTTCTTGACCAAGGTACCCAATTTCCTGGAAAAATCACCATTTCCATCTGGCAACAAAATCACATCTCTCACTTTTTCCGCATCACACCAGGCCTTCATCACAAACGGATCGTTCACAGACAGACAGACCACGGAATCAACGTCCAATTTCTTGAATTCCGCAAATTTTTTATCATAACCCGGCAACTGCTTTGAAGAGCAGGTGGGCGTAAAGGCTCCCGGCAAGGCAAACAAAACAACCTTCTTGCCTTTAAAAATCTCATCTGTGGTCACATCCCTCCAATCTATCGCCGGGCAAATCCCCGGTAATATTTTCCCATCAAAGCTGTTCGTTTTAAACACTACCTTTGGCACCTTCCGCCCCTCTATCTTTTTAGCTAAAATTTTTGTATTCATATTTTTGATTAACCTTTTAAATTGATAAACATTCAAAAACTACATTTTTGTATAAAAGACGTTTTGGCCGGTTTTCCCCACCTGCCGGACTTTTCCCTCTTTTTCCAATTCGTCAAAGTATCTCGTCACGGTGGACTCCGGTATGCCAAGCATTTTCTCCACGTCATTGTTCGTCACTTTCCCCTGCTTCTCTATCAAGCCCAGAACCTGCTCTAGATTTTTCTTCTTCTCCTCGGCCTGCTCGTCCCGAAAAGCTTCCAACCCGTCTTGTCCGTCCGGCTTTGTCTCACCGCCCATCTCCCGTTTATCATTCGCCATTTTTGGCGAATGGTCGCAACACCCGCCCCTACCGTCAACACAACCGCCCCGTCGATTATTTTTATTTTTTCCTAAGGTGTACCCCAGCGCCACAGCGACAATTCCCACGATGATTAATATTAGTGTTTTCATATTATTTTAATTTTTTACCTTTCTAACCATATAATCAAACACCCTATCATTCACAAATTTCTTTAGCTCTGGATTTTCGTCTAACTTTTTGTAAAGATCAAAATGGCTATTTAACATTGTAATCAGCTCATTCTGAAAAGCAGAATCAAACTTTATTTTAGCTGAATCTTGACTGTTGTTTTCGATAGATCCTTTCAGATCAATATTCTTCATTAATCTTTCGCTTAAATTGTTTAAAACCACTTTATCTTCAATATTAAAGTTAGCACCAAACCTCTCATTTATTTCTTTAATTATCTTTGATAACTGATCCATTTCGTCTTGAACCTCTGTACCACCAGAACCAGCCCCAGTCATTGGATAAATAACCCCTTCACTATTATCAAGAATAACTGATGTTTCCTGTATTTTTTGTATCTTGTATGATTCTATGTCTACCGCTTCCAAGACTTCATATGGCAACTCTTCTTTTCTCCTTGGTAATTTTTTATTCAAGAATTTCAAAAATACAAAAAGCTTTTCAAGCTGTGGATCTTCAAAAGTAACGATTTGCGAAACAAAAGCATACTTTCTCATATAATCAGATACTAATGATTTAAACTGTTCAATTTCCTCTTCATTTTTCTCTTCAATTATACGAGAGACTATTCCGTCCAAAATAGCATTTAATTTATCTGGTTTAGCCCCATGCAGATATTCATCCATAAAACCATTCACTTCAAATTCATTAAATAATTTGAAAGCAAAAACATCTCTCTCTAAATCATGAATAATATTTGGATCTGTTCCTTCAGAGAGGACTGTGGTTGTATAGTATGGCTGAAACGCCTCCTTAATATCCTCGACTTCATTTACGAAATCTAGAATAAAAGCGTTATCTTTCCCCGAAATAGTTCTATTTAACCTTGAAAGAGTTTGAACAGCCTTCACATCACTTAGTTTCTTATCTACATACATAGCTGTCAAAAGCGGTTGGTCAAAACCGGTCTGAAATTTTTCTGCCACAATCAAAAATTTGTATTCGTCTTTCTTAAATTCCTCAGCCGTCTGCCTTTCTGATACTTTATTCATACCAGCCTCTGTGTATTCCAAAGCTCCATCCTTAACTGTTCCAGAAAAAGCCACTAAAGCCTTATGTTTATATCCCTTCTCTGCCAGATATTTATCAAAAGCTATTTTATATCTAACCGCATGCATTCGTGATTTAGTGACAATCATCGCCTTGGCTTTTCCATATATTTGATCGGCTATTTTTTCTTCAAAATGTTCCACAATAATTCCAATCTTTTTATCAATAGCATGCTCATGCTTTTCCACATAACTTATCAAAAGTCTCTCCGCTTTTTTCTTATTGAATTCTGGATCATCCTCAATTTTCTTTAATAAACCAAAATATGTCTCATAAGTCACATAATTCTTTAGGACATCTAAAATAAACCTTTCCTCTATTGCTTGCTTCATGGAATACAATGAAAATGGTGTGAATTTACCGGTAGTTGGATCTTCTGTTCCAAATAATTCCAAAGTTTTTTGTTTCGGTGTTGCTGTAAAAGCTAAATAACTAATATTGGGAACTTTTACTTTCCTAGCCTTCATTCTCTCTATTATTATATCCTCGGTGGTCTTAAATAATTTTTCTTCTTTCTCTGTTTCTTTTTCCGCCTCGTCCAAAGTAAGCACTTGCCTTAAATCAGCCGCTGATTCTCCGGACTGTGAAGAATGCGCCTCGTCTACAATCACAGCAAACTTCTTACCAGCTATCTGCTCTATACTGTCCACAATCACGGGAAATTTTTGCAAAGTAGTAGTTATTACTCTCACTCCTTTTTCTAGGCACTCTTTTAATTCTCTTCCACCGTTTTCAATATGTTTTACCACTCCTACAACATGAGAAAAACTTTGCACAGTATTTGACAACTGTCTATCTAAAATACGACGATCAGTGACCACTATCACTCCATCAAAAATGTTCTCGTTACTATCATTATGAAGCTCGGCTAGCCTATGGGCCACCCAGGCAATAGTATTACTCTTTCCCGACCCAGCACTATGCTGAATCAAATAATTCTTACCGGAACCATTTTCTCTAGCATCTTCAATTATTCTTTTAACCGTATCAAACTGGTGATATCTAGGGAAGATTATTTTTTCTTCTTTTATTTTTTTTCCTTTTTCATCTTCTTTTTCTTCCACATAATCCTGAATAAAATTACCAACCAGATCCATAAAATTATCTTTACTCCAAATTTCCTCCCAAAGATAACTGGTTTTATATTTTCCTTCTACGACAGGATTTCCAGAAGAATTTTTATCACCTTTATTAAACGGTAAGAAATAGGTTTTTAGTCCAGCAAGTTTAGTGGTCATAAAAACCTGTTCAGTATCCACAGCAAAGTGCGTTAAACACCTCTTAAAAGACAGAAGTCTCTCTTTTGAATCTCTATCAGTTTTATATTGCTGAATAGCGTTGATCACATTCTGCCCCGTTAGTTGATTCTTTAACTCTACTGTAAAAATAGGCAGACCATTCAAAAACAAAACTGTATCAATAGAATTTTCATTCTGATTACTATATTTCACTTGCCTTATCACACTCAAAATATTTTTCTCATACTCGGCCGAAGTTTCAGGATTTAAATTATTCTGTGGTTTCCAAAAGGCTATTCTGATTCTGACCCCTCTATCTGTCACCCCTTCTCGTAACACGTTCAATAACCCTCTGGAGCCTATCTCATCATCCAAACGGCTCAAAAAATTCTCTGCCACCTCTCCGCCATATTGTGCTTCTAGTTTCTCCCATTCATTTGGCTGACTTTCTTTTATGAAATTCAAAACCAATTCCGTATCCATACAGAATTTTTTATCATAATCACTCGCCTTCCTACTCTTATAACCATAAAGCTTCACAAGCTCCCCCTCAATCAATTCCTCAAATCCCGATTCTTTTGTATTGGTTTTTAATGGCATATTATTTAAGAATACTATCATTTTTTACAATATTTAATAGGTCTTTTAATCTTTTATATAGTCTTCCCGTTGAATCGTCTCCAATAATTTGAAAATGAAGTACAATATACATATCAAGTATTTTTTTACACAAACCTTTCTCCGAATCAGTTAATAATGTTATATCTGAAAAAGGATCGGTGTATTTCTTTAATTTATAATCAATTGATATTGCGACGTCGTATGGTATAGATCTAACAAAAGTATTGATTTGATTTAAATAGCTATTAAAATTTTCTATTTCCTGATTTAAAGGAGAAATTTTTTCAACAATTTCGTTGTCTAAACTTGTAATACCAGGTAAAGATAGAATATTCTGAAGGGCTGTTGATTCTGTACTAAAAATTAAATGAAATGGATTACTCCAAGCGATTTTTTGACCGTTAATTACTCCTTCTTTTTCTAGCGCATTATAACCGTTTCCCCCATATCCAGACCATATACCTATTACTTCCAATTGGCTTTTAAGTGCTAAAAGGACTTGTTTTTTAAAAAAATGCTGTTTTTGTTTATAATCCACATAAGCCAAAATAACACCAAGAAAAGCTAGTGAAGTAAAAATATCTGCAATTAAAGATATATTTTGTTGATAATTAATAAAAATATTCCAATTTAAAACAATAAGATAAAAAATGACTACAAAAATAATGGTTATAAGAATTATCCAGATTTTTATTTTTTTAATAAATATTTTTTTCATATCTTAATTTTCCCCGTTACGACACTTGATATTAACGAGGATTTAAATTCTTGTAAAGTTTCAATCGACTTCTCCACGTCAAAAACTGCCTTGTCATAATTTTCTAATTTACTATGTAAATATTCAACAATCTCACTCTGTTCCCTTTCTGGTGCTATGGCAATCAAGATATTATTCAAATAGTGCGTCGTCAATTGATTTATCGTTGATGTAAGTGTAGAACTTAACTGAGACATAAACAAATTCGAATTTAAAAAATACGAGACAAATCTCCAATTTTTTGTACGAAATACAGTCATAAACGCACCAAATGATAAACCTTCACTTTTTTTATCAATAAACGCATTTTTTCCAATCAGTGACTTACTTCCATTTCTTGAGCATATCAATATATCACCTATTTGTGTTATTAATTTTTTAGGTATATCACTCTTCACAAAAACGTTATCACCTAACTCAATTAAACCGCTCTGAACATTTGACGAACGCAATACCAGCGTTCCACTTTCGTCGGTAATGTCTTCTGGAGAATAAGTTAATCCAATTATTGCCTCCCCTATAAATTTTAATTTTTTTATACTCCACCCCTTAGGAATCCTTCCAATCCAATCAATGCCACTTTCAACAAATTCGGCTTTTGGATTGAGACCTTTTGTCACCGCCTGATTAATCACTGCTGTACGTTTTTCGCGCAAAAGTTCAATCAATTTTTGTTTTTTCTCAATAATTTGATCAATCGTTGCAGTTTTCTCATTTAAATATACAACAATCTTTTTCTGATCATTTAATGTGGGGATTGGCACTGGCTCAATCTTCAAGTCATAAGACTTAATGGCTTCACGTAGCTCCATTATTCCACGTCCTAGTCGGCCCAAAGTTTTTTGCCAATTTTTATCTCTAAAAAGATAGTGATAATAGTCAGAGCTAATTTCCTTGTTCCTTGGATAATAGATAATATAGACAGAGCTTGTAACCCCCATTTCTTTTGCCTGTCCAACAGAACCGATAACGAGATTCATGCTATTTAAAACAATATCCCCCGCATGCACTATTTTATAATTTTCTGGCCTATCAGAACTTTTATTTCCTATATCACCCTTATCAGCATAACGAATGACACCGACATCCTTCATGACAGAAAGAATATTATTACTTACTAAATTAGTATTTTTTTCAATACGTTCATCTAATACCGATCTAAGTGGGCCGACACTCCAACACTTTGGAACCATACCAAACCACTCAACCCCAGAATCTTTATATTCTGGATATTTTTCGTATTTTTTTGTAAGTTTTAATGTTTGCATATTTATGAACCTTTTTCATCATGGTCTCTTTCACTAAAGACGTTGGTGGCCGCATCTAGATTAAAAGATGAATTTTTATTGTATATACCGGATAAATCTGTAACAATAGCTGAACCATATCCACCCGACGGACCATATATCCCCGGCCCAGTGTATCCAATTGGAACTGAAATCGAATTAGTTTGTTCTTTTCTTAACGATTTCATTTGCCTTTCCAGATTAGCGATTTTCTCTTTCAACTCTTCGGTCTTAATTTTATCGTTTGAAGTAACAAGCTCCTTTCTCTTTTCAAGTAATTCATTGAAGTATGACTGAGCTAATTCTTTATATTTCTTTTCAATCTCTGCATTTTCCTGTACCCTCTCTTTTAATTCAGGTACAACATCAATCCAATCTGCTAATCCAGAATTTATGTTTAATTGTACAGTAGACAAATGTCTATCTATTTCCTCAAAAAGGTAGTTTTTGTTATTTTTCTTCTTAGGATTTTGGAAATCAACAACCCAAGACCGTAAATTACAAAGCTGGGTGCTGATTGTCTGCAAATTTCTTAATGCGGATCTACCTTTTTTCTCCAATATATTTTTTCCAAGATAGACATCATAATCATCCTTGATGAAGTTACCGGCAATTCCAGCGAAAATACTACTTAAAATAGATAACAAAGTGGTGAAAAGTGTATTTACTCTAAAAACGTAAGCAAAAATTAATCCCCCTAATGTAAGTAAAATAAAAACTACTGATCCTGGACCAAACGCGATACTTATAAACATTCCCCATTTTTTTAGCAAATTTGTCATTATAATTGTTTTAATAAATCCAGTAATTCATTCTCCACCTTTTCTATATCCTCCTCTATCACCTCCAAACTCCTAGGCGCTTCATATTTATAGAAATATCTCGTAAAAGGTATTTCATAGCCCACGACACCAACTTCTCCATCTTTATGATCACGGACGGTTTCATTTATATAAGCATCGGCCACATAAGGCTTCACCTCCTTTTCAAAATATTTATAAATATCTGTCCCGAACGGCACATTTTCATAATCTCGAAGTTCCGAATCTACTTCTGGATTATCATCTGAATCAAGACAAATATCGGCGGTCTCATCTCTAACACCTGCCAAGGTAATAAACTTCTTATACATGATGGTACCAAACTTACCACCCAGATGCTTCTTTGAATTTGTAGCTAAATCTTGGTCCAGTAGTTTTTTGTCAGAATATGTTTTATTTTTGAATGACTCAATAAGTAATTTTACGGACGGATTATCTTCGGCAGTAAACGCAAACAAAAGCTCTTCCATCTTTTCTGGAGTGAAGTCAAATTTAAGTCTCAGTGGCCTCTCAATAGTAACCTGCCTATAAGCGAAATCAGTGGTCTTGAAAATCTTTGAAAATTCACCATCTTCAAACTTATTATAAATATCCATAATTTTCTTCTTTGAAATGTCATCAATACTATGCCGTTTACTACCCAAACTCTTTCGCATCTTCTCAAAGAAGGTTCTAGCATCAATAAGCTGAACCTTGCCTTTTTTCTCTTTAGACTTTCTATTAGTCAAAAACCACAAATAAGTATTGATACCGGTGTTATAGAAAAGTTGATCCGGCAAAGCCACGATGGTTTCCAGCAAATCTTTTTCCAATACCCAGCGGCGAATCTCACTCTCACCGCTACCAGCATCACCAGTAAATAAAGGCGAACCATTGTGAACAATACCCACGCGTGAGCCACCATCTTTTTCAGACTTCATCTTTGAAATCAAATGCTGTAAGAAAAGTAGCTGTCCATCAGAAATCCTAGGTGTACCAGCCCCAAAACGCCCAGCATAACCTCTGGAAGCCTCATTCTCAACGACATCCTTATCCTTCTTCCAATCCACTCCGTAGGGAGGGTTACTAAGCGAATAATCAAAGACATCACCAAAAAATTGGTCATTGGAGAGAGTGCTGGCTTTGGAATGATCTTTTTCTCCACCCTTAATAAAGTCCGGATTTTCCCCTTTAATAAGCATATCAGACTTGGCCATGGCGTAAGTCACTGAGTTTAATTCCTGACCATACAAATATACATCCGCCTTAGGGTTAATCTTTTCTAAAATATAATCTTTAGCCACTGTAAGCATACCACCGGTACCAGCTGAACAATCGTATATTTTTTTGATAACATGAGGTTTATTTAACTCTTTTGCATCTGGCGAAAGTAAAATTTTAACCATCACTTTTATCACATCTCGTGGCGTGTAGTGCTCTCCAGCAGTTTCATTGGACATTTCAGAAAACTTTCGTAGAAGTTCCTCAAATATTTGCCCCATTTGATGATTATCAACCTTTGAAGGGTGTAGGTCTACTTTGTTTAATTCCTGAATAATCAAAAATAAAAGATTTCCACCTTCAAGCCGATCTAACTGTTTTTGAAAATCAAACTTTTCAATAATATCCTGGATATTTGGGCTAAAATCACTTAAGTATTTTTTAAGGTTTTTGGTTATATTTCTTGGATCCTCTGTTAGTTTTTGGAAGTTATATGGGGACACATTATAAAAAGCATGTCCTGAGGCTTTTTTTAGAATTGGGTCCAAATCTTTAACTTTTCCGTGCCATTGATTATACTGATCACGAACCTTGTCTTTGGTATCAATAAGGATGGAGTCAAGGCGCTTTAAAACTACAAATGGCAAAACCACATCCTGATATTCATGTTGTTTCCAACCACCACGGAGAATATCCGCTATGTTCCAAATCATTGATGCTTTTTGATTAAAATTTTCCATTGTTATTTTAATTAGCTATTAAAGATATCTATATACTCTCTTAAATAAAACACTCGATCCTTCTTACGGCCTGTTTTCTCAGTGAATATACCACGAACCTCAAAATCCTTCGCAATCGCATTGGCGGTGGGAAATGTCATTGGTACCAATTCTGTAATATCGTTTATTGTCACAATGGGATTTGAAAAAAGTCTTTTCAATAACTCTTTTGCAAGCTTTTGCCTTTTTATACCCATTGATTCTATTGACTCTTCATATTTCTTCCTCAAATCAATAATCTTCTCAAGATTTTCCTTTGCCTTCCTGGCAGTTTCAGCAATACCATTCAGGAAAAAGCGTAACCACTGTTCAATATCATTTGCGGTCCTAACTCGTGAAAGCGCATCATAATAGTTTCTCCGATTCTTCTCAAAAAATTCGGAAATATATAACGTAGGCCTTTGTAAGATTCCCAGACTCACTAAATGCAGAACTATAGCTAGTCTACCGATACGGCCGTTTCCATCAAGAAATGGGTGAATTGATTCGAACTGATAATGACCGATTGCAATCTTAACTAGATCAGGGATATTTAACTCCTTATTATGCCAAAATTTATCGAGATCTCCCAACAATTCAGGGACTTCTGTAAAATATGGTGGTATGTAGACGGCATCCTTGAGTGAATGCCCACCAATCCAATTTTGACTTCTCCTAACCTCACCCGGCAATTTTGAGAAACCTCTCACTCCATCCAATAGGATTTTATGCGCATCTTTTAAAAGACGGACAGAGAATGGTGGGCGTCCATCTTCTGTTAACTCCTTAATTGCAAAATTAATCGCTTTAATATAATTCTGTACTTCTTGCCAATCATCTTTCTTCTCTGGAGAGACTTCTAGTGCTGGCGTTAGTGCTTCATCAAGATTAGTATTTGTTCCTTCAATTACGCTTGAGGCGGTGGCCTCTTTTGCGATATGCATCTTTATAAAATAATCTACATCAGGAATAAGCTTTGAGTAAGCGTTCAGCTCACCCAAATATCTCATTGCATCAGCAAGGAGTAAATCAATTCTCTTATCTTCCCATTCAAAAGATTTGTTCACAAAAGATGGAGAAAAACTTTCGTATTCATTTTGCTTGATATTTTTCCCTGCATTAAATTTATTAGCCATAAGGACATGATATACCTTTAATCTCCTAATGTCAAATTAAAAGTTAAATCTTTAACTTTTAATATCAATAAATTACATTAAAAGTTCAATTTTGAGGCTCAAATAGGACGTCTTTGTGACTATTATATGGTCTAAAACCTGGATTCCGAGCAATTTTCCTGCTTCAACGAGCCTTTTGGTGACCTCCTTATCAATATCTGACGGGTCTGTGATGCCGGAGGGGTGATTGTGGGCAATGATAATTTGAGCGGTGGAGTGCAAAATGGCAGGTTCAAAAACTTCCCGGGGGTGAATCAGGCTGGCATTCAAAGTACCAATAGAAATAGTCTCTCTTTTTATAATCTGATTCCTGGTATCTAAATAAAAAACGACAAAGTGTTCTTTTTTACTGCCCTTCAGATCCTCCATCTTGTCCCAAACATCTTTGGGTGACATTATTAGTTCAGCTTTCTTGTCCTTAAGAAGACGGCGACCTAGTTCTAGAATGGAAATAATTTGTCCAGCTTTTGTCTTACCAAGGCCTTTAATTTCAAGAAGTTCTTTGATAGTTATTTGATTTACTCCAATTTTAAAAATATCCTTCAAAACCTTTTGAGACAATTCAATCACGTTACAACCTTTTATACCGGCACCCAAAATAATAGCCATTAACTCCTTATCCAAAAGCTTTTCCACACCGTATTTTTCCAATTTTTCCCTGGGCCGATCCACTTTGGGGAGATCCTTGATTTTCATCTGTATATTTTAGCACACCACTTCACTTTTACCAGATAAAAGCTACGCGGTACAGGCAAAACCCCCTTCAAAACCACCCTTATTTAAAGCGCTGGGGAACGGCTCAACCGTATGAAATAAGCGGTTGAGCCGTTCCCATATGAATTTAAATAGCCGGAGGGAGATATGTGATCCCCCTTCCGGCTATTGCTTTTCCATCTCAATCCTCCTCTACTGACCGAAACGATCCGATTGGTTTTTCCCCGGCGGCGATCTTGTCCTTTCTGACCCACGTCGGGCGAAACCACATCGTGTATTCCGCCTCCGGATCATGACCGTACCCGCTCGGACGCCTCCAGTAGCCCTCTCGGAAATGCGGTCCGATACTGTAGCTCGGTTGCTCATTCCGGTCGCTGTGACCATAAGAAGCTGACGGGCTTGAAATTGCCAGTTCAAACAATTTGGCACCATTCACAATCGGAACTGGTTGCCTTTTGTCTGACTTGGGAATCCTGACCTCGCTCACCTTCTCAACGTCCCCACTACGAGCCGACTGCAGATACAGGTTGGTCCCCAGGGCCAACTTGTAAATCAGTTCCCAGTCGTCCTTCTCATCAGCGGGAGCGGATCTGGACACCATATCGATAATCGAATCCTGGCCACCAAGACTATAGACCGAGTATCCAACCACGAACCGTGACTCGGCTTGCCTGATCATCTTCTGGCAGAATTCGGCGAACCGCGGGTGTCCTTTCCCGGCATCCTTTTCCACCAGCCGTTTCTTGTCCGAGCTCAGTGGCTGATATGCGTCATACCCTTGTGGGTACGAACGAACGGTCAGAGAGGGTACGGGATCATCACTGTACGTACAGATAATGAAGTCGTGAACCCTTCCACTCGCCGACGTCACCGCCTTCTCCAAGCTAACCACGAAGGCCGAAGCCACAAACTTGACGCTTCCCAGGACAAAGTCCGGAAGCCTGGTTGCCCTCAGTAACTCACTGAGATGAGCTGATATGTGGTACACCCTTTGGGAGTGAGCACACCAATCAGCCAAATCCGACGCCACGTGAAAGGGAGACTTGTAGGAATCCCCGGCATCGAACAAGCTATGGCAAACCTCCATTGTGGTCTTGAAGTCCCGAGCATTCAGCGCCCGCCTCAGCGTTTCCGGCCTTGGTAGCTTGCTGATGTCCTGGCCTTGAGTTTGGGCTACGAGGCGTGAGAGCCACGTAAAGTCCTCATACTCAGCGAGGATGTTTTCCAATCTGTCTATCATTTTCAAAAGAGCTTCTCCTTTCTCCGTGGCAAATTACCACGATCTGATTGCAACATTACTCGAAATATCTATTTATCATTATATCAAATACACTAAACTTGTCAAGTCGTTCCATTAGGAGACCCTGTTATTTTGATGGCCCCCAATAACATTTTGGGCATTCCCAATGTTCCAGCCGGCCAATCTTGCCAAAATAATGTCCACCACGATTATTCTTCTTTTTATCAGCATAAATATACACGGTCATTTTCCGCCCACAATCCGCACAGTCCTTTATTTCTTTTCTGAATAATTCCCCCTTTTTATTTTTCATCTCT
>CAYVWL010000010.1:0-17721 GCA_964455475.1 uncultured Candidatus Saccharibacteria bacterium
GACAAATTTAGACACAGTATTTGATTTTTGTTTATAATTTTTGAGATAAAATCGTTATTTCATAAACCTAATCAAAAGGCCAAACTGTGGATAACTATGGGGATATGTTGATAACAGACGTCTTTTACACCGTCTTTTAGGGTCCGATAGCGTTTCACGTGAAACTAGGCATGGGGGAAGGGGTGATGTTTCATCTGAAACCTTAAGAAAATAGCAAAAAATGCCAGAAATTGATAAAAATAAGAAAACAGTACAGGCTTATGATAACAATCCGCAGTTTTATGCGGACAAATTTGATGATTACGGCCCCAGGATTGATGATATTGATAGGGCTTTGAGGCTGAATGAGTCTGGGTCCAGCCGGGTGCTAGAGCTGGGTTGTGCCAATGGCCGTGATGCGCAATATATGATATCTAAGGTGGGGATTGATAATTATACTGGCCTGGATGCTTCGGAAGGCCTGATTATGTTAGCCAGAGAGAAGAATCCTGGCGCAGTGTTTCATGTGAAAGATATCAGAGAGATTTCCCTGGCCGGGCAGGCGTACGAAATTGAAACATTCGGTATTGTCTTTATTTTTGCCACTTTGTTACACCTGAAACGTGAGGAAGTGACTGATCTGCTCCTAAAAGTGAAAAAATGGCTCAAAAAGGGCGGAATCGTCTACATTACTTCCAAATATGGGGATTATAGGGAAATACTATTAGAAAATATGGGGGAATTAAAGTATTATTACTCTTATAAGCCGGAAGATATAATAGAAATGGCAGGGGGAGGAATGGCAGTAACCTTTAATACTATTGGGGATAGTGATTATGGGCCATCATTCACGGTGGCGTTAAGAAAAATATGACCCAGCAAGAAACATTCAAATTGTTTGCGTCTGGTTTTGAGACCGGTCCCGTTGCCTATTGGGCCGGTCAAAAGACGCGAGGACCAAATAATTTGAATAGTTTTTGCTGGGGAAGAAAATCACAAGTTACACATGAAACAAGATAATCGAACAGAAAAGAGGAAAATTGGGGATATTGGGGAGAATATAGCCAAAAGGTTTCTTATGAAACGCGGGTTTGAGATTGTGGAGCAAAATTATTCCAGAAAATGGGGTGAAATCGATATAATTATGAAAAAGGGAGAGAAATTGCACTTTATTGAGGTAAAATCCGTAACTAGGGACAGTTTGAAGTACGTTTCACCTGAAACTGATAGCTATCGTCCGGAGGATAATCTGCATCCGTGGAAATTGAAGCGCCTAAGCCGGGTTATACAGACGTATTTGCTAGGTTATAGGCCACAAAAGGCTGTTTCATATGAAACTAGAGGGGGAGAGGTGGACTGGCAGTTTGACGTTATCTGCGTGTATTTGGATCTGCAGGGCCTGGAAGCCAAGGTAAACTATATTGAGGATATTGTCCTTTAGAAATGTCCGATAGAAAAGTGGCTGGCTTTTGTTTGAAATTATGCTAATATCTGGCACGGATGGGGTTGTCACTTGCCTCAGAAATGGGCCTTTGAGTGGCTTTGTAAAACAAGTGAAATGAAAGGAAGTATCCGATGAAGATGTGGATACGTTTGCTGTTCGTGGCGATGTTCATGGTGATGCCCGCATTTCTCTTGGGGTGTGCCACCACCACGGCCACGCGGACGGTGCCGGGGTTTGGTGATGGCCCGCTCGAGATTTCGGGGACCGAGCCCGAGGCTGGCGATATCGTCTATATTTACAACGAAATCAGTCTGGACTCGCCGGAGGAATTCACGACAACGGTCGTCTGGTCTCTGTACGAAGACGACCATCTGAGCGAACCGGTGAAAGTTACGGCGCACGGATTCCGATTCGCCGGACTGACATCCGGAGACGTCATGAGTAATGACGTGAGGGGATACTATGTGGTGTTGAAAGACAAGAACACCAGGTTCTCCTTTTCTCCATACGGCTCGGACTGAGCTTCCGCATCATGGTGGTTTGCCCACCGCTAGGGCCCTGGTGAATACCGGGCCCTTTTGTCTGTTATAAAAAGGGAGTCGGGAGTTTTGGTAATTACATGACCAGTAAGGGTTTTAAATCTGCCGGGATACGCGAATACGTATTTGACCTCGCCTTAAAATTTCTCGTCAGAAATTTTAGGCTGGTCACCGACTCACGGTTTTGCTTGCTAGCAAAACATCGTTCCGCCGTTCAAATCCCGTCCGAAAGCAATTCAAATTGCTTTCTCGCCCCGACAAACAAAAAATCGCCTTAGCGATTTTGTTTGTCGGCATTATGGGATGAAGTTGGAACAGCTCTAACAAGGGAATCGTATCAAGAAAGCGGTGTAAAGTAAAATTTATTCTGATATAGACCTCCACATTACCTCAAAAAGCTCCTGATGCATTTTGATGGTACTTTTATTTTCTATTACGATAGCCATAATTGGCTGATCAAGTTGATGAATTAATACTCTTTGTGGAGTAATGACTAGATTAGTGCTTAATTTGGTTCCGGTTGGTAAAAATTTTGTCTGCATATTGAAATTCCTTTCATATTTTTTAAAATCTTGACCCTCTTGAGTGTCTGAATCACCGATTAATGCCCTAACTTTTATTGGTAGTTTAGCTCGTCTGTCTCGTAAATCATCAAAAAATTCTTTATCAATACCAAAAGCCTTTTTCATATCAGAAATGATCAAATAATCTTCTCCGAGTTTTATATCTCGCAATAAGCCATTGTAAATTGATTTAGTGGCCTCTAGTCCTTCGTAAATTTTTATTAAGGTTTCTCCTCCGCCTTTATTATAAATTTCCATAAAATCTTTCAAATGATTTTTTAGTTTATTTTTTCTTTGTTCTAAAATACTTTCCAGTTTTTCCGGACTTTCGGCTACGAACAGACTTTTAAAACCCTTCAATTCTACCCTAACCAAACCTTTTTCTTTTAGTGAATCAATTACAGAATAAATAGTTGTTCTTTTTACTTCAGAAGCCCTGGCAATTTTTAAAACTGGGCAAGGGCCAAGGGAAACCATTGTAAAATATACGGCCGATTCGTGTTCCGTTAAACCAATTTCCTTCAGTATTTCTATGTAATGATTCTTCTCCATATTCTTTATTTTCACAATTCTGTCTAAACTTCCGACAACATAAATACTAGCAAATTAGCTATTAAAAAGCAAGTATTTGATACCTTGACGACATTTTGGACTATTTTCTAATTCCATATTACAATATACCCAGAACGATTAAGCAAGGTGTTTGGTCAAAATAGGTCTTCAAATAAGGAGAAGTTGACATGAGCAACAGAAACAATGACAAGATATTGTTGAGGATGTGTTTGGTGGCGGAAGGGCTTATTATGGCTTGTCTCGCCATCATCGTTGTATTATTCGACGGAGTTGTTCCGCCATTACCAATTAGAATTCTGGCGTGGGTACTCATGGCCGGACTTTTGGCAGGAATATTTCCGATATTTTGCCTCACATCGGGACAAGGAGATTAACCCCACTCATGTTTGTCTTGGGGAACCGCAATGTGCAAACATTGTCGGTTCCCCTTCTTATCAAGTTCATCATAAAACAATAATGTTGAATTTGTAGGAAGGTAAAGTGCCTTTCTGGATGTTCTTTTATAAAGGAGGTAGGTCATGACTGCCAAATCAGTGACGAAACTAGGGGAATCGCTTCGTAAGGCTACCAATATCCAGGAGTGTTTGGATATTGCCGATACGGACTGGTATTTCGAAGGGATTGGTCCAAGCGCCATAGACAAAGCGTTGTCTCTCGTCACTTGTGAAGAGGAGGCGTGGACTGTCTACAAGCACACAAGTATGAACTCGAGAGAGTCACAGGCTTGTATTCAGAAGGCAAAATCGTTTACCGGTTGAACGAGATCAATCACACCCCACCGAGTAAAATCGGTGGGGTTTTTTGTATGTGAAATGTGGTATAATACCGATGCCGATTTATTTATCATTAATTTTATAAAAAATGAAAACAAATCTAAAAGCAGAAAATCTTAAATTAATGAATGATGATCAGAAAAGTTTGGTGCTTACTCAATGGGAAAGGCATCAGCATAAAGATTTTATAGTTGATTATGATGTTAGTGGTGAAAAAGATATGTTAGATGGTTTTTTGATTAAAAAAGAAGTATGGAATCCACTAATTGCTTCTGGTAGATATCATGCTCGTTATCTTTTTTATCATAACTCACTATTTTATGGTAAAACCGCAATTGAGATTGGTTCTGGTACGGGGCTCATGGGGATTGTCATGGCCAAATATGGTGCAAAAAAAGTTATCATGTCAGATATTTCTGAGAAGGCAGTTGAGAATTCAAAACATAATATTCAAAAATTTAATGTTGGTAATATTGCCAGCGTGATTAAGGGTGATTTATTTGAAAATATTACAGAAAAGGCCGATTTAATAACTTGGATGATACCTTTTTTTGCTGGTATACCTCCCAAAGGTGATACTATTTCTGCTAGTATGATTATGCAACCAGAATTATTTGAAAGATTCTTGGAAGATGCAAAAAAATATCTAAATAAGGATGGTGTCGTCCTTATCCCCTCATTTAGTCTCGGCGGAGAGCTGACAGACCCAAGTCTGGTGGCAAAAAAGTTTGGTTATGATGTAAAAACTACTTGGTATCATAATTCTATAAATAATTTACAGAGGGGTATGATTTATATGCACGAACTGCGTTACTGTTGAGTTATGAGGAGAACCAATTGAGTCATATCGGAGGGTTTTCTTTATTTATATTTAGAAAGTTCTAATCGTCCGGTATATCCATACGAATTAAGGATTGCTTGCCACGTCATTTGTAATAAGTCCTGTATTGTGGTCTCTCTTCCAATCATTATAGGTGCTTCTTTTGTTCCAATTCCTTTGAATGTCGTCCATTCCAATCCTCTCGATTCTATTCCACCATTATGAATAAAACCGCATCTTATTTCTGACCATAAATGATCAATGACGTCAGAAAAACTTTTTATTTCTTTTTCGTATTTAAATACCTTATCGACTAAATAATATTTTGTTATGTCTGTCTTTGTTTCTTCTGATAAATTTTCGTTTAAAAATTTCTTTATCTGATTACCCTTATCAATTAATTCTCCTTTTTTATTTAATCTTGCCCAAGATTTTTCTTTTATAACTATCTCTAACATTCCAAACATAATAACCGTCATAAATTGAGACCATGAAATTATAGAATAAAAATCATACAAAGTTTGTTGCATTTCAAAATCAAGTAATTTTTTAAGTGGGTTAGCTCGTATTTCAAAATAGGTAATTGTTCTTGTTAAATTTTTTCTTTGCTTTTCAGACATTTTTTCAAGAACAGGGTAAAAACTTTCAGTTAATTCATACCCATTAAATTGATTGTTTGTTGGTCTTAGGCCATATGTATTTATACGTCCAAAATATCCTTTTTCTTGAGACAATATTTCAATCAGTCTATTATTAATTTTTGTTAATTCATCAGTCATAATCGTGAGTCTAGCACTATTTTTTCAAAAGAAAAACCTTATACACCTTGTAATTTGTTTTTTGCTCAAAATTGTGCTATGCTTGTAAAAGCATTTAATCCGATAGCAATAGAAATATTGTTGTTGTAGGTGGCATTGAGTGGGCATTTGGTTATTTTACGGGGTTTTTGAAAGAAAATCCTTTCCAATCCGGAATGCCAATTAATGTTCCCGATCTGAACTCTCAGATCCGCCAGTATACTCTTAAAAAATATGGAGTAAATCTCAGTGAAGCTGAGGCGGATTTGGCATTGGAATCTTTGGCAGATCTATTTTTGGCATTCGCAGATACGGAAGAAAAAATCGCTTCGGCTGGGCTTCTTATGAAGCCAGACGAAGCGATTTTCGCGGGCAAAATTTCACCCCCAATAAAGCCATGAAAATAACCGCCAATTTAAGTTACATAGTAGTATTTCGCCAATACTTCCTTGAGTGGAAAAAGGTTTTATCTGATCAAGAGGTTATTTTCCTTGAGTATTATGCCATGACTTCAATTTGGGATGTGCGATACGAATCTTTTGGTATATCTGACAAATTAAACAAAGAAATTGCCCTAGACTTAAACTGTTCAGCCGGTAAGGTGAGCGAAGTAACAAATAATTTAATACAAAAAGGCTATCTTAAAAGAGTTGGGCGAAGCAAATGGGGTGTGGCTAACTATGCAATTCAGTTCAGACCACCACCAAAGAAAATAAAGCAAACTTTTACCAAGAAACCCGAACAAATCGTTCAGAAAAGTGAAGAAGTTATTCGGAAAACTGAAAAAGACGTTCGACAGGGTGAAATAATCCTTCAGAAAAATGAACCAAATAACCTTTTTCCGTCTTTGCAGAAAATCCGAGAGGAGTTTATAAATGGCCATTATATACGAAAAGATGATGAGAAAACTGACAAAAAAGACGACCTAAACAATCTTAAATAACATTAAATAATCTTAAAGGAAATATTGCATAATTCAAAATAAAGAATACTATAAAAAACCAAGCCATGAAATACGTTATTTACTGTAGAAAATCCACTGATAGCGAAGACCGACAGGTAATGTCTTTAGACTCTCAAGAAAGAGAACTTTTAAATATTGCAGAAAAACACAACCTAAAAGTGATCAAAACTTTTCGTGAGAGTATGTCGGCTAAAGCTGAAGGTAGACCAATTTTCAATGAAGTAATGAAAATGATCAAAACCGGTAAGGCTGACGCTATTTTATGTTGGAAATTAGACAGGCTTGCCCGAAATTTTATTGACGGCGGTTTGATTATTGATTCTCTTCAGAAAGGGATTATAAAGGAAATCCGAACCTATGAATCAACACACTTACCAGATGAAACGGTTTTTCTTTTGGCTATGCAATTTGGTATGGCTAACCAATATAGCCGAGATTTAAGCACCAATGTGAAACGAGGTAATCGTGAAAAGTTGGCTCGTGGTGGCTGGCCTCATCACGCTCCTTTTGGTTATCTCAACAAAAACAAGGATGTTATTGTCGATCCGGTGGCTTCCGAATATGTGATCAGGGCTTTTAATCTATACTCTCAAGGCACTTATGGCTTCAAAGAGCTATCTGACAAGCTATATCAAGAGGGTTTGAGAACGCATTCCGGTAAAAAACTTTTTCCAAGTCGTCTTCAACACTTAATTAATAATCCTTTTTATACTGGTGTTATGGCCAAGGAAGGAAAATATTATCAAGGTAAGCATGAGCCTTTAATTTCCAAAGAACTGTTTGAAATGGCGACCAAAGTCTCTAATGATCGCTCTCGACCAAGAGCTAAGACACTATTTTTCCCGTTGCGAGGTTTCTTAAGGTGTGAAAATTGTGGCTGTTCCCTAACCGCTTGTGTCAAAAAGGGTTATCACTATTACTACTGCACTAATGGCAAAGGTATTTGCAATGAACACAAAAGTTATTTTCGAGAGGAGGTATTATGCCTAGAAGTTGCCAAAATTTTTGACCAATTAAAATTTGATAAGGAATTAATTGAGATTATGTATAACAAAGCCAAGGAAAGGCTGAGTAAAAGCACTGATTATCTCAAAAGTAATCTGACCAACCTCACTTCACAGTTAGATTCGTTTGAAACGAGAGAAAATAGGCTTCTAGACGCTTTTTTAGCGGAACAAGTATCAAAGGAGCTTTATGATAAAAAAGTGTTAGAAATCCAAAATCAAAAAGTTGTTATTCAAAAACAAATTGAACAGCTAAAAACCAAGCAACCAAATATTACTTTGGAACGGATCAAAGAAGTATTTTTACGGGGCAACAGAGCCACCGCAGAGTTTTTGGACGGAGATGATGTAAAAAGGCATGATGTGGTTTCTGGCTTACTTTGGAACGTTTCACTCAAAGAGAAAAAAGTGGCTCAAGTTAGCCTTAAAAACTATTATCAGATGATGTTTAATACACCAAAAAAAGACGATTTTTTAACTTTGTCGGGGCGCCGGGATTTGAACCCGAACTGCATGCTCCCAAAGCATGTATGCTACCGTTACACCACGCCCCGATATTTGCTGACTTGTGAATACTAGCATAAATATTTTTTTTATGGAAGAATATACGGATGCAAGAAATGAATCAAGAACGAACTCCGGATTTGGCAAAAGAATATTTAATGATTTTGCGTAGGGATTTAAATACCACTATCGATATTCAGGGCGAGAGGAGGGAAGAGAAGATGGCGAAGTATATTGATGATTTGGAGTGGTATATGAGAATAAGGAAAGCATTGGAAGCCGGAGATCGTTCTGGAAATGAAGATTTACTTAAGGAATATTTTAGTCAGAAAGACAGGTATCAGGACTTCGAAGAAAGATTTGGCTTCACCGAAGGCGTTGAAAAGCCGAAATTTACCACTAGAGAATTAGAGCTTTTTCTTCAAGAGGTGAAAAGTTGGTCTGGTCTGGCTGGTGGCTTGGATGGAATTATAAATAAAGGATAACTGTGCCGAAATTATTTCAAAAAACTGTAGAGGATTTTACTTGCGAACACTGCGGAGAAAAGGTGGTGGGGGATGGTTATACCAATCATTGCCCCAAATGCCTATGGAGCAAACATGTGGATATAAATCCCGGTGACCGCGCGTCGGCCTGCCAGGGGATGATGAAGCCTACAGGGGTGGAACTGGAAAGGGGAGAGTATATGATTACTTATCGTTGTGAGAAATGCGCTTTTTTGCGCCGTAAAAAAATGGAGAAAAATGATAATTTTGATGAGGTGATTCGGCTGACTAATAATCCCTAAATCACTCAAGGGGTGCAACGACTAGCGTTGCACCCCTTCACTTCTTCACCTCCGGCTCCGAAGGTTGCTCTGGCTTGAGCCACTCCCTGGGTGCCCAGTCCTTGAACTCGGTACCCGGGCCACGGGCCACACTCACTCCTGGCTTGCCATCCCTGGTCGGACCAGTGATTGTGATACTCACATGGCGAACCATTTCTGTGGGTGGGGCTACTGCTGGTGGCTTTGCTCCACCGACTGGCACTACTGCTTTCCGCCTTTTACCAGGCATAAGACCTCCTCTAGTTAGGTGTTCGTACTCCTCGTTCTGCCTATAAGGTTAGCATGGGTGGCTAGAAAGTAAAGAATTGACAAAATTTAAAAATAAATAAGATTTTGAATTTAGCCGTAAATGTGTATAATATGAAGGTTCTTTTATAACAAATGCGGGACTAGTTAAATGGTATAATGTGGGTTTTCCAAACCTAGGTTGGGAGTTCGATTCTCCCGTCCCGCACAGATATAAATAAAAAACCATTCGCCTGATCGGGCGAATGATTTTTTATTCTGGTATTTATATACTCATACCCATACCAGACACTTATACTAATTCTTATTTCACTGCCTCCTTTAGGGCCTTGGCAGCGCGGAATTTAGGAACCTTCATAGCGGCGACCTTCACGGTCTCACCGGTGCGAGGGTTTCTAGCATCACGAGCGGCTCTCTGCTTTACAGAGAAGATACCAAGTCCGGCTACGGATACTTCCTCACCTTTCTTGAGAGAAGCGACAATGGAATCAAAAACCTTATCTACCACTTGCTCGGCTTGAACCTTGGTGGTATTTAGAATGCCATTTACGGCTTCGACAATTGCTTGTTTATTCATATATGATTTTTTTGAGCGTAGCGAAGTTAAAATCAATACCCTGTGTAATAAATTTGCTAGAAAGCAAATTTGAATTCATATTACACGGGGTTAATTAAATATACTCGCCTCGCTCGTTATTTAATTTAATATTTTTTCGACCTTGTCCCGACAATACCATTATAATACAAGGGTTTTTTGTTGCAAGCGTTTGAATATTTGACTTCTTCTGTAGATATGATATTTTTTTGTATGAATGGCTCTTTCAAGAGCGGGTGTCATAAGTTATGGCCTGGGGCAAGTGACTCTGGGAGATAATATTAGGACGCCAAATATAGGAGTACTGTCATGAGTAAGACGGCAGATGCTGTCCGAGGCGACGGTAAGGGTGATTTCGGTCTTCGCGTGTTGGTTTTGGAGGATAAGCGCAAGGGGCCAATGACGAACGAGCAGTTGGGGGCGTTCACTAGGCGCACAGGCGAGATCAGACGGCGGATTGAGGATGGGGCACTTCCCTTCGGCCGGGTGATGGAGCAGCTCCAGGCGGTGGCGGAGGCGAATGTTACAATCAAGCCGATGAAGTTTGGAAACTGGGACGACACACCGGAATCCATTCAGGCCAGGGAGCAGCAAGAGGAGGATGCTCGATGGGGGATGCTCTACCGGAGCGTTTACCGCGCGGTAACAGATCGTTCCGAGATCACGGAGATCACTCATCTCCAACTCAGCAGCGTGATGAATATTGTGAGAATGGAACTCCAAAAGCTAAGGGGGAGTTCCGTGGTGACAGAGTGACGGTTTGAGCGAAAAAAGGACGAGGGTTGTGTGGTGCACACCCTCGTCCTCTTCTTTTGTTTGTTTTTTAGTCTTGACCCTCTCCTTTTCTAAGGAGAGGGTGGCGTTCTGACGCCGGGTGAGGTTGTCTCTAGCGAGCATACTCCACCACTCTCAATTCTCGAATCACATTTACCTTGATTTCACCAGGATATTTCAGATCAGTTTCAATCTTGGCGGCGATATCGTGTGCCAGCTCCTTGGCTTCCAAGTCTGAAATCTGCTCTGGGGTGACAAAAACGCGCACTTCACGACCGGCTTGGAGAGCGTAGGATTTTTCCACGCCCGGGAAAGCATTGGCCAAGGCTTCCAACTCTTGCAATCTCTTAATATAATTTTCAATATTGTCACGGCGGGCACCAGGGCGGGAACCAGAGATAGCATCCGCCACCTGCACAATGATAGACTCCACCGTCTCATAAGGGGTTTCCTCATGATGGCTCTGCATGGCTTTGATAATTTCCTCATTGGCACCAAACTTTTGTAGAATCCTCTTGCCAATCTCCACATGTGTCCCGGCCACTTCATGATCCACCGCTTTACCAATATCGTGGAGTAGGGCACCGGCCTTAGCCACGGCCACATTGGCCCCCATCTCTTCTGCAATCATACCGGCAATATGGGCCATTTCAATGGAGTGTTGCAGAACATTTTGTCCATAACTGGTGCGGAAATGCAGACGCCCGAGGATAGCCACGATACGTGGATCCAAATTCAAGATACCGCATTCATACACGGCGGCCTCACCCTTTTCCTTCATTATTTTATTGATGCTTAGCTTGGCCTCCTCTACCAATTTCTCAATTTTTACCGGCTGAATACGGCCATCAATCAAGAGATTTTCCAAGGCCACGCGCGCCACCTGACGGCGAACCGGATCAAAAGAGGAGATAGTGACGGCGCCGGGAGTATCATCCACCAGCACTTCCACCCCAGTAGCCCTTTCAAAGGCTTTGATATTTTTTCCTTCCTTACCGATAATTTTTCCTTTCATTTCATCGGACGGAATATTTACGATCGTTGACATGACGTCTGACGCCACGGAATTACCTAGTCTTTGAATAGCGGTGGTGAGAATTTCCTTGGCCTTGGCCTCGTATTTTTCTTCGCCAAACATTTCCAACTTTTTAATGCGCGCCAAGACATCATCCTCGTATTTCTTTTCCGTGGATTTTAATATTTCTTCTCGGGCTTCCTCTACACTGAGGTTGGCGATCTTTTGCAATTCACCAAGTTTTTCGGCCTCGATCTTTTCCGTCCTCTCGCGGATTTCTTTTATCTCTACAATTTTCTTCTTGATATTTTCTACCTCCTTATCTATATCCGTCTGGCGCTGGTCCAAAAGATCCTCTTTTTTAATGAGGCGGGCCTCCACTATTTTGGCGGCATCTTCCTTTTCCTTGGCCTCATGCTTGATATCCTTTAGGGTCTCTACCGCCTTGTTCTCGGCTTCTAAGACAATTTTCTTGGCCTCCTCTTTGGCTTGGAGCATCATGGATTTGATTTCCAATTCCATTGATCCTCTCTTGCCGAGAGAAATAATCAGACGCAAGAAATAACCGAGAGCGATGCCGATCAGGCCCGCCGCGCCGGCTAACAACATTACGATTTTTAATGACATAAATTTGCGAATATGCTCCGCTTTTTATGTAATTGAAAACAAAGTTAATTAGTTCCCTAAAGAGGAGCTAAATAAAGGCATATTTTGCCCAAGTCCTAGATATTTTGATTTCAAGTGGATAAAAAACAGGGTCATATAAATTAATTGATAACAGTCCCATCCTACCCTGTTTTTCCCTTTATTGCAAGACTTTGTCCACAATACCGTATTTCTTGGCTTCGTCGGCGGACATGTAATAGTCACGGTCTGCATCCTTCTCAATTTCCGCATAGGTTTTACCGGTTCTCTCGGCCATCATTTTATTAAGCTTTTCCTTTAATTTCAGGATCTGCTTGGCGGTGATTTGAATATCCGTGGCCTGGCCTTGGGCACCACCCAGAGGCTGATGAATCATGATTTCCGAATTTGGTAGGGAATAGCGTTTGCCTTTGGCACCAGAGGCGAGTATCACTGCGCCCATACTGGCGGCCATGCCCACGCAGACAGTGGAGACATCATTTTTTATATGATTCATGGTATCAATAATAGCTAGACCAGCGGAGACATGACCGCCGGGGGAATTGATATAAAGTTTGATATCCTTTTTTGGATCTTCGCTCTGTAAAAATAAAAGTTGGGCGATAATAATATTGGCAGTTTCATCATCTATCGGGCCGGCCAGGAAAATAATATTTTCCTTTAACAGGCGGGAATAAATATCATAGGCGCGCTCGCCGTTTTGGGATTTCTCAATAACTGTGGGGATGAGGTATGACATGGTTTTATTTTACCTGCCTAAGTTTTGGCTAACCAAAATTTTGGCAGGTTAATTAGTTGATAATACTTTAAGACTATAACAAAGAAGATGAAAAATCAAATTGATAAAAAGCTGGCAAACAAACTCACTTTTTCTTTGCACGATAATAATTTTGTCGTCACAAAATTATTTCTCTACTCCCTCGCTTTCTTGCTAGAAAGCTCAGTCCGTAAGGCACGAAAAAGCAAGTTTGTTTGCCAGCTTACTTTTGTGCTAGACTGTTTCATATGCGATTACATCGATTTTACATTGAACAAAAGATAGACGGGGAGGCGGAGATAATTCTGACTGATCCGGAATTGCTGAATCAGTTAGGAAAAGTTTTTCGTTTCAAGTCTGGTGACCGGATAATTATTTTTGATGGCACTGGTTTTGAATATGAAGCGGAAATTATTTTGATTTCGAAAAAAGAAGTGATTTTGAAACCCGGACAAGGACAGTCCTTGTCAGACGGGAGAAAAGGACTGTCCTTGTCCGAGAGAAATGTTTCACTTTATTTATCATTAATTAAAAAGAATAATTTTGAATGGGCCAGTGAAAAGTGTACAGAAATTGGCGTGACAGAAATTCACCCGATCATTTCCGAACGCAGTGAGAAAAAAGATTTGAATCTAGAGCGAGTGAATAAAATTGTAAAGGAGGCCAGTGAGCAGAGCGGGCGGATGACCCTACCCCAGGTCTTTCCTATAAAACCTTTAGATTTAGCCGTTTCACAGGCGGTGGCCGAAGGGAAAGAGTGTGTGGCGTTTCATACGGATTCAACCGTCACAGAGCACAACCGCCTTTTCAACCGCCCCCGCCGTCAGAACGGCACCCCCTCCTCATCTGATGAGGGGGATAGTTCGAAGCCTTCGGCTACTTTTGTGGGCCCTGAGGGTGGCTTCACAGAAAACGAAATCGAACTATTCAAAAAGAATAATTTTAAAATTCTCTCCCTCGGCCCCAACATCCTCCGCGCCGAAACCGCCGCCATTGTTGCTATCTGGTATAGCCTCCACCGATAATAATTATCCTTCTCAAAATCTGTCCATCAAAACTTTCGCTATGGCGAAAGTTTTGATTAGTGATATAATACTATTACTATGAAAAAATATTTAAACTATAAAGGGGTCAGGGTCAACGCTTTTGGTATACCAGCATTCTTATTAGATAAAGAGGAAAAGCCAAAATCAGTAAGAGCACAAAGAAAATATTCAGAATACAAACATTTTATTTTTAATTTTCCTATTACAGCGCCAAAAGATTTAATTGTCATTTGTAATTTTCCTTTTGCTAGAAGAAGCGAGCGGGACTGGTTTAGGTATCAGCTGAAGGGTTTTAATTATACAAGAATTCAAAAAAGCGTGTGGGTGGGACCATCACCATTGCCGAAAAATTTTCTTAACTATGTAAAATCAATTGGTCTTTTAAATAAGTTAAAAATCCTAAAGTTGGACAGGCCCTATTTAGAAAAGACTAGAATTTCCTAGCAAGACTATTCCTAATCAATCATCATTGGCAACTAGAACTTTCGCTATAGCGAAAGTTTGTTTATTAAGTCACTTTGAAATATGTAGTAGGGCTGAAATAGCGAGGGTGATTTGAAGTGGACAAAATTCTTATTTGATATAGTATTCACCTGGAGAAAGTTCCAATAGAAAGGAGGTTGATAATGGTCAAGATAAGCGGACCGGCCAGGTGTCTTCGTAGCTATCGCAGGGTAGCAAATATATTTCACGACTGTTATTTCTGTTCTATCCCAATCATGCCCGGCGAGATGTACCGCGCCGAGGTCTGGGTTCAGGATAGGAAGCTGTACGTGAGAAAATTTCACGACTTCTGTCCTGAGGACCCATATGATGAGGAGGAGCGAATTAGGAGAGAAAGTGAGGATCAGGAGGACACGGAGTCGTCAGAGGGTGAACTCAAGGAGGCCGCTTAAAACAGCAAGATGATGAGTCTTGCTGTTTTAGCACTAATTATATTTACCAATTATTTCTGATTCTCTAACCACTCGAAAACTTTTTCGTTCGTGAGCATCATTTCTACGTAGGCGCGGGTGCGATCTTCGGTGGCGTCCTTGTAAGTCTTGAGTAGGTTTTCCACTTCTTTTTTCACCACTTCTGGATTGGCCTCGATCTTTTCCTCCAGAGCTATTTTAGTAATGATAAGCTGAACCTTAGCGCGCTTTTCGGCATCCGGCATCCACTCTTTGGCCAGGTCTTCCTTTGTCTTTTTTAGATGATTTAAATAATCTTCTACCTTCAAACCGGCCCTAGCAATATCATCTTCAAACTGCGCCTGCATTTTGTGCAGTTCATTCTCTACCAAAACTTTTGGCATTATCACCTTACTTTCCTCTAATATTTTTTCAATAATCGCCATCCTCTTTTTGTCCTTGGCTTTGAATTCTTTTTCCTTCTTTATACCCTCGCGGATTTTATTTTTAAAATCTTCCACAGTTGAAAACGCGCCAAGTTTCTTTACCCACTCTTCATTCACTTCTGGCAAAGGCAGATTTTTGTGATCATCACCCTCTTTGTGCTTGTGATTTTTGAGCGCATAATTTTTGCGAATCTCTTCTATTGTTTCCTCCAATTCTTTTTCCGTGGCATCGGCCGGTTCCTCTTTTTCTTTATTTTCTTTCTCGGCAATTTTTTTATAATTGGCCAATTTTATTTCCGGCATGATGGGGCCAAGGATTTTAAATTCGACCGGATTTTTGTCCGCCAACTTGGTGATCTGAATCTGGGGCATGGTGATAAAGTTGATCTTGGCTTCCGTCAGAATTTCCGGGAAAGCTTCATTAATAGCCAGCTCCGTCATCTCATTGTAAATATTGAGCTCACCCACGTGCTTTACAAGCATGGCTTCTGGCACATGGCCAGGGCGAAAGCCGGGGAGGGCAATATCCTTTTGAAACTTGGCGATGGCTTTGGCTCGGTGGGTGGCCACCACTTCTGCCTCTATCTCACATTCGATTTCTACTTCGGAGTCCGCCAGCTCTTTGGTCTTGATTATTTTGTATTTTTTCATTTCTAGAGTTTAGCCGAAAAGGGCAGAAAAAGCAAAATTAAATTTCTCTCCGCAAAATACGAGAAATTTCATTCCGCTTCACTTTCCTTTTCCAACTCCTTGAATTTTCCACGCATTTTATTGGTAAAGAGAAAATAAAAGGCCATCAGGATGACAAAAGCAATGCCGACAAAAATATAAAAATAATCAATATAGACGATCGCTTTTTTATAAGTACTACCGAGAGAAAAGCCAATAAGCATGATGACGAGTATCCGGACACCCGACACCGCCAGACAAAAAGACATGAATTTCTTAAACGGATATTTTATAAAACCGGCGCTGATAAGAAGGGGAATAGCCGTCCAGAGCGCTAATTTACTAAATAAAAAAGATTTTATGGTGTGATTGTACCAAAGATGTTTCAATGTCCTTTCCACATTGGCTGTGATACCAATTCGGGAGCCAAATCTTTTCAAAAAATCATTTTCCTTACTATATTTTCCTACTTGGTAGAGAATAGCATCGGGGATCAAGTCACCCAATAATAAAGTAAGATAAGCCAAAAAGAAACTAAGATTTCCCAGTGACGCAAAGAACCCCGACACGAGAGCGGCCGAGGTTCCTTCGATCACAGCAAAGGGGAAAAGAATAAAATATTTATAGGTCAAAACTAGACCTATGAGAATAGAGCCCATGATTATTGGTTTAGAACGTCAAGATTTACGTTATCCAGGTCCGTCTGAATATCCACTAGCTCGGTGGAAGTACCAGTGGTGATTTCATTGACTGGAGTATTTTGTTTTTGCTCCTGAATCTTTTCTACTCGATTACCAATAAAATAGAAACCGCCGATGACAATGAGGATGATGATAATGATGGCACCGATAATTCCACCGGTGCTACCAGATTTTTGTTCCGCCGAAATGTTGTTTGTTGCTTGTTCGTCCATAATATTTTTTTACCCGCCTAAGTTTTTATTTAATAAAAATTTTGGTGGGTGAATTTAATTAATAAACTAATAAATTATATTGTTGTTGTAGCGGTAGTGGTAGCAGTGGAGGTGGAGCGACCATTTTTTGGTAGAACCTTGTTAATTTCCTTGATTGTATCTACCAAGAGGGCGTGGGTAGCCTTGGCCAGAACTTTTATTTTATCCTGGGTAGCGCGGATATTTTGGAAGAGGGTAGTCTGATCGGTGCTTGAAGCGGTAGTGTCCAATAAAGTAGCCAGATTATTGCTTTCCACG
This sequence comes from uncultured Candidatus Saccharibacteria bacterium, assembly GCA_964455475.1. Lineage (GTDB taxonomy): Bacteria > Patescibacteriota > Minisyncoccia > Phycocordibacterales > GWA1-40-21 > CAIJXO01. The sequence goes on from CAYVWL010000010.1 coordinate 17,083, forward strand.
GTCATTTCCTCTATCTTGGTGGCGGCTTCGGCTAGCTTAGCCTTGGCTGAGGTCAAATTCAAACCTTTGGTCTCTAATATGGTGATCCTTTCCTGAATTTTAGAAGCAATTTTACCCAGGACATCAATTACTTTTAATTCTTTTTCCAATAGTCTATCTTTAACCTTGGCCATTTGTTCTACTTGTTTTTCTAGTCTGTCATCTAATTTCTCCAATCTTTTTACGGTTGAAGTAGATGTGGTAGAAGCGGTGGTGGAAGCAATCCGCGCGCGAATGCGATTAATATTATCTTCTCTGTTTTCCAGTCTCTTTACTGTGGTGCTGGCGCTCTTGATTCTGTTCTCAATCCTATCTTCTCTATTTCCCAGTCGATCATCGGCTTTGGCAGATGATAGAATTGGAAGGACTAACGATAATAAAACTAAAGTACTCAATATTTTTTTCATTTGATTTTTGATTAGGCAAATTAATAAAGGTTGGAGATCTAATCTCCAACCTTTATTATACACCTTTTGTTTTTGTAAAGCGAAACGAAAATTTATACCATCAAGGCCACGATAATCAGGGCTACAATATTGAGGATTTTGATCATCGGATTGATAGCGGGGCCGGCGGTATCCTTGTAAGGGTCACCTACGG
>CAYVWL010000011.1:0-17325 GCA_964455475.1 uncultured Candidatus Saccharibacteria bacterium
AATCGGCTAAGATACCCTCATGCTTGAATACAGCGAGATAGTGGAGCGCAAATATATTATCTTTAACAATGAGCCTTATGAGGTGCTGTCTTCCCATGTCTTTCGAAAGCAGATGAGAAAGCCTGTGAACGCCACCAAACTACGCAATATGATTACCGGCAAGATTACCGAGCAGAGCTTTCACCAGGCAGAAAAAGTGGAGGAAGCCGATATCACTACCAAGGAGGCCAAGTTTTTATACAAGAATAAAGGTGAGTTTTGGTTTGCTGACCCCAAGGATCCAGCCAAGAGATTTAAGATAGATGAGACCTTGATTGGTTCACAATCTAAATTTTTAAAACCAAATTCTATTACTGAAGTACTAATTTTCAACAATGACGATGATGAGGATGCTGAAGGCATGATGATCGGGACCAAACTGCCAATCAAAGTGGAACTAAAAGTGGTAGACGCCCCACCAGCGATGAAGGGTGATACGGCCACCGGTGGCAGTAAACAAATTACTTTGGAAACCGGCGCAATCATAAACGCTCCCCTCTTTGTCAATGAAAATGATACGGTGATTGTCAATACGGTGACGGGTGAATACGTAGAGAGGGCTAAAAAGTAGCCCTCACCGCCCCGGTTCGCCGACTCACCACCCCTCCTTAGAAAAGGTGGGGATTTGGTGGAGTACTTTGTACACTTTAGTCGCTAAAAAATAAATCAAAAAAGACCCGATGACATCATCGGGTCTTTTTTGATTTATTTACTTATTCAAGTATGGAATCAAACCCATAAAGCGGGCGCGCTTGATAGCTTCGGACAGCTGGCGCTGACTACGAGCACTCGTCGCTGTCTTCTTGCTACCCATGATGCGGGCATGTGGATTCAGGAACTTTTTGATCAAGTCCAGATCCTTATAGTCCACATATTTGATATTATTTTGTGAGAAGAAACACTGTTTTGTCATTTACTTTATAACTTTATTAACTTTATAAACTTTCAACTAAAAGGGTATATCCTCAGGATTTATCTCTTCCGTTGGATATTCGATTGTATCTATTTTATCAGCTTTGCTTGTGGCGCTCTTTGGCCCGCCTTGCATCGAGGCAGGCCCACCCTCTGTCTGGCTTGGCGTATAGGTGCCACCGGTACCGCGACCATCTGGACCAAACTGGAAATTCTCCACAATTACCTCGGTGCGGTATTTCTTGGTATTGGTGGCTTTATCATCCCAGCTCCTGGTCTGCAAACGTCCTTCCACAAAGATACCACGGCCAGATTTCAGGTATTGAGCAATGAGCTCGGCCTGCTTGCCAAAGGCAACAATATTGTGAAATTCAGCTGTTTCCTTTTTGTTTCCGTCCTTATCCTTATAGGTGCGATTCGTGGCAATACTGAAATTGGCCACCTTGATGCCGGATGGAAGGGCTTTGAGCTCTGGGTCTCGAGTGAGATTCCCATAAAGAAAAGCTTTATTTAGATACATATTTTTGTGATTAATCCCACTTCGCTTAAGCTTCGCGGGACAGGCTAATAAACTATTCTACAATAAGTTCATCAATACTTTTATCAATATCCTCTAGATCTTTCTTGGAAGATATTTTAGCCTCCTCGGTCTTGATTGACTTCTTTGCTTTAGCTGGTACTTCTTCTTTACCGACAGCGCGCACGTTTAATTTAGGCACATACAAAGTGTTCTCTCTTACGGTCTTAATGAGTAGATAACGAAGGACATTTGGATTTGCATCCACCGCCTTCTTTATCATGGGCATTAGCTCTGACTTAGTCTCGAACTTTAACCAGCCAAAATAGGCCGTATTAAACTTTTTCTTAGTGTCCGCGACAGACTTGGTCATTGAGTAAGCGAGGTTAATAAGCTTTGGTTCGCCTTCACTGACTAGCGATCCTCCATCCTTTAGAACAATTGCTTTAAGAGCCTCTACCTCTTTTGGCAAGTTTTCCTCCGCGACGGTGGAAACTATATGGTAGCCAAGTTCGTAAACCTGACCCCCACCCTCTTCTAATTTTTCGACTTTTTCCATCTGTGGAATATAGCATAGTATTTTCTCAAACGCAATAACAGAAAATCGCCACGATTCCTCAATTGTGGCGATTCGCGACGGTGAAGACAAGAGCTACTGAACGATGGCCGCAAACCACTTCTCCCTGTGGTTACGATAAAGATGAACAAACACTTCCTTTCTGGGCACGGAAACATAGACTCGTACTCGCCACTTCAGGCAAGTGAACCTCCAAATATCCGGTGTATTCCTCTTGGTTGGTTCAAACCTGATTCCCTTGTAAACGATAAACGGCCCGCGCTCGTCAGACTGAATTATCATATTCATCCTCCAAAAAATCACTCTCCTAATATTATATCATGAGACCAATCTTTCCTGATATAGAGATTAAAGACCGAAGACACGCTGAGCGTTTGTCAATAACTGACCGCGCACGGTATCGGGGTCTTCCCCGCGGATCTCCGCGATTTTTTTGTAGACTTCTATGACATAGGCTGGCTCGTTGCGCTCACCACGGTGAGGCACGGGGGGCACGTAGGGGGCGTCGGTCTCGGCTTGGAGGCTTTCTAGAGGGAGTTCTCGAGTGACCTTATCAAAATCCCGCACGTAAGTGATGAGACCAGTAAAAGAAATGGTGAAACCCAGATCGATAAACTTTTTGGCTTGTTCTATCTGGCCAGTAAAAAAGTGTAAATTTCCCCTCACCCGGCCTCTGTATTTTTCCAATATTTCGTAGGCATCAGCAAAAGCCTCTCGAATATGAAGCATTAAAGGTTTATTATGTTTTATAGCAAACTCTATCTGTTTTTTGAATTCTAACTTTTGTCTTTCTTTATAACTTTCAACTTTCAACTTGTCACTGATTATTTTTTCATCTCTAAAAAAATAATCGAGTCCACACTCACCCACCGCCACCACCTTTGGGTTTTTTATTAACTCTTCATAATCTTTTTCATTAAATACTTCCGCCAAATTATGATTCGGGTGCATGCCAATACAGGCCCAAACATTTTCATTTTCACTGGCCACCTTTACGGCCTCTCGCGAACTAGCCAAATCTGCACCAATAGCAATAGTGGCCACACCAGCGTCAGACATATTCTTAATTACCTTCTCCCTATCCTCACCGTAATCTTCAAAACCGAGGTGGGAGTGAATATCTATGTATTTTAAATTCATATTCTTTCTCTTCCCCTCCTTAGTTAAGGAGGGGTTAGGGGCGGTTGTGTTAATCCTTTCTTAGAAATAACGGTGATTCAGGCGCTTTATTTGCTTTAATTAATTTTAGTATTTTTTCTGAAGTCTCTGGCATAATCGGTTGCAATTTTAAGGCAATACCTCTTAAATGCGTAAGTAAAAATTTAACATCTTTTTCTGCCCCTTCTCTATCTATCTTAACTTTGGAAAACGGTTTTTCCCTCTGTATATACTCATCTAAACTCTTTATATCTATATTCCAAATCTCGTCACAATATGCTTGAATATTATACTTTTCCAAAAGATCCACCTTTTTATCCCAAAAGACGGTAGATTCATCACCTATAGTAATATTATAAATCTCCGCCATCTTCATCACTCGGGAGACCAGATTACCAAGGCCATTGGCTAAATTAGCATTATACGCCTCCAGAAACATCTCCTTGGTCATTGGCGTATCCTCAAACGGGCTGAGCTCCCTCGTCACATAATAGCGAACCGCGTCTGTGCCATAAATATCCAATAATTCTACTGGATCAATGCCGTTACCCAGGGACTTACTCATTTTTATTCCCCCCGCTCCCGTCACAAAACCATCTATCACCACGGTCCTAGAATTTGGCAATTTGGCCGCCATAAGCATGGCTTGCCACATGGCGGTCTGCTGACGCAAATTATCCTTGCCACAATATTGCACCATACCGCCGGTTTCTACCTGCCATTTATTGAATTTTTCCATATCCGTGGGCCAGCCAATAGCAGAAATATAGTTTACCAAGGCATCAAACCACACATACATTACTTGGGCTGGGTCCCCAGGCACCTCTATCCCCCAAGGCATTTTCTCTTTTAATCTGGAAATACTGAAGTCCGAAAGACCGCCGGCCACAAAATTTTTAATTTCCTTGAAACGTGATTCCGGAATGACAAAATCCGGATGAGCATCGTATAAATCTACCAAAGGTTTCTGAAAGCTGGAAAATTTGAAAAAAAAGTTTTCCTCCTCTCTAATTTCTAATTCCTTGTTTGGGTGATCTGGGCATTTACCGTTTACGAGCTCGGAGTCAGACTTTTCCAGCTCACAACTGACACAATATTTTATTTGATAATTCTTTTTATAAATATAGCCATTCTGGTCACAGACTTTCCAGAACTCTTGTGCCGCCTTCATATGATATTCATCCGTGGTCCGAATAAAATGCCGATCAGAAGATATACCCAGGCGGTCCAAAAGGGCTTTAAATTTTTCCGCATAAATGTCCGCGTATACCTGCGGAGTCTGCCCGCTCTCGAGTGCCTTCTGATATATTTTCTGACCATGCTCGTCCGTGCCGGTATTGAAAAACACCTCATAGCCCAAAAGCTTTTTGTAACGAGCAATCACATCTGCCCGCACCATTTCTAGAGCATGACCCATATGAGCCTCGGCATTTACATAGGGCAAGGTGGTAGTAATGTAGAAATTTTTAGGCATGGAGAGCATCTTTATCCTTTTGAACATCATCAATAAATTCCATGAGGGCAGAGGTGACCGGTACAGATAAGAGTATACCCAAGAAACCAGCTAATTTACCGCCAATAATCAAGGCTAAAATAACAATGATTGGAGACACGCCCACCACCTTTTTCACCACCAGTGGATAAATCAAATGATTTTCAAACTGCTGAATAATAATAAAGAGACCAAGCACGAGGAGTCCCACAGTGAGCCCACCACCCATAAAACCAAACATAATGGCCGGAATAGCAGAAAGGATGGGGCCAAACAGAGGAATAATTTCCAGGACACCAGCCAGGACCGCCAGGACCAGAGCATTCTGTACTCCAAGAATCATGAGGCCAAGATAAACCAATACTCCCACCACAATTCCCAAAAGCATTTGCCCCTGCATCCAATAACCGATTTTTCTTTGCGAACGCTTCCAGAGATCTATAATATAAGCTTCATTTTTTACTGGCGTAATAATACGGAGAAACTTTTCCACTCCCCCCTCTTGCACCGCTAGATAGAAAGATAAAACAATAATCAAGATGAAAGAAAACGCCCCTCCAAAAATCCGGCTGGCAAAATTGATCACGCTATCAGAAGCGTTTGTGGTGAGCCCTTGAAATTTAGCAATCAAATCCCTCAGAGCCGGGGCTTCAAAACTGCCAGTGGATAAGCTGGTAATAGCCTGCTTGCCACCGTTTAGGCTACTAGAAATATCGCCAGCCACTTTACCAGTTTCTACCAGCTTTGTATCATTCAGGGGATTCCACAGAGTGACCGAGTCCAGATATTTTGGCGCATTGCTTAATAAGTTTGATGCTTCATCCAGAACCGGTGGAATGAAGAAATATAAAAGACCAGAAAAAGCCAGCACCACACAGACATAAGTAATAATGACAGCAAAAAGCCTTTTGACTTTATACCGGCCAAACCAAATGATCAGGGGCTCAACAGCCGAAGCAATCACCACCGCTGTCAAAACCACCAGAACCAAGTCCAGCATCTGATACAGCAGAAAAGCCACCACTAAAATGATCAAGGTTTTAATGATCATCCCCGAGCTGATCGAGATATTAAAGTTTCTCTCCGGCTTGTCCATAAAGCTATTATAGCACACCACTTCGCTTTATTAAAAGCTATGCGGTGCAAGTAAAATTAGAATTTAAGAATATCTGCAAATTCACCCTTATCTGAAAACCGCCCCACAATGGCCAAGTTTAACCCTTGGTCCACAAATATCTCCCGGGCCAGCGCCTGAATATCCTCTGCTGTCACCGACTCTATTTCGGCCTGGATCATTTCTGGCGTCTTGATTTCCTCATTCATTATTTCCTGACCACCGTAAAATTGGGCCAAGGAATTTGAAGATTCTAGTGATAAATACATCCGGCCAATTTGGCTCTGCTTTACCTTTTGCAACTCCTCCGCTCTCACTAATTCCGTCTTGAGCTTGTTCAATTCATTTATAATCACGGTGATCACTTCTTTTACTCGGCTGGAATCCACACCGGCGGAGACAGTAAAGAGTCCGTGATCCGTAAAGGCATCCTGGCTGGCATCCACATAATAACAAACCCCCATCTCATCCCGCAGTTTTTTAAATAAGCGAGAGCTCATGCCGGCATCCAGCACCCCAACAAGTGTCTGCAATATTCGGTCCCGCTTATCATAAACATTGAATGTCCTCAATCCTAGGACCAAATGCGTCTGATCCGTCTCCTTCTTATGTAAAATGACTTCCGGCTTTACCTGCTCCTCTTTCACTTTCGGCTTGCTTCCCTTCTCCACCTTGGGCATTGGACCAAAAATCTGCTTTATGCTTTCTAATACTTTCTCCTCTACAAAATTACCGGCCACCACCACGGTGGTCCCGGCGGAAGTGTAAAAAATGTTTCGATATTTTATAAAATCCGCCTGGCTCATCCCTTTAATATTTTCTTTTGGACCACAAATATCCCAGCCAGCTGGCTGATCCCCATATACCAGCTCCGCAATCAAATTTTGCACTTTATATTGAGGCATATCCTCCCGCATATTTATCTCCTCAATTATTACCCCTTTTTCTTTTTCAATTTCCTTCTCATCAAACAATGGATTCAAATACATGTCGGAGACAATATCTAATATTTTATCCAGATGCCGGTATTCCGCCTTGGCATAATAACCAGTATATTCTTGAGAGGTAAAAGCATTATATTGTGAGCCTAGACCATCTAGCTCCGTACTGATATCAAAATTATTCGGCCGGCGGATTGTCCCTTTAAAACAGATATGTTCCAAAAAATGTGAAATACCGTTTTTCTCCTTGGTCTCATACTTTGACCCGGCCTCCACCAACACAAAAACCGTCACCGTGGGATTGTCCTTCATCGGCACCGTGATTATTCTCAACCCATTTTCCAAAACCGTTTTCTTGTAGTTCATAATTAAATTTGATTATTTATAAAGATCATGACCACCGATTGAGTGAAAATAAAAATTAACTGATCCTATTTTAGAAAAAATAATTCTAATATGATAATCAATCCAGAAAGCCTGCCTACCCTCAAGCTTACCTGACAATTTATGAGTCTTGAGCCTGGGGTCCTGATAATCAGCTCTGAATATCTTCTCCCTTTCAACTGCCTTCAATTTTAATACTTTAGGAAGTTTCTTAAAAAGACGCCTGAACTCGGGAGAATATTCTATTATCATAATAAATTACATTAAATCCTTAAGTGAGCGTAATCTCTTACCCTTCCCCTGGGCGAATTCTTTTTCACTCTGAAGGACGGAACGATATAATTGATCATCTTCCCACGCCCTAATGGCATCACGAATAAACTCACTAATAGATGAGTAGTTCTGTTCACTTACCACCGCTTCTATTTTACTGAAGAGCTTCGGTGGCATGGAAATGTTTAGTGTTGTTCTCATACCTATAAGTGTAGCAAACTGTGCTACAGCCTGTCAAGCTACCACATATCACGAAGTAGGGTCTCTATCTCCTTCTTGTCTGTAATCGGTCTTGGGTTAGCCTTTAATCGAGGGGATTTCCAAACAGCGTCGGCAATTATAGGAATATCAGATTCTAATATACCCGTGTCCCTTATTCTTGTAGGGAAAGATACACCAGAAGCATTAATACTTGTAATCAGCTGACTAACAGCCTTCTCAGCTAAAATAGCCGCTTCCTCATCTGATAGATGATAAACATCCAAGCCCATAGCAATAGCCATATCCTTTTGTTTTGATAATGTAAATGGCCTATTAAAAGCCATTACTATTGGTTGAGTGACAGATGTAGAATCGAAGCGTGGATTTTTATAACGAGGGCCAAGCTGATGACCAAGAGCATGAGACAAACAAGTCGTCGATGGCCCAGCCATAGAGAGAAAAGCTGCGTGCATTAGCATTAGTCGGCTCTCTAAATCATCTTTTCTTTCAAGATTTTTTGGTAACCATAAAAATATTAACTTAATAGCCTCCATACACATAGAATCGTTTAGTGGATTTGTGGCCAATGAGTATGACCGTTCAATAGCGTGATCAAGAACCCTTAAAGCCGTAGTAAACCATAGCTCATCAGGAGTTGTTATGGTGACCGTTGGATTATAGAATATATATTGTGGGGCTAGGCTGGGACTAAAGAATAGACTCTTGCTACTCGTGCCAGACATTGTAATACCTGTGACGCCGGTACACTCAGCAGCAGAAAGAGTGGTCGGAATGGTAATATGGATAAGTTTACTTTTCGTCATTGTCGGACTAACTATCTCCCCCGTCTCACTAACAGTCTGCTGTAATTTATTATAATTATCTCCCTCAGTGAGAACCATATTAATGGCCTTGGTTGTATCAATCGCACTCCCTCCACCAATACTAATCAAAATATTGGCTTTTAATGACGAGGCAAGTGCCACACCAGCCTCAACACTACTCTGAGGTACATGAGCTTTCACACCATCAAATACACCCACAAAATAATCTCCGGTAAGAACTTTAATTTTATTATAGACGGGGCCATCTTTAATACTCCTCCCTACAACCAACATGACCCTTTTTGCATTAAGTCTTTTTAATATCTCTGTAAGATTTTCTGTGGAATCTAAACCCCAGATAACCTCCCTTGCTGGTTCTTTGTAATCTAAGGTTTGCATATTGAATCCTATTTCTTACTAACAATTATTGGGTACTGATAATTAACCATGTATCGTCCATCTGAACGTCTTTCTATACCAGTCTCATCTGCTCCATATTTCTCCAGATAATCTTCGATTAGAGCTGTGGCTTTTTCGAGATATCTTTTTTGAATCTCTTCAATTTCTGTCATCGTCTTCGTATCACCTGCCTCTTTTGCTTCTCTTGAACGTTTGGCGTTAAAACGATCCCATTGTTCATCAGGACCCCACGAGGCACCAGGGGCAAAACCGACTAACTTAGTGTCTGAAAAACCACTCTCATTATGAATTTTCAAGGTTTCGTTAATAGATGTCCAATGATACTGCCCACTACCAGCACGGCCGAGTTCTGGAATATTAACAATGGCTGAGCGAAGTTGACAGTTCACATCACTTCCCGAACTTACTTGATGAACAAAATATCCACCCTCACCTAAGGAACGACAAATATTCCTAATAATTGCTTTCTGTCTCTCCGGTGGATTATAGTGCAATACAGCTCTCATGGTCGCAAGAGTGACTCTCTCAACGCCACACTCCTCAAGGTTGCAGGTATCGGTTGCTAATCCTCTTTGCTTCGCTTTCTCAACATAAGATTGATTTCCGTCAATCACTAATGTATCTACAACAAATCCTTCAGCTTTCAAATATACCTCTACTTGTGAAGCAAGAAAACCGTCCCCTCCACCGAAATCAACAAAACGAATCTCATGCGGTAAAGCACTTTCTAAGGGTTTTATCCCTACCTCACAAAAGCCTTTTGTATTCTCAGGGTTCTCAAAATAACCACCGACCACTTTACTAATGTCTACACCAGCTTGCATATCCGCGTTTGACCCTATGGCAGATGCTTTAAATTCTTTCTCCATATTTATATTAATTTAGCTTTGAGATAGCCAACTAGTTCTTTGACGGCTACACGGTCTTGCTTACCGGTATCGCGGTCGCGCACTGTCACAGTATCGTCTTTTTCTATGGTATCAAAATCCACTGTCACACAATACGGCGTGCCGATTTCATCCTGCCTTCGGTACCTCTTCCCCACATTACCGTTATCATCAAAAGTGATGGGGTTTATTTCTTCATTCAGCATCGCAAAAACCTCCTTGGCTTTATTTACCAAATCCGGTTTGTTTTTCAACAAAGGAAAGACGGCCACTTTGATTGGTGCAATGCTTGGTTTTAATTTCAGATAAACTCGAGGTTCATCCCCCATCGTATCTTCCGTATAGGCGTCACATAAAACGGCAAAGAATAGGCGCCCCACCCCACCCGAAGACTCGATAATATGTGGTAAAAATTTCTCATTGGTCTCCGTATCCTGATAAGTTAATTCCTTACCCGAACCTTTTGAGTGCTGGGTCAAATCATAATTTCCCCGAGCATGAATGCCCTCCATCTCATCAAAACCCCACGGATATTTATACTCAATATCATAAGCCTCCTTGGCATAGAAAACCAAGTTATCATGTTTGTGCCACTTCAGATTCTCCTCTCTTATTCCTAGGCTCAAAATAGCTTTCCACCTATATTCTCGCAGTTTTTCATACTCCATCATTTCCTGCTCTGGTTTGGTCAAATACTGCATTTCCATCTGTTCAAATTCTCTGGTTCTAAAGAGGAATTGTCTGGGGGCAATCTCATTCCTAAAAGCCTTACCAATCTGGGCAATACCAAATGGTAATTTCATATGTCCGGAATCCAAGACATTTTTTACATTCACATATATTCCCTGGCAAGTCTCCCCGCGCAAATATGACGGAGCGGTATTTGATTCCGTAAAATCACCCAGATTTGACTTAACCAATAGATTAAACTTTCGGGCTTTGGTAAAATTTTGTTTGCCACATTTTGGACATTTAATTTTTTTAATATTTTCTTCAAAGAGTTTATTTATTTCTTCCTCGGACATCTTTTCATCCGCCGAGACACCTATCTCCGCCAAGACTTTGTCTACCCGGATTCTGGTATTACACTCTTTACATTCGGCCAATGGGTCAGAAAAACCTTTGGTATGTCCAGAGGCCTCCCAAATTTTTGGATTCATAAAAATACTAGAATCTAGACCCACTATATCCTGTCTTTTATGAACCATCCATTTCCACCAATGCGCTTTTAAATTATTCTCCAGCTCTACCCCCATTGGCCCAAAATCATAAATGCCAGCAAAACCGCCATATATTTCCGAGCTGGGATACACAAACCCCCGCCTCTTGCATAGAGAGACTATCTTTTCCATCAAATCGTTTTCTTTTTCTTTCATAATAAACAGTATATATAATTAATAAAATTCCACAACCCTTTACTGCACCACGTTTTCCGCATCCACTTTGAAATACGGATCGTTGCTTAACCTGGTGGTTAGGGCGGAGAAAGTGTCTGAAACAGCAGTCAAGGTAAAGCTATCCTTGGCGGTCAAGGTGGCCCCACCCACGAGCTCCGGCGCGGTGCCGATCTGGCTCACACTCGGCAAGAAGGAAATTTGGAAGGACACCTCTCGGGCTGGTGAGATAGTGCCCGCCCCGGCGGAAACATTACCCACATTCCAAACCACCTGCCCCGTGCCCGCATCATAGTCTATCTTTTCCCTATCCGGACTAACCACCGACAAATATTTTATATATGGAGGCAAAACCGCCCGCACCTGCGCCCCGGAAAGATTGTTGAGTGGGTTTGTCACCGTCCAGGTGACGGTATAAGTAGTCTCGCTTTCCGCCTTGGCCGGGATTGGTCCGCGATTAGTAAAAGCACCAACATAATATAAAGCCTTGGCAAATAACTGCGGATCCGAAGTGATTTTTACCCGACTGGAATTTGAAAACAAGACATCTTCCAGACCACCTTGATAATCCACTCTTTTGCCTTTGACCGCCAAATCCAAAGTGATAGTGGGGTTACTCAGGCCCGCCCCGGTCACGGTCTTCACGCCAAAGCTGCTAAAAGTAAATTTACTTTCCCCTTCTTTACCTGGCTCTAGGCGAGCCAGATCTGGATTGGTAGTCTTGTCAAAAATAATAGTATTATCAATAGACTTGTAAAAACCGCCATCCACCTGAATAGAAGATTTGTCAACCGAATTACCATTTATCCGGACGGTCAGAGAAACACCTGATACTTCATAAGCCAAATTATTACGCCACTTGATCACGGTCTCTATTTTCCCGCCGGCGGCGGAAATATATTCCGCGGTATTATTACCATTGAAATAAATATCGGCGCTGACAAATGGCCGACGAATGGTAATAGAAGAAAAAGAGGAAGAAAAAGGTGTATCAATGAGCAGACTATCGGCTTTTGATTGTGTTCCTAGGCTAAAGGTAAAGCCTCTCTCCTCTCCCTCCTGGCCGGTCAGGACGCCAGAAATTTTAATCAGGCGCTTACCTCCGGGCTCCAGATCCCCCAGGAGCCAGAGATTATTCTTGGAATAATTTTTTGGATTAGCCGAGACAAAAGTAAAACCAAAAGGATAATCCGCTTTTAGCATTAAGTTTTTCAAAACGGTAGTGGAGTTAGAATTTACTTCCACCGTATAATCCACAATCTGATTAGTGTTCACTTCCTTTGGTCCGGTGACCACGATACTCACTGGAGAAGAACTGATTAAAACAGAAATTATTTTATTTTTATTGAACAAGGAATTTGACCCGGCCACTTTATATTCCAGACCAACAGTAATATCCTTCTTTTCATTCTCTGTCCCAAAAAGGACCACCGCCAAATTTTTCTTCACCGTCTGTCCCGGCAGGATGTCTCCAATAAAAGTCTGGACTCGCTTGGCAGGCAAAGAGGTATCTTTTACCTCCCTGGCCCCGGCGGGAAAGGTGATATTCAGATCCGTACCAGACAGGGTGGTATTATTATTATTTTTTATTTCCAATTCAAAAGAAAAGGTCTCACCGCCGGCAATAGAGATGGGGGCTTTGACTGTGACTGCAATATTATCCCCCGAGACCAGATTTCCCCCACCAAAAAAGTTATATAAAACGATCAAAAGCGCCAGGACAAAAAAAGCAATGGAGCCGTATAAAATCTTGAGAGAAAAAGATAGACCAGCCGGCTTTTCCGGCGCACTAGATATTTCCTCCCCCACTTTAAATTCACTGTCATCCCAATCCTGATTTACTGTCACTTCCCGATCTGTTAGTTCATGCCGGCGGATTTTCTTGGTCACCAAATCCTCCCGGGCATCCAGCACTTTCTCCAGCTGACTGATTTTACTTTTCGGATCTTCGTACATAAAATACTAAGGGTAATTATACCATATTTTTGTTTTATATATAAATGTTAAAGCCCTACACGCGATGTGTAGGGCTCCGATTGAAAACGCTATTCCGGAAAGCGTGTGTGCCTCAAGAGACTGACAGGGCGAGACGCTTCATGCCGTCTTCCCCCTCGGAGGAGAGAACTGGCTGAAAAGGTGCATCTCGACCGAGTCATCCGATTCGTGAAATACCCGGGTGACGATTTCCCTTATCCTCTTGGTGGCATTCTCGACGGATGTACAGCTCTTGATCTGCTCAGCAAGGGTTGGCACCGTCGCCTTTACATGTTCCACCTTGATGAGAACGATCCCAGCTCTTTCCCCCTCAGAGATTTGATCCATCGGACCAAGCCTTCTCACCAGGACGCGCCGTGGTTCGTTATAGGACTTCCCGTCCTTCACGATAGTGGTATTCTTGAGTACCCACTTTGGGATTGCTCTCGAATATTCCAAGTAAGAAGCCATGAAGCCTCCGATGGTAATGACCAAGAGAACGACAAAGAGCACGAGAGGAGTTACCATCATTTCAGAGTTCATAACACCGTCCTTTCATTTAGGTTTTACTCTCTCTATCCATAAATAACGTTATCATATATATATATATATCAAGCAAGCGGGAACGGCTCAACCGAGTGAAATAAGCGGTTGAGCCGTTCAATATCCTTATTCTTAGGCTTTTCTTACCCTCTCCTTTTCTAAGGAGAGGGTGGTATTCTGATACCGGGTGAGGTTGTGTTAGGAATCACTATAAATGCGTCTCTTTCAGGGATTTGTTGATTTCCAGGATGGCGCGGGTTTTGAGGTGAGACATGGTAGAGAGGAGCTCGGGGGTAAAATACGGTGAAGTGGTAAACTGATCAAAGTCACCCAGCCGGCCGATATAGCCTAAGGCAGACAGAATACGCAGGGCCATAATGCATTCAAAATTCGTCAGGCCTTCCTCCGTCAGACCACTTTTTTCTAAAAAGTGCATTCCCTCTTTTACACTTTCAAATAACAAATCATTTTTTTCCTCCCCGTGAAGCAGACGCAAGAGTAAGGAAAAAATACGGGATAAAATTAAGAATCTTTCTTTTTCCTTCACTGCCAGTTTTTTCTCCGCGCTGGTCAGGCGCCAGATTTCCCGCCCCCGGACAAGGGACACCTGGCCAAAGCAAAAATCCTCCAAGCCGTAACGCAATTTAGATTTTAAATGCCGGACACTTTGCGCCGCGGCCTTGATCAGGCCAAACTCACGGGTAAAAATAAAAAAATACTTATTGGCCTCGCCAAAATTGACGCTTTTCAATATAAAACCGTCCGTGGTGTGAATAGTGTGTGACATTTTATTTTCCGCTTTTCTTCAATCTCCTCATTTCCCTCTCCTCTTTTTTCATCTGCTCTTTTTCCAAAATAAAATTCAATACGCTATGTAATTCTTTTACGTCGGCCTTGAAATGACCCTTCCCACTCTCCACAATCATTTCCGCCCCTAATTTTTGGGCCAAGGCCTCACTTTCTGAAAGAGGTATTAAGTGATCATTATCAGAAACCACCATCACAAATTCCTCGGCATGCATCTTTACCTTTTCAAAATCTAACGGCAAGGAACAAAAATTTGACAGGAGTGGTATTTTTGGGATCGTGTCAAAACCAGACACCATAATACAAGCCGCCACCACCGCCTCGGGTTTTTTATTTTCCAAAAAACGCGCGAGGGTGATACAGCCCAGACTATGGCCCACCAAATAAGTATTTTTATCCAAAGGTATATTCTGCTCCTCTAAAAAAGCTAGCCATTCATCCACCTCCGGATACATTATATCCGGCATTTCCAAATATCGGCTCTCGAGACCGCACTTTTCCAGTTCCCGGCACAGCCAATCTGGCCAGCCACCCGCAGCAAAACCACCATAACCAGGGACTATAATTACTTGCTTCTTTCTAGTCATCTATTAATTTTTACCTCAAACACCAAGTCCTCAACTTGAACCACTGTCCCGCCAGCCACTTCTTCAAAGGAAATATTTTTGAGTAAAGTGGTTTTTTTGATTTCGGCTTGGAATTTTTGAATCAAACTTCTACCCTTTTCTTCCGTCTTTACTTTCAAGTTGACCACATCCTTGGGGCTTAATTTTTCCTGCTTGCGCAGATCCTGAATTCCGCGCAAAAGCTCGCGCACCAGCCCCTCTTCTTTCAATTCTGGAGTAATGGTCAAATCCAAATCCACCGCCTCGGCGAGAGAATTATCAAAAACCACTTCCTTTACATTTATCTCATCTCTGATCAAATCAGAATACAGTCTCCAATCTTCTACTTTTAACTTTTCACTTTTAACTTTTAACTTGCTTAGTGGTTGTCTGACTTTGATATTGGCTTTGGCCCGCGCTTCGAGTCCTAGCGTCACTATCTTCCTCACCTCCGCCATATCAGTGATTATTTTTTCTTCTCCCTTGGACAAATCATTTACTTCTGGCCAGGCGGAGAGATGCACACTTTCTGCTCCAGACAAACTTTTCACTTTCTGATAAAGTTCCTCGGCATAAAAAGGCATCACGGGGGCAATAACCTTGGAAATCTCTTCTAGAACAAATCTGGTCGTCTCTACTGCTTGATTTTTATCTTTCATCTCCTCGGACCCACCGACTGACGAGGCCAGTTTGAAACGGTCACGGGAACGGCGCAGATACCAAGTAGATAGATCATCTACTAAATCCGCCACTGGCCAAACCGCTCGATCCAGCTCATATTTATCAGAATATTTTGTCACATCCCAGATTACTTGATTCAGGCGAGCCAAAATCCATTGATCCAGGACGTTAGTAGAAGTCGGCGTAAAATTCTTGACCGGGGCGGAAATATTTTGGCAATACATGGCATAAAAAGAATATACATTATCCAACCGAGTTAAAATCTTCTTGCCTATCTCGTCTACCCCCATTTCAGAAAAACGCAAATCCTCAGCCTTCACCACCGGGGAGGATAATAAATAATAACGCAGGGCATCTGCACCGTACTTGTCCACCATAAGCATCGGATCGGGATAATTCTTCAAGCGCTTGGACATTTTTTGGCCGTCGCTCGCCAATACAATACCGTTTACAATCACATTTTTATAGGAGGATTCACCAAACAAGGCGGTGGATAAGACGAGCATAGAATAAAACCAGCCGCGAGTCTGATCTAAACCCTCGCCAATAAATTCCGCCGGGAAACCCACGCTTTTTCTAAACAAGCCAGGATCCGGATTAAATTTGTCCAAATTTTCAAACGGATAATGGGCCTGTGCCATAGGCATGGAGCCGGACTCAAACCAACAGTCAAAAACTTCCGGCACGCGCTTCATCTCCCCTCCACAAGTGCAAGGGAAAATGACGTCATCTATATACGGCCGGTGTAAATCCAGTTCATAATTATGATTGTGCGGAATGGGGGCAAATGGTAAATCCTTGACTTCAGAATTTTTTATAAAGTCGTGTATTTCGTGACGCAAGTCAATTGCTCCCTGTGGCTCAAGACCCAAGGCGCCGGCAAACATTAGCCAGATAGGAGTATTGTGACTGATGATTAAAATATTTTTCCCTTCATTTTTAGCATTTGCCTCATAAAGGAATTCCGTCATCCGATTCTTTATCTGTGTATAGTTTTCTCCACCCACCGGGGTCTTATCAAATTTTTCCATTCGGGATTCAAAGAAACGCTGATAATCTGCATCGCTCTTGCCATCCAGCTCTCCGCCATATACTTCGTGGATCCGGTCATCGGTGATTACCTTATCAGCTGAAATATCTAAGATTTCAGAAATTATTTTAGCGGTTTCTTGCGTCCGCACAAAAGGTGAAACATAAATCAAATCGATCTTTTTATTCTTCAATTTCTCCGCCGCCTCCTTGACCTGGGCAATCCCTTTTTCTGTCAGATGATGTGGACGTTTTGGATCCGAGCTGATCACGCCGAGTACATTGTTATCGGCCTCACCGTGGCGAACAACATAAAAATTATTCCGCCCAGCCGTCCTTTTTTTAATATCTTCCACCGAGCTAACAAAAACTTTCTCCGCACAATCCGCACAGCGCCACACGGGCAATGGTGCCCCCCAATACCGCGAACGAGAAATGGCCCAGTCCCGCGCCCCTTCTAGCCACTTACCAAAGCGCCCTTCCTTGATATCCCCCGGCACCCAATTTATATCTTTATTAGCTTTGACCAATTTATCGCGAAACTTGGTGACCT
>CAYVWL010000012.1:0-16673 GCA_964455475.1 uncultured Candidatus Saccharibacteria bacterium
ATGGTTTGTCCCAAGAAAAAGCGGACGAGCTGTGGGCTCTGATCGAGCCATTTGCCGCTTATGGTTTCAACAAAGCGCATGCCGCCAGTTATGGCCGAGTGGCATATCAGACCGCATATATGAAAGCCAATTTCCCCGCCACCTATATGGCCTGCGTGCTGACCGCGGATTCTGGTGATGTGGAAAAAATTGCCGAATTTATCGGTGATTGTAAACGCATGGGGATCCCCGTCCTCCCACCAAATGTGAATGAAAGTTTTCAGGCTTTTACGGTAGTAAAAATCCCGGGCGTGCGTGACACCATCAGATTTGGACTGACCACCATTAAAAACTTTGGTGAAGGAATTGCCAATACCATTATTGAAGAGAGAAAAAAGAATGGAAAGTTTAAATCCCTGTCTGATTTCCTAGATCGGATTAAAGATAAAAACCTAAACAAGAAATCCCTGGAGGCCCTGATCAAGGCTGGAGCCATGGATGAATTTGGTGAACGCGGACAAATGCTATCTAATGTGGAAAATATGCTCACCTATTCCAAAGAAGCTGGCAAAATGTCCGCCGATCAGGATTCCCTTTTTGGCGCTTATGTGGCGGGGATGGAAAATGTGAACAATTTTAAATTGGCTGAGGCCATACCCGCGACCGCCACGGAGAGGCTGGCATGGGAAAGGGAGCTTTTGGGCTTGTATTTGTCCGGCCACCCACTGGATAAATTTCGCAAAATAATTGAGGAGAAAAATTATAAAATCAGCCGAATAAAGACAGAGGGCAAAGAAGGCAAGGAATTTGTAGTCGCCGGAATTATTGAGGAGATCCGCCCTATCACCACCAAGAAAGGTGACAATATGGCGTTTATGAAAGTGTCTGACTACAATGATACTTTGGAAACGGTGGTTTTTCCCCGCACTATGAGCGAATTCAAAAATCTTCTCATCAAGGATAAATGTGTCGCCGTCAAAGGCAAAGTCTCCCTCCGTAATGGCGAGATTAGTCTCATAGTAGACAAAGTGAAGGAGTTAGCATAATGGTTGACGAAAAAAGTAATATACCTTATTATTGAATAGTCAAAGTGATGGGGTGAATTCACCAACCAC
Organism: uncultured Candidatus Saccharibacteria bacterium; assembly: GCA_964455475.1. Classification (GTDB taxonomy): domain Bacteria; phylum Patescibacteriota; class Minisyncoccia; order Phycocordibacterales; family GWA1-40-21; genus CAIJXO01. The sequence goes on from CAYVWL010000012.1 coordinate 1,095, forward strand.
CAAAACCATCGTTGATAGAAAAAGAAACAAGTTGGGTGGAACCGCGAACTAGACTCGCCCCGACAGAAAATGAGGATTCATTTTTTGTCGGGGCGATTTCTTTAGTCCCGTTAGAAATCCAGCTCACATTAAACTTATATTAAAATATAGTATTTAAGATTTCTAATGGGATATTTTATCAAATAATATTTTATACTTATGGAAAATATAAATAATATCAGACACTCACTCTCCCACCTTTTGGCCGGGGCGGTCTTGAGCTTTTATCCAGACACCAAACTAGCTATTGGTCCTGCTATTGATACCGGCTTTTATTATGACTTTGAATTTAAGGATCCGATCAGTGATAAAGATCTGGGCAAGATAGAGCAGAAGATGCGCGAGTTGTTAAAAAAATGGTCGGCTTTTGAAAAGAAAGAAATTTCCGTCAAGGAAGCCAAGGAACTTTTTGCTAGCCAGCCATACAAACTGGAATTGATTGATGAACTAGACAAGGCCGGAGAAAAACCCACCATTTACGTTTCCGGTGACTTTACTGACCTCTGTGCTGGACCACATGTGGCCACGACCAAGGAAATCCCTGCCGGTGTATTCAAACTAGAACGAATAGCCGGTGCCTACTGGAAAGGTGATGAGAAAAATAAAATGCTCACCCGCATTTACGGCCTAGCCTTTGAGTCTAAAGAGGCACTTGTGGCTTTTGAATTGCAACAAGAGGAAGCTAAAGCTCGTGATCATAAAAAATTAGGTAAGGAACTAGGTTTGTTTGTTTTTTCCGACCTTGTCGGCCCCGGTCTTCCACTTTACACTTGGAAAGGGTCTATTATTAGAAATGAGATAATGGATTACTCCCGTGAACTGCAGGAAGGAATCGGTTATCAAGAAGTCCATACTCCAAATATAAATAAGTCAGAACTTTTTAAGGTTTCTGGCCACTATGAAAAATATAAGGATGACATGTTAAAGGTATTTTCTAATTATTCAAAAGAGGAATATTTTCTAAAGCCGATGAATTGTCCGCAACATACTCAGATCTATGCGGCCGAAAAGAGAAGTTACCGCGACTTGCCTATTCGGATTGCTGATTTTGCCAACTTATATCGAGATGAAAGGCCTGGTGAACTAAACGGTCTATCCCGCCTTCGTTGCTTCTGTCAGGATGATGGTCATGCTTTTGTTCGTGAAGATCAGATAAAGGATGAGTTTGTCAGTGTCCTTGGAGCAGTCAACAAGGCCCTAGCAACATACAAAATGAACTATGTGATTCGACTTTCCCTCTGGGATCCCACTAAACCGGAAAAATATCTTGGTAGCCCTGATGTCTGGGAAAAGGCGCAAAAAATCCTTGAGCAAATCCTGATTGAAAATAAAATAAATTATTTTACCGCGGTGGGTGAAGCGGCTATCTATGGTCCAAAAATGGATATAGTCACAAAAGACTCTCTCGGTAGAGAGTGGCAAATATCAACCATTCAGGTTGATTTCATTATGCCGGAAAGATTTAAACTAACATATACGGACAAAGATGGAAAAGAGAAGACACCAGTTATGGTTCATCGAGCAATTGTTGGTAGCCCGGAAAGATTTATGGGAATACTGATCGAACACTATGCCGGGAATTTTCCAGTTTGGCTCTCTCCGGTCCAGGTCAAAATAATTCCGGTGCGGGAAAATCATAATGAGTTTGCGACAAAGATTGCCGAAGAATTAAAAGCCCTAAATGTGCGCGTGGATTTGGACGTGACGGATGAAGGGATGGGTAAAAAAATCCGCCAAGGAAAAAATAATAAAGTGCCTTACATGCTAGTGATTGGTGACAAGGAAATGGAAAGTGGAGAACTGGCGCTTGAAATCCGTGACACCGGCACACAGGAAAAGATTACGCTGGCAAATCTGAAAATTAAATTACAAAAGGAAATTACTGAGCGATTATAAATTTCATATAAAATATAAGCGGGGTTCCTTTCGGAACCCCGCGTGACTACCTCTCTCTCCCTTACTTCCCCTTGCCAGACAGCTTTTCAACACGACGCTGTGCTTCCTCCAGATCACGTCGGGCCTGCTGTTCCCAGGCTAGTCTCTGATTCACCCGGGTCAGAAGCGCGTGTCGCTGGAGAAACCAGGCCGCTTTTGAACCAGCAAAGCAGGCTTCCTCCAGATCCGCAACCCGCCGATCCTTGTTCACCACCAGATGCCGATGATCCTGCAGTTCCGCCCGAAGAGCGATCTCCCTGAGCTTGGCTAAGCAGGGCCGATTCAGGCTATAAGTCCACTCCTTGAGAATATCCAGACGATCCAGCTGATTCAGCACTTCCACCATCCAAGGCATGGCGGTGTTAACACGTGCCCGAATCTCTCGATTACGAGCCGTGACCTCATCCTTCCATTCATCACTCCGCCATGAATCTACGTGTTCCTCCTTCCAACTCCAGAGAAACCTAGTGAAAGTGAGGAGGAAATCCACGGCGTGAACTTCGGGGTGGGAAGTTGTGCCAGCCCGAGGTAGGTTGCAGACCTCTTTCCGCCCCTGAGCGTCCGTCGTCACACGAAAGAAATTCATCAGAACGGGAAGGAACTTATCCGTCAGGATCATTCCCACCCAGTCACTGTGGAATTCCACTCGCGACCTCTCGGCATACAGACTCGTGTTTCGAAAGAGATTGAGGCAAAGCATAGTGAAGGCTTTGACTGCAAGCTCCTGTCGAAGCTGCGCTGAGGTCTTCCTCATCACCCTCCCCTGATCATCATACCCGAGGGCATACGAACCATCCCCATCGTCGGACCGGCGCAGTAAACCCGGATCTTCCCAACCATAGGCGATAATGAGATAGAAGATATGCCGGTCAACCGATTCATACTCCTTCTCATCCCACTGTGTCCTTCCATAGGGAATCGAGTACCCCGCGTGAAGCAGACTGAGCAGTTCCTGATGGTTGACTGCCCAATTCCACCGCTCGAGGAACTTTGCCCAACTGGCGATCGGCGGACAAATCGGCCGTGAAGTGAGGGTATGATACCCGCATTCCGGCACCGCATCCACCGGATACACCGAAGAACCAGCTCCGACTTCTGACTTTGGCATTTTATGCCCCTTTCTTGTGTTATGCCTCGTACTGTGACGAGACGTGTACTACTCCAAATTAAATCTACTCCTCACTTAAATATTGTCAAGCCTTAGTTTCTAATCAATAACTTCCATGCAATAAATGACACGCGGTCGCGTATCATTTATTGCATCGGCATTTTGTATCTGAAAATCAAAAAAGCCCGAGGGTGTACCCCGGGCTTTTTTGATTTTAATTATTGATTAATTCAATTCTCCCACTTCCCTCTTTCTGGCAACCACAATATAGGCTATCCAAGCAGAGAAGAGAGCGAGTAAGCCCACAAAGAAATACAAGGCTTTGTTGTCTCCCGCACCGGTATATGGTACTTGGCTAAGATAGACAGCAGGAGTGATAGGGGCTTGATAGGTTTGGCTAAAGGCCAAGACGGAGTTTACATTGGTATAACAGGTAGCGGAATCCGTTTCCCCATCACCATCTTCGACAGTGACACGAGCGGTTTTACTACCAGCGGTATAATAAGTCATAGAAGGGTTTCGGCTGGAGCTGTTTAGGCCATCAGTTCCACTCCAATCATAATCATAATTACCATCACCACCATCTACGCGGGCATACCAAGTCATCCGGCTACCGGTTTGAGTGTTTGAGGGGCTGGCATAACAAGAAACATTTAGATCGTCGTTATTATTGACAGTCCTCACACGAGCGGTACACGAAGCACTCACCGTCTGACCATTTGATGTGACCGTCACGTTGGCATTTTTGGTGCCATCGTTATTATAAGTCCAAGTCAAATATTGACTATGACCACTCAAGCTGTCAGACCCACTCCAATCATATGAGTAAGAACCATTTCCCCCAGAAGGATAAACACCCCAAGTAACATCTTCATCCTCATCAATAGTACTAGGATTGGCACTACAATAGGCGGACAGGGTATTGGTAATATTTTGGTTGACCACCGCACTACAGCTACGGGTCACGGATTGTGTACCGGAAGTTATCGTCACCGTACCAGACTTGGTGCCAGCATTTTGATAAGCCTGAGAAACAGAACTACCAGAGCCAGACAGATTGTCTGTCCCGGTCCAAGAATAAGTATAAGAACCAGAACCACCAGAGGCAGTTGCGGTCCAATTTATGGAACTACCAATATTCACACTGGTAGGATTAGCAGAACAAGAGCCTGCAAGCGTTGGTGGAACATAAGCTGGAGTGATGACCGCGGAACAATTAACATTGGCGCGCTGACCATCAGACGTGACCACGGAGACCGTGGCGGTCTTGGTACCGATAGTATTATAAATATTGGACACACTCTGAGATGAACCATTGAGGCCATCCGTACCGGTCCAGGAATAGGAATAAGATCCGGCACCACCAGAGACCGAGGCAGTCCAGTTTATGGTATTACCAGAAGTATTCAGAGTGGAAGTCTGCGGATTGGCAGAACAAGACACGGTCACTCTTGGCGCTGGCAATAAATCAAAAGCGGCACAGCCAGGGACCACGCTGTTTGGACTGGAATTGTCCGGGAAGGCGCCGTGCACGGCTTCTATCTTCGTGGCATATCGGGCGATAGTGACAGCACTTGCCACCCGGTCACTCACGGTAGCCAAAGTGACATAATCCGGCAGATCCCGAGTGGAAGCAGTTTTTACTAAGACAGTATTATCATTGGCCAAAAGACGAATGTAATATTTTTCATTAGGCTGACTGACGGTATTTCTGGTGGCATATTCATCATAAGCAAACAAAGAAATATTATACTGGCCGGGCGCCAAGGTGGTATAGGTGGTGATCTGTGGTAAACCACCGCTGGAAAAAATCTTTGTACCATCAAAATTCACAATCGTACGTCCCGCCTGTGGAGTAAACGGACAAGAAGGCGCCGCCAGGGCTTCACCAACATTGAGGAAAAATCCCAGGATCAAAACCATGGTCACAATGACAGCTAGCAATTTAAAATTAATATTTTGCATATTTTTTGTTTTTTACAATTACCCTAGTATTATATACCTAAACATATCAAATGTCAAGGAGTTTTCCATTTCTTTTATAAAGCTCTTATAATATGACGTATAATAAGGCTATTATATTACAGGGCCCAAATAGTCCGCCTCTACCACATACCTTTCGCTTGGCGCGCCAAGCGTATTACAGGTCGAGAGGGTCAGCATGTTTTTTTGATTGGCAAATTCCACTAATGCCTGATTTTTATCCACCAAAGTGACTGCCGTCACCTGATATTTGTAGGTATGTGACGCACTGGACACTTTTATAATGTCCCCTGCCTTTAGATTTTTCAAACCATTAAAAGCTTTGTACGCTTGATTGTGAACAACACTCAAATTTGAACTGTGGGCAAAGAGATACATATTTCCCGCACCGAGCAAACCCGAACCCGGATAACGCACCGCTCCTTGTTTTAAATAATCATCCAAGGTGGTCACATTTGTCGTGTTGGGATTGGAAATTGGTGAATCCACCCCAATCTTATCAATCACAATTCGCGTGGGGCTTTCAGCCACCATACTTCCTTGTTTCAACTGATCCTCAATGGCCTTTTTCTGCGCTTTGTCCCATAAAGTCTTAAAGGAATCTCCTTCATCTTGCCGTAAGGATTGCGGCACCAGGCCGGCAGTATAGAGTAGGACAAAAGCCAGGACAAAGACCACCGCGAAGTAAAATATAAATTTGATTTGACTTTTTTTAAGCATTATAGTATAATACCCCTAAATAGGAAATAAAGCAAATTTACGTCTTTATTCCCATTATAACAAAAACATTATGGAAAAAATAGAAGAAAAAGGAATATTTAGAAAAATTTATGATTGGTTTGTAAATTTGACCCTAAAAGGGTTATTGAGTGCTATCCTCATAGTCTTTATTATTATCCTGATTTTAATGTCTGTCTCTTTTCTGCCAAGAGTAATGTCTGGAATCTCCTCTTCCCTCTCCGCCGCTTTGTATTCTATCTTTGTGCCGGCGGAAAATGCTACCATCACCGCTGATAGGAAAATTATTAGCTCCGGCGAAGACTTTAATATTACATTTAAGAAAGGTGATGTAACGGATGGTATTTTTACCGTCTCTTATGCTTGTGATGCTGGCACTAATTTATTTTCCGTAGAAAATGCTGGTTTAAAAAAGATTGATTGTGATACTAGATATTATCTTTTAGAAAATGAGACGGCAATTAAAATCCGCGCGACGACAGAGGATAGTGTTGTTCGTCTAGTGATAGAGGGGGCGTTTGAAAATAATAGTAATCAGAAAATAGAACAGGTGGGGGTGGTGCGCGTCACCATAAAAAATGATGCGGTAGGAGCAATAGTAAATCCGCCAAATACTACTCCAGCGAACGATGAACCAGCCACGGTTGTCCCGTCCGTCAATCCGCCTTATATTCCATCTCAGCCCGCTCCTCAACCAGTCTATTATGGCAAGCCAGATTTGGCCGTGCTTATTTTACAGACCGGTCTCATGACCAATGGTACAAATATCATAAATAATCAGACTACTTTTTCTTATCAGGACATGGTGGGCGTCAAATTCCAGATTCGCAATGACGGTGATGCCAATACCGGCCCGTGGTATTTTACTGCCACTCTGCCTTCCCTCTCTACTCCGACCTATACCTCAAATACCCAAGTCTCTCTCCGCCCTGGTGATAGTATTATCTTTACTTTGGGCTTTAGTAATTTGATCAATCAAAATATTGGTACTATTTCAGTGAATGCCGATCCACGAAATATAGTGAGTGAAAGTGTGGAGTACAACAATACCGTCACTACCACAATCACCAATACTGGCTATAATAATAATTATTATAACAATAACAACTATAATAACTATTCAAATGGCTGCTATGTGAATGGGATGTTTACTTATAACTGCTTGAATAATAATTACAATAATAATAGCGGTTATTATGATCAGTATGGTAATTATATCTACTATAATAATAACAATTATTACAATAATAATTTATCTGTCTCTTGTTATGCCGATCCAAATAATCCTGATACCGGTGACCGCGTGCGCTGGTATGCCAATGTCTATGGTGGCAGTGGTGATTATGAATATGATTGGAGTGGAACGAATAGTCTGAATAGTTCATCCAAAAGCCCAACAAAAACTTATTCTTCTCGCGGAAACAAAAACGCCACGGTGGTCGTCACCGATGATGACAATAACGAAGCCACCGCTACTTGTTCTGTATACGTGGATTAAGCAAATAAAAAAGCGCTGGAAGTCTCTCTCCGTTTAACGGAGTACCTAATCACTCCGAGAGACTTCCAGCGCTTTTTTGGTACGATTACAAAGTGCCGAGCATACTGGTGGCTTTTTCGCGACCTTCGGTAATGATAAGTTCCAGGGCTTGAACGGCTTTTTTCACAGTCTTTTTGAATTCTGTCTTTTCACTTTCCTTGAATTCCCCTAGGATAGCATCAATTACTTTTTCATCCCCTTGCGGTTTCTTTATCTTGCCACCCGCCGTCTCCCCAGAGATACCTAGGCGCAGGCGGATAAAGGCCTCTGTCTTCACCGCTCGTATCACCGATTCCACGCCCTTGTGCCCGCCCGAACTTTTATTAAAAGAAATTTTAATTTTCCCCAACGGCAAATCCAAATCATCATGAATGACCACCAAAGTCTCCGCAGACTTTTTTGATTTGACTAAGGATTTTACAGACTCCCCACTTTTATTCATAAAAGTTTCTGGCTCTAAAAGTAAAACTTTATTTTTACCCACCTTACCTTCGGTCTTCAAAGCTTTTAACTTTTTATCCAACTGCCAATCCTTCAGACCTTCAGTTTTTACAAAAGCCTCTAGCACCATCCGGCCCACATTGTGCCGTGTCCCTTCATATTCAGCGCCCGGATTTCCCAAACCCACTACAATATAATTTTGTGCCATTTATTTATTAATTATTTTTATAATTACTATTATATTTATAACACCCATGGACTTCTTGTGTCAAACGCCTTTTTATAATACAATGGCCCTAATTATGAATGAAATTTTAAGTGAACCAACTGCCGAAACGGGTTATTTTAAGCGTTTTTTGAAAAGCTTTTGGGGCGAGCTCCTTCAAATTGTGGTTATTTCCCTGATTATTGTTATCCCCTTTCGCATCTATATTGCCCAGCCTTTTCTCGTCAGTGGCCCGTCCATGGATGACGCTTTTGCCAATGGGCAATATCTGATTGTGGACCAATTAACCTACAGCCTGCGTGAGCCGGCCCGCGGTGAAGTGGTTATTTTCCATTATCCCTTGGACACAAAAAAGTTTTTTATTAAAAGAATTATCGGTCTGCCAGGCGAGATGGTGCAAATTAAAAATGATAAAGTGACCATCTGTAAACCGGATTGTGAGACAGATAAAGATAAATTCACCCTGGACGAGCCGTATGTAAAATTAAATAAGCTGGACCCACCCCGGCCAGATAGTGTGGCGGTATTAAAGGCTGATGAATATTTTGTTCTGGGTGATAACCGCGCGGTGAGCTCGGACTCCCGCATCTGGGGGCCAGTGAAAACAGATTTTATTTCCGGCCGACCATTTATCAGGCTCTTGCCGTTGAATAAAATCAGTTTTTTACCAGGACAGCTAACCGAAAATAAATAAATGGCTATCAAGAAGAAAAGCAAGGAATCTAAGTTTTTGGATTTGAAAAATATTGATAAGAGCACCGAAGCCGCGGTGTATTATGGCTTTATGCCGATTGAAATGCCCCTGATTGAAAAGGAGGACAAGGAAAAGGGCAAGACCCTAAAAGATGGTGAGATCATCAAAATCATTGGTAGTAATGAATATATTGAAAATGTGGTAGAGGAAAAGTGTGCCTTACTCCGAAATTATTTTGACACCAATCTAGCCATTATGCCTCAGCCAGTGATGATCACTTATAACGGCTTTGTAAACGAAGGGCCAGAGAAAAATCTAGGCAAACATCGCAAGTTGGGCTTGGAAATTATCGGCTCAGCAAAAAGTATTTCCGAGGCAGTTTTGATAAAGACCATTTTAGCCATCCTGGAAGACAATGGTTTTGAAAATCTGTATGTGGAGATAAACAGTCTGGGTGACCGTGAATCATCTTCCCGCTTTTTACGCGAGCTCACCGCTTATTTTAGAAAAAATATTAATCAGATGCAGGCCCACTGCCGACAGGAGTTTAAAAAGGATCCCTTTTTAGTTTTAAATTGTCAGAATGATAAATGTTGCCTGATCAGGGAAGATGCTCCTAAGGCTATCGGTTGCTTGTCTGATGAGAGCCGGGAGCATTTTAAAGAAGTGCTAGAATATTTAGAAAGCTTGGATATCTCTTATAAAATTAATGATTGTCTGGTACCGGACCGCCGTTATGCCTCCGGCACGGTCTTTGAAATAAAGCAAAAATCCGACAATCCGAGAAATAAAGATGAATCCCTAGCCGTGGGTTTCCGCAGTGATTTGGTTTGTAAAAAACTGGGCTTTAAAAAGGATGTACCTATAATTGGCGCCAAAATATATTTCAAGAGCGAATTTGAAAAGAGACAATTACCAAAGATCAAAAAGACTTCCGTCTTCTTTATTCAGCTGGGTGATGAGGCTAAACACAAAAGCTTAAAGGTGATAGATATCTTGCGTAAGGAAAATATTTATATCAATCATTCCCTAGGGCGGGACAAGATGGGTGGGCAAATGGCCACTGCGGAAAGGCTAAAGGTTCCCTACATTTTGATTATGGGTAAAAAAGAGGCGATGGAAGACACTATTATGATTCGGGATGTGGCCACCCGTTCCCAGGAAACTGTGCGAATTGCGGACCTCTCCGCCCATCTAAAAAAGCTTGTAAAGTAATCCGTTCTGTGCTAAATTAGGAGCCATGATAAATGTAGAAGTCACCAAGAGTGCTAACGAAAATAATATCGGTATAATCAAACGCTTTACCAAAAAGGTGCAGGGTTCTGGTGTTTTGCCAAAGGTCCGTTCCAAAAGATACAGCCAGCGAGACCTCTCTTTCTATAAAAACAAGAAAAACACCTTAAAAAATCTAAAAAGGAAGGCGGAGATCATGGAGCTCATCAAGATGGGCAAGATGGCAGACAAAACTACTTATAATGGTAAGAAGTCCTAGCTTTGAGGAAATAAAATTAGCCGTGCTTGGGCCCAAATATGAGCTAAGCCTGGTTTTTACTACGCCCAAAAAAATTCAAGTCCTAAACAAGACCTATCGGAATATAGACAAGCCGACAGATATTTTAAGCTTCCCCCTGTCCAAAACCTCCGGCGAGATTTTTATATGCAAAAGTGAGGCAAAGAAAGAAATGATAAAGTTTGACCGACCTTTGGACAACTTTATTCTATTCCTCTTCCTACACGGCCTAGTACACCTTTTAGGCTTTGACCACGGTGCCAAAATGGAGAAAATAGAAAAAAAATTCCAGAAGAAGTTTATGATTTAAAAAGAGTCGGTTCTCCACATTTTTCCCCTAGCGTGCATTTCTCTTTCATTATATAATAGAAGGAGTTATGGCAAAGAATATTGCAGTGGGAATAGATATTGGTACTTACCAAATAAAAGTGGTGGTGACGGAGAGCGTGCGTGAAGAAGGTAAGACAAATTTTAAAATTATTGGCACCGGTTTTGCCGAGTCCAAGGGCTTGCGCCACGGCTATATTATTAATTCTGCTGACACCATAAAAAGTCTGCGGGTGGCGATAGCAGAAGCAGAAAAGACTGCCGGTTTAAGGATCAAAAGGGCTTTTCTCTCTATTGGTGGAATAGGCGTGGGCAGTGTTATTTCTCATGGCTCTATTATTATTCCTCGGGCGGATTCGGAAATTACAGAAATTGATGTTAAAAATGTCTTGTCTGTAGCGGAAAGTGAAATCCCCACCAATATTTCCATCAATAAAAAGATTATTCATACCATCCCCATTTCCTACAAGCTGGATGGCCGAATGGTTTTGGGTCAGCCAATTGGTCTCAAGGGAATCAAATTTGAAGTCAAAGCCCTGTTTGTCACCTGTCTCGAACATCATTTAAATGATTTGATCAATACCGTGGAGGATCTGGGTGTTGATGTCATAAATATTATGGCTTCTCCTTTGGCTGGCTCCATGGTGATCCTAAACAAAACCCAAAAAATTGCCGGTTGTGTCCTGGCCAATATCGGCTCAGAGACAGTCTCTTTGGTGGTATTTGAAAACAATTCCCCGATTTCGCTTGAGGTCTTTCCAATAGGCGGGACGGACATTACCAATGACATCGCCCTTGGTTTAAAAATTCCGCTTGAAGACGCGGAAAATATAAAATTAAATCCTGAGTTGGAAATTAATTATCCTAAGAAAAGATTGGAGGAAATAATTCTCGCCCGCTTGTCTGATATTTTTGATTTGATTGAATCACATTTGAAAAAGCTGGGCCGAAGTGGACTCCTCCCCGCTGGTATTATTTTGACCGGTGGAACCTCGGGTGTCTCCACCATTGAAGATTTAGCCAAAGCTACTTTGAAATTGCCATCAAAAATCGGCTCTTTGAATTTTGCCACTAGTTTAAAAAATTGCCAGATTAAGGACTCATCCTGGTCCGTGGCTTATGGCCTCTGTATCTGGGGTTTGTCCGGAGCGGATGAACTTTCCTTTGATAGCATAATCGGTAAAAAAAGGGCTGGAATTAACCCTTTAATTATCTGGTTTAAACAATTCTTGCCTTAAAAAATTATTTCTGCTACTATTCAGTAAGGATACTTAATAATTTATTAATTTTTACCCGCCAAAATTTTTATTAGAATAAAAACTTAGGAGGGTTAATTTGCTGAAAAAATTCAGCCATATTTTATCATGCCACAAATAAAACCAGAGGTAGAAGCTTTCGCCCGAATCAAAGTCATTGGAATTGGTGGGTCTGGCAAAAATGCGGTGAATCATATGATAAACTCCAAAGTGAAAGGAGTGGAATTTATTTCTATCAATACGGATGCGCAAGATCTGCACAACTCCCTAGCCTCAAAAAAAATACATATTGGTAAAAACCTCACCCGCGGACTGGGCACTGGTATGAATCCAGAATTGGGTAAAAGAGCGGCCGAGGAAACCAAGGAAGAAATTCAGGAAGCCCTAAAGGGATCTGATATGGCTTTTATTGCTTATGGGGCGGGTGGTGGAACCGGCTCTGGTGCTTCCCCATTGATTTCCAAAATTGCCAAGGAGATGGGAATACTCACTGTGGGCGTGGTCACCAAGCCTTTCTTCTTTGAAGGTATACAGAGGATGAAAATTGCCGAGCAGAGCTTGGAAGAATTACGCAAGGGGGTGGATGCTTTGATTATCATTCCAAACGATCGCTTACTTTCAACCATTTCCCGCGAGACCACCGCCAAGGCCGCCTTTGCCATGTGTGATGACATTTTGAAACAAGCTGTGGAAGGTATTTCGGATTTGATTACTATGCCGGGTATTATAAATACCGACTTTGCCGATATTCGAGCCGTCATGGAAAATGCTGGTTCCGCCCTTATGGGTATTGGTGTGGCAGCGGGTGAAAACCGCGCCATAGAGGCTGCCAAATTAGCTATCAGCTCTCCTCTTTTGGAGCTCTCTATTGCTGGGGCCAAAGGCGTTCTCTTCTCCATTGCCGGTGGGGATGATCTGACCATGTTTGAGATTCAAGATGCCGCCAAGATGATTACCGAATCAATTGACCCAAATGCCAAAGTTATTTTTGGTACCGTTCATGATGAGCGCCTGAAGAAAAATGAATTAAAGATTACCGTCATTGCTTCCGGTTTTTCTGATATTACCAATAAGAAATCACTTTTTACGAATATTATTTCCAATAAGGAGGAAGATAAGAAGACCAAACTGTTTGGCGGTTTTGGTACTGCCACTCCAGAGAAGGAAAATAAAGTAGAAATTCAAACCAGTCAGCCACCAGTGGAAGATAAAAAGAATCTAAAAAATGATTTTGATGATGATAGTGACTGGGGCGCTGTGCCAGCTTTTCTAAGAAGACAGAAGAAATAGTAGGAAGTGGTCAGATATTTCTTTTTCTTTGCACGATAGAAGCACTACGTCTTATAGTTTGTCTTCGTTCGGATAAAATATAAAATAAGAATTTTATATTTTAATCCTCACTAGCCAAAATAATAATTTTGTCGTCACAAAATTATTTCTCTACTCCTTCGCTTTCTTGCTAGAAAGCTCAGTCCGTAAGGCACAAAAAAGTAATATCTAACCCCTTTCATAAATCAACATAATATTATAAAATACCATCATGGAAACAAATTTTGATCTAGCAATTATCGGCGGTGGACCAGCAGGAGTGGCTGGCGGTGTTTACGCTTCCCGAAAAAGGATAAGGACAATCCTGATTACGGACTCGTTTGAGAGCCAGAGTGCTGTTTCCGATGAGATTCAAAATTGGATTGGAACAGTAAAGATCTCCGGCCAGGAGCTAAATAAAAACCTAGAAACCCATCTGCGCGCTTACGCCGGTGATATTGTCACAATCAACACCAAAGAGCGCGCGGAGAAAATTTCCAAGACCGATTCCGGTTTTGAAGTAAAAACTAATAAGGGCCTTTACAATGTCAAAACCGTTTTGGTCACCACCGGCGCCAGACGAAAAAAGCTAGACATACCAGGTGCTCAGACTTTTGAAGGCAAGGGTGTAGTGTATTGTGCCACTTGTGATGGTCCCCTCTTTGCAGACAAAGATGCTGTGATTATTGGTGGCGGTAACTCTGCCTTTGAAACCGCTCTTCAGCTTTTGGCTTATTGCAAATCCGTCACTCTGCTTAACCGTAAGGATGAATTCCGCGCTGATCCCATCACCGTCAAAAAAGCCCTGGCCCATCCGCAAATGAAAGCCATTACCAATGCCGTGCCAGTAGAGATCAAGGGTGATAAATTTGTCTCCTCTATTGTCTATAAAAATACTAAGACTGATGAGGCTGTAGAGCTACCAGTGGAAGGTATCTTTGTGGAGATTGGTCATACGCCCATCACTGATTATGTAAAGGAGGTGCTAAATCTGGATGAGGCCGGACACATAATCACCAACCCTAAGAATCAAAGATCCACCACTCCTGGTATCTGGGCCGCTGGTGACTGCACGGACGGCCTCTATGCGCAGAACAATATCGCCGTCGGTGACGCCATCAAAGCCGTGGAGGACATTTATCGGTATTTGAAAAATTAAATAAATAGTGTAATATGCCCCGTATGGGCGGTTAGCTCAGTTGGTAGAGCGTCCCGTTGACGTCGGGAAGGTTCAGAGGTTCGAACCCTCTACCGCCCACTTTAGATAGTAAACTTTCCATCCTTATAAATAACTAGAGTATCACCATTGGGGAGCCAGGCGGTGACGGTTCTATTCTCTGTGCTAATAATGTCTGTATGCACCACAGACTCGTTATACCCCATCTTTACCCATTGTTTTTTAGAGACTTTATTTGGATCTCCTGGATATGAATCTTTGTAGGCACTGCCAAGCGCAATATGCGTATTACCATATTTTCCGCCTATATTTTCATCAAATAAAGTCTCCGCCATGAATTTTGTAATCTTTGATAGCCGGGAATCCGTGAGAGAAAATTCCCCGATTCTCTCCGCATTTTTATTAGCAATCATCTGCTTCAATATTTTCTCCCCCTTCTTGGCTGTGGCCTTTATCACCTTACCCTTCTTAAATTCCAAATAAATATCCTTGATTAAATTACCATACCGGTACAAAGGCTGATTAAAATAAATATAACCCTCGGTCAAACGGCAATCCGGTGAGATAAAGACTTCAAAAGTGGGAATATTCCGTCCGGATCCACCCATCCACTGACGGTCCTTTCCTAGGACGACGGTTAGATCAGTATTGGCTGATTCAATCCGCACCTTTTCAATCTTCAGGGTATTTAGACGATTCTTTACCCGCTCAATTTCCGCGGACACCTTTTGCCAAGTCTTGACCGGATTTTTCTCATTTAAATAACAAGCCTTGATTATTTCCGCCCAATATTCTTTTTCACTCATCCCCACTTCATCTGCCCCGGCCTTGGTGCCATACAGAGCCAAGACCCAAGTAAATTTCCCCTGATTCTCTTTTTCATTACGCCAGTCCATATACGGCTTGGAGGCACGGGACCGCGCCATAATCATCTTGGGGTCAATACCTTCAAGCTCGTGCTTGTCCGTATCGGCCATGATAAAGATAGAGTGATCTATCTCCTCTATCCGCCCCTTCAGATATTTGCCAGGGAAAAAACTAATCTGCTCTTTTCCGGCGTGAAGGAAAAAGTCCCGACTCAAGCCATCTGGTAAATATTGAATGATAGGGTGCCCGCCGGCTTTCAATACTGCCTTGTGTAATTCTAAGAGCATCGGCTTGGCACTCTCCTGCACCTGCAGTAACACCACTTCACCTTTCTTCACTCCTTTCCCAGAATTCAAGGCAAAATTAACCAACACATCCGCATATTTTTTCAAAATCTTTTTTGCTGGGTGATACATAAATTAAAGCAGTGACC
>CAYVWL010000013.1:0-11547 GCA_964455475.1 uncultured Candidatus Saccharibacteria bacterium
AGCCATTTATCGCGAGGGCTTCATCCATAATATGTGCCCCGTCAAAGGCTCGGCACTCCTCATAAAACTGATTTTTGGGATTATCAAAATCCAAGGCACCTACAGACAAAATAGAATGCTTCACTTCATCCACACCGGTTGTCTCCACATCGACTATTATCATTGAATGATTATAGCATATTTAAGGCTTGCAAAAGTCCTGACTTTCGGTTAATCTCGCTTCATTGGTTGCCATTAGGTTGGACCTGGAGCGCCTGGGTATCCTTTCCCCACAACAGGGCGTTCATAAGAGTCCGTAGGGTACACAGGCAGATGCCCGAAAATCTGATTGATGGGATTGTGGTATCAGGGTGTGCTTATCCGCCCGCCTTCCCATCGAGAGACCTAATTACCGCAATCATAAGCCGTAAACTTCCGCCCTATGGGGTCAAAGTTACGGCTTTCCCTTTATCAAAATTATTCCAAGCCCTTACAATTACTGGCAGGGGTGTAGCCGGCGGATTTAGCTTCAGCATAAGAGGAGAACCAAGTTTTATTTTTCTCCGCTATCTGCGACGCCCCAGCACACCAGGGGAAATGATATTTCTTGCCAGACTTTGAAGCAACTAAGAGTCCGTTATTTATAACGGTCGAACTAATCTCCTCCTTTTCTAAGGAGGAGTGGCCGTCTGCGGACGAGGTGGTGTTTATGCCCTGAACTAGGGGATTAACCGTTACCTCTCCCCTACTTTTTTCCAGAGCGGACAGCCGGCCCAGTCCAAAACCCGCCAGGCCCACCAGAATAATGGTCAAAATAATAAAAACATCTTCTTTTATATCAAAATTCACACGGATTTGAGAAATTACAGGCCAGACTCGCGCGGACCAAAAGGACTTGATTTTTTCGGGAATATCCTTTATACTCATGGGACAAATTATATCAGAGTTTTAATATTTAATTAAACACCATGGCACATAAAAAAGCAGCGGGTACAACTAAAAATGGTAGAGATTCTAATCCACGTTTCCTCGGGGTCAAACTAGCTGACGGTGATACCGCTCAGGTGGGCTCTATTATTGTTCGCCAAAAGGGTGTGAGTGTTATGCCTGGCCAGAATACCAAGATGGGTAAGGATTATACTGTCTATGCAGTCAAGGATGGCAAGGTAAAATTCACCTCCAAACGCAAAATGTCTTTTGATTCCAAAATTGAGAAAAAGAGTGTCGTCTCGGTAATCTAATTATTCCGCCTTAATAATCAGTTTAAACGTCGCTTCGCGGTCGTTGATTTTTACTGTGATAGCGTGCTCCCCCACTTCCTTAATTGGTTTTTCCAGGACCAAATGGTCGGGTAAAATATTTAGGCCTTTTTGCTTTTTTACCGCCTCGCTGATTTCTGCTTTATGAATACCAGCAAAAAGGTGACCCTTGTCATTCACCTTGCCAGACATTTCAATACTAATATTTTTTATTTCATTCAGCGCTTTTTGCATCTCGGCCTCGGTCTTGGCGGTCTCTAGCATATCACCTTTCTTTTTTACTTCTATCATATTTACATTCCCAGAGGTGGCTGGAATTGCCAGGCCGTTTGGGATAAGCATATTTAGGGCATAACCATCCGCCACATCCTTGACCTCATATTTCTTGCCGATCTTCTTCACGTCTTTAAGTAAAATTATTTTCATTTGATTACAAAAAATCATTAATGACTACGTAAGTCTACAAAAATTTTCTCCTTTTCGTAGGATTTCGTAATCTGCTGATAATGTTCGTATAATTAATATAGCCTTTATCAGCATATAAAAACAGCTTGACAGATATCAAAATATTAGCAATTCTATCGTGTTTTATTTGAGCAACTCCAACGCCTTTTCCATCTGCGGATCCTTGTCCGCCTTGGCCTCGGCTTCAGTTATCTTCACTTCATAATCCGGCGTCAGGCCACCTTCGGAAATACTTTTACCGTTCGGCGTCAGCCACTTGGCAATCGTCACCTTCAAGTAAGTGTTGTCAGTCACGGAAACCAGTTCCTGTACGGACCCTTTACCATAGGTTTTTGTCCCCACCAGTTTGGCTATACCATGCTCCTGTAATGCCCCCGCCAAAATCTCCGAAGCCGAGGCCGACCCCCCATCCACCAAAATAATCATCCTTAATTTATCTGTAAACACATCATAACCTTTACTGCGATACACCCCCTCCTCCCGATCATCCCCAAAATCCTCCCGGACAATAGCTTTGCCTAACGGTAAAAACCAGCTGGCCATACTGACGGCGGACTGGAGATAGCCACCCGGGTTTCCACGCAGGTCCAGGACTAATCGGCTTTTCTTTGAGGCAATAAATTCCTTCAAGGCATTGGCAAACTGAGTCTGGGAATTGGCATAGAAATTATAAAGACTGATGACAAAGACATCTCCCTTTATCTCTGTCTCCACAGTCGGAATGTCAATAATGTCTCTGATAATTTCAAAAATCATCGGCTTGGCACTGCCATTACGCAAAATACTGATTTTTACCACCGTCCCTTTTGGACCACGAATCAGTTTTACCGCCTTATCGGTGGAGAGATCCACCGCTGGCTTACCATCAATCGTGATTATTTTATCTCCTGTTTCTATACCGGCCTTTTCCGCTGGCGAACCTTTAAGTGGAGAAATAACGGTTAGCGAACTATCCTTGATACCAATCTCCATGCCCACTCCTTCAAAATTTCCACTGATATTGGTCTCAAATTCCTTGGTGTCTTCTGGTGGAAGGAAAACGGTATAAGGGTCACCTAAAGCATCCGTCATCCCTTGTATTGCTCCCCATATCCTATCCTGGGCTGTCGCCGTGGTTGTCGCCTTCTTGGTGGTCACGTATTTCTCATCTAATAATTTCCACACTTTCCAAAAGGGCGCCATATCTATCATTTCTGTACTGGAAGCTGTTTGATTGTTAATTATATTCAAACTCTCTGCCGGATTGGCAATCAAGATTTGGCGCTCCCGGCCATAAGAAAAACCCAGACCAAAAGACAAAACAACAAGTAAAACCAAGATAAAAGTTAAACGCCACTTCTTTAAAAAATTAAACATTGGTCTATTATAGTATAGAAAAAGTTATTATGCTATAATTTATACAATATTAGCTAATAAAAAATTATGATAAAAAAGCAAAACTATAAGGCCATCACTTGGGTTGACTCGGAAAACCCCACCAAAGATGAAGCCAGACAGATGATGGAAGAGTTCAACTTGAGTCCAGAAGTAGCCCAGGATATTCTATTACCCACCTTTAAGGACAAAATTTCACCTTTCAAGGATTATATTTATTTGGTTTTGCATTTTCCCGCTTTCAAGCATACCCACAACAAGAGTCACCGCCAAGAGATTGATTTTGTTATCGGCAAGCATTTTATCATTACCAACCGTTATGAAAGTATCGATGCGATGGAAAAATACGCCAAGATTTTTGAGGTAAATTCCATCCTGGACAAGGATAAAGCGGAGATTGGTCCTGGGGAGCTCTTTCTGGCCATGCTCCGCACCGTCTATCAGTCCATGTCAGATGAGCTGGATTCTATAAATTATCTCCTGCGCGAAGCCGAGAAAAATATTTTTGCCGGCAAAGAAAAGGATATGGTTTTTGAATTGTCACGTATCGGCCGAGAGATTATTAATTTTAATCATATTACCGCTACTCACGGCAGTATTCTAGAGACATTGCGAGAAGAATCAGAGAAGATATTGGGTAAAACCTTTGCTCTAGAACTTAGTCAGGTAATAAACGAATATTACAAGATTTCCAAGGTGCTGGAAAATGTGACCGAGGTTCTGCGTGAATTACGCGAGACAAACAATTCCCTGCTGTCCACCAAGCAGAATGAGATTATGAAGACCCTCACCATCTTTACTTTTTTCGCTTTACCTTTTACCATCATCACCGGTTTCTTCCAGATGAATACCAAATATACGCCGATTGTAAATGAGGATTCGGGCTGGGCGGTCATTATTGGCATTGAAATTATTGTTATGATTATCGTCTTTATGATTGCCAAAAGAAAGAAATGGTTTTAATGTACCTCCATGGAACTTTATAATACCCTGACACGCAAAAAGGAAGTCTTTACACCCATAAAGGAGGGTGAGGTGGGCATGTATACTTGTGGACCGACTGTTTACGGTTTTCCCCACCTGGGAAATATGCGCACTTATATTTTTGAGGATATCTTGAAACGTGTCCTTATCTATGGTGGTTATAAAGTAAAACAGGTGATGAATATTACTGATGTTGGTCATTTAACCGGTGACCGTGATATGGGCGAAGATAAGGTAGAGAAGGAATCTAAGAAGGAAGGAAAGACAGCCTGGGAGATTGCTGAATTTTATACTGATGCCTTTAATAATGATCTTCAGTCACTAAACATTATTCCTCCAAATGTTCTGTGTAAGGCAACTGATAATATTCCAGAACAAATTGAAATGATTCAAATATTGGAAAAGAAAGGTTTTACTTATAAAATCAGTGACGGAATATATTTTGATACATCCAAGGTGACGGACTATGCAAAGCTTTCTCACCAAAAAATTGAGGAACTTAAAGAAGGTGCCAGAGTGGAAATTAATTCTGAAAAAAGGAACCCGACTGATTTTGCTCTCTGGAAATTCTCACCAAAGGAAACAAAAAGGCAAATGGAATGGGAGTCACCATGGGGAATAGGCTTTCCTGGCTGGCACATCGAATGTTCAGCTATGAGTGTAAAATACCTCGGTGAACAATTTGATATTCACTGTGGAGCGGTAGATTTCATAAGCCTTCATCATACTAACGAATTAGCCCAAACAGAGGCTGTCACCGGAAAAGTCCCCTGGGTAAATTACTGGTTACATGGGGCGTTCCTAAATATGTCTGGCGGTAGAAAAATGGCCAAAAGCGCTGGTGACCTTGTCACATTGACAACAGAATTTTTGAATAAGAATATAGATCCCCTAGTCTATCGATTTGCGACCCTTTCCGTTCATTACCGTAAACCCATGGAATGGAGTGATGATGTGGTGATCTCTGCAAAAAATGGTTTTGAAAATCTTTTAAATAGAATCCAAGGTTTGGGAGATCAAGTCGGTAATATTAATCTAGAATATAAGGAAAAATTTGTCACTGACATTAGTGACGATTTAAATATGCCTAAAGCTTTAGCCACAATGCAAGAATTATTAAAATCTGATATCTCAAATGAAGACAAATTAGCCACCATATTAGATTTTGACCAGGTTCTCGGCCTCAAGCTGGGAATGGCAAGGTCAGACCTTGCCGTAGCTGTCCCACCAGATGTTCAAAGATTGATTGATGAAAGAATTATTGCCCGTGAGAATAAGGATTGGAACAAGGCAGATGAGCTCCGTAAAAAAATTATTGCTTTAGGCTTTGAAGTGAAAGATAAATAATGTAGACGTAGTTCAGCCCGTCGATACTCAATCGACGGGCTGATTTGTGACTCACTGAGTTGGCTAGGCTTCGTCACTCTCGAGAATCATCTGAAAGGCAACCTCCCTGCGATGGTGAGACTTCTTGTCAACAAGAAGCTGACCAAAGCTCGTAAGGAAGTCGTAGTGATGGAGATTGCCAGGACTCGGCGTAAACTCCACGTTCACGAAGTTACTGTTGTGAGTGGGGAGGCTTCCCACTGGCTTTGTCACCTCTTTGCCCTTCTCCGCTGGGCAATAAACACTCAGTACCAGATCATCTGGAACCCGAAGCTCACTCTCCTGTATCCATCCCAGAATCAGGCCGTGCGGACAGCCCTCGCAAACGCTCCCTTTACCATTGCACGGAATTCTGACTGTTATCTTCACGACGTTTCCCCTTCCCTTGTTTGACCACCAACACCCGAGAACAAATCTATCATAAAGAATATCACTTTTTATTAATATTACAAGCTAAATATCCACCTCGTAGCAACACAAAGGCCTAGCCTTTGAAGGCTAGGCCTTTGTGTTAGTGATTACCCTCCACGAAAGTGAGCGCTTTGCCTTTTTTGTCACCTCGGCCCGTACGGCCAATGCGGTGCACATAATCATCATAAGTGGCTGGCACATCATAGTTGATCACATGAGAGACATCAGGAATATCCAAACCGCGGGCGGCCACATCAGTGGCTACCAGTATCGCTAAAGAGTTATCTTTAAAGGCGGTTAAGGCACGCTGACGCTTGGAATGCGGTTTATTACCGTGAATAGAATCCGCCTTAAAGCCTTTTTCAATTAATTTTTTAGATAATTTTTCCACGCCGTGTTTGGTTCGTCCAAAAATTAGCACTTTGTAAAAATCACTTTGTTTTAACAAATTCTCCAGAGCGGTCAGTTTGTCCCCGCTCACACGGACAATATCCTGGTCCACATTTTTAGAAGTATCGCCAGTTCGGACAGAGACAATCACCGGCTCATGCAGAAATTGCTTGATAAGAACTTCAATTTCCTTACTCATAGTGGCCGAGAAAAATAAGGTGTGGCGCTTGACTGGCATCTTGGCCATAATAAATTTCATATCGGCAATAAAGCCCATGTCGAGCATCCGATCCGCCTCGTCGAGCACAATAGTATTAAATTTAGACAGATCAATAAAATGGCGATTCACCAAGTCCTTCAGGCGCCCTGGCGTTCCAATTATAAAATTATTATTCCTCTGACGGAGCTCGGCAATCTGCCCACCAATCCCCACCCCACCCACGCAACAAGCCGAATAAATATTTAAATGCGTGACAAAACTGCGAAGCTCCTGATTTATCTGCACCGCCAGTTCGCGCGTAGGCACTACCACAAGCACCCTCTCAAATTTATTTAAAATCACTTTCTGAATCAACGGTACCAAAAAGGCACCGGTTTTACCCGTACCAGTATTGGCAATTCCTACCACATCTTTGCCGGCCAAAATCTGCGGAATAGTTTTATCCTGAATCAAGGTAGGCGTAACATAACCTTTAGTAATTATATTTTGCTTTAAACGCTGATCAATAATAAAATCCGCAAATTTATTTTCCGGCACATAGGCCACCTCGGCCTCCACGGGCACTGCCTTATTTATGAACTTTGAATAGTGAATATTCTGTGCTCCAAAAGCCCGGCCACCTCCGGCATTGCCTCGGTTTCCACTATTACGGACTGGCCCTCTAAAATTTCCACCCGGCCTTCTGTTACTTGCCCCGTAGTGAGAACTTCCCTGTCCTCTACTACTGGGGTGACCCTGATAACCGCTTGTAGGAGGTCTCCTTGGTCCGCTCTGATTACTGTTTCTGAACATCTATCTATAATAGCATAATCTCACCTTATTTGTCAATACTAGGAACGGGATAATGCTATTGGTAAATCCTTTTAATGAGCGGATTGATACGAGTTACGAGTTCATAAGCACTGCCTTTAAGCTGACCAGCAATGTCATCCACAGTAATTTCTTCCTTTCCATCCCGGCCAATTATGGTCACCTCATCACCCACCCTCACTTTTTTTATATCTGTGACGTCCACCATAATAATATCCATACACACCCGGCCCAGCACCTTGGCCTTCTGTCCTCTGACGAGCACCTGGCCAATACCAGATAAAGCCCGTGGAAAACCGTGCCAATAACCAATCGGTAGCACCGCCACCTGGGTATCTCTTTTTAATTTCTCTGTAAAATCATAGCCGATACTCTCTCCTTTTTTGATTTTATTTATTTCGCCAATTATTGTCTTCCAACTCAACACTGGTTTTAGTTTTATTTTCTTTTCTAGACTTTTTTTAATTTCCGCCGATGGCCAGATACCATATAGTCCTATCCCTATTCGCACCATGTCAAAATGCGCCTCAGGGAAAATGAGAGTGCCGGACGTGGCGCAAGCGTGACAAAGCACCTTAATCCCCTCTTTATCAAAAGCTTTTTTCCATTTATTAAAAACCTCAATTTGCTTTTTGGTCCCTTCTCTCTCTTTTGGATTCTTGGCGCTGGCAAAATGTGTGTACAAGCCAACTACAGTAACTGTAGACTTTATCTTTTTTATTTCCCTGATTACTTTTTCAATATGTCCCTCTTGAAACCCCTGTCTATGCATACCAGAATCCACCTTGATATGGACTCTGGCCACCTTATTTAATTTTATTTTTTTTAGCTGAGCAAAATAATCAAAATTAGAAACAGTAATATCCAAATCATTTTCCACCGCCTTTTGAAGCATCTCCGGCAGAGTATAACCTAAAATCAGAATTGGTATTTTGATACCCTCACGCCGTAAGGCCATCCCCTCCACCACAGAATCCACAGCTAGATAGTCCACCCCTAGTATCTGTAATTCCCGGGCAAAGTCAAAAATATTATGCCCATAGGCATTGCTCTTCACCACCCCCATAAGTAGGGTTTCCTTCGGTATAAGGCCCCTAAAAGCCTTAAAATTGGCCTTTATGGCCCCTTTATCTACCGTGAGCCATGTCCGTAACCCTAGCCGTTTCTCCTTGTCCATATGGCCATTTTACCTGAATATCTACTGGAAATCCACTGCAAACGATATTTGTTTGGATCAAGACACACAAAAAGCCAGGCGGTATTGGAATTTTTCGTCGTGTAGGACCCACCCGTACTCGGGAAGGGTGAAGCGCGAATAATTACAATACTGCCTGGCTTTTCTTACCTTACTACAAATTCAAATCAGCCATAGCTTCATCGACTGTCTTGGAAGCTTTCATCTCGGCTGGCTTTACTGCATCGGCTGCTCGCATCTCTGGTCGCAAACCACCTTCTGGCTCGCTGATCTTTAGATTAACTCGAGAGTTATTCTTCATACCAACTACGCGCAAAAGGGTGCGGATAGCCTTGGCAGTATTCCCCATTCGGCCAATCACCTTGCCCATATCGGCGGCGTTGACGTCCAAAGTAAGCAAAACGCCCATCTCATCCACGGTTCTCTTGATCTTTACATCATTTGGATTATCTACCAAACCTTTGACAACATAATCCAAGAACTGTGCATCTATTTCTGTCATGTTAATATATTCGTTAAATCATTCGGCAGTAGTTCGACCTGTAATATTAAATAATACTGCATGCCCGTTTACCTCATTGCACCCGGGCCTCAATAAATATTATCACAACCAGAAATTATGTGCAATAAAATTCTAACCAATTGTCCACTTTATCCAGTTTGCCTTAAATGTGGCGGAGTCAATCCAATCACCGTAAATAGTCGCCCCAAATGGCATGCCACCAGGACCATCTGAGTATGGTTGAATTAGTGGATAAAAATCTGTCCATTTTTTTAATGTCTCATTTGGACCCATAACAAAACGTAAGCGTGTTTCCAGGTCTATTAGGACTTTTACTCGAGTACCGTCCACTATCAAATAAAAATCCGACCGGGTAGAATTAACCCCTTCAGTATTACATTTGGTAGCTAAAGAACATACCTCCTTAAGTGTCGGATTTGATCGATCAGAGTAAGGCCTACAACTTCCTGGTACATCAATTGTGGCACAGCTTATACGTAGTGTTGAATTTCCAAGTGGTGGCGGAAGATTAAAAATATCTGTCTGCTTTTTGATGATATCGGCACAATAGACTTCAGTAAAATTAAGGCTAAGGTTATCACCCTTTACTTCACTGAATCGCCTACATATTATAGAATCATTTTTGTAAGCTATAAAGCCTCTGACCGTAGCATCACCACCATCGTATATAGTAAGATTTTTTGCAAGATATTGATCTATGTTAATATTCCACGAAGGATAGAAAGCGTATGCAGCGGACTCGCGAGTCTCACCCGACGGGAAAGTGATGTTTAAGTTTCTAGCAATAACCTTATCGTTTAAATTCAGGTCTATTACCATCTTTTCGATGAAATCCTTAGCTGTGCTTGTTACTTTTTGAATCGGGCAGACAAATTCACAATTTGGCCCAGTTCGGCCGACATATGAACCATCGGGACACATCTTGGCATCCATAATACAGACAACGCCTGGAGGAATATTACCAGCCGAGGCCTTCTCAATTACATCAGAGGGAATTACACACTTACCGTTTATACACTGCTCATGAAAGAAACCGCCCGCTGTCGGAAATGATATTTCCTTACAATCAGCATCAATCTTACAAATTGGCACAGGTAGAGTTGACGTAGCGATAGTATCCTGACGAGTAGGTGCGGGTACATTACTTATTACATCTGGAATATTAACAGGAGTCTCAACTTTATTACTTGTATAAATATACATTCCCCCACCCAGGACCAACACCGCCACCGCTGCGATTATTATAGGTATCGCAAACCCTTTTTGATTATTTTTCATATGTATAAAATTTACCAATTAATAAACCAATCAATCCTGAAATTATTAATAAAATGGGGACATATATTATTTGATAACCATATCTGTAATCTGAACCAAGTATTGGAGTAAATATAATTAATATGCTGAGAATTACTCCAACTATTATTCCATATAAAAATCCCTTCTTCATAATTTATTAATTATTATGTCTAAATAAACTAATAATAAAGAGGGTGACACCCAATAGTATAAGAGGATAGCCGATGAATATGGCTCCAAAACCACCACCTAATCCATCTCCAGTAATTAATAACGGCAAAGGACTCCAAAAAAAGACTGAGATTAATAAACCAATGATAAAAATTACAATTGATGTTTTCTTCATATAGCAATATTATATCACCGCACCATAATTAAACAATGACACTATAGTGAATTCCTCTATTGAGCACAAGGTCCCAATGTGTAAATAAGGAAGCTATAGCTTCCTTATTTACACATGTATATTTTTGAGTTTCGAGGAATCCAGCCTAATCGAGATCAAAATACTCTTTGAGAACTTTATCATTCTCAATACTGTCAGCGATTATATAGAGTAGATCCTTCCCGATTTTAAAATCGGCCTTTAATAAAACAACTAGATCTTCACAATCATACGGGTAGACCCAAACACTATCTTGTAGGTGTATAAAACCAATTGATATCAGGGTCTTTCTGACCTGATCCCTCACTACCCTGAACTCTTCCTTGATATCAAAGATCAGGATTCTCCACCTCTTATCCCATTTCTTTGGTCTGGAGAGAACGTAATTATGAATTTTCATTTTCCTCCAGGTTTCCTCACCTGACTCCGTGAGGGTCAGAAAACCCTCCTTGCTATATTTTACTAATCCGTTTTTAACCAAACGGTCCCGAGATAGATTTATGGCGTGCTTCTTATCCCTAAGTAATTTCTTATCTAAATTGAATAATTTCAGCACTTGTAAGGCATTGGGCGCCAGGAGTGCGACACTCAGCACACCAGCAGTAGCGATAGTCCCCAGAACAGCCTTCTGGATTTTTGTATTCCTAATTTTCTTTTTTAATGTTTTTTCCATTTCTCCCATGCAAATATTATATTCCTCCATGTGTAAATAAGCAAGCTATAGCTTTGTTATTTACACATCAAAAAACCATTTGTCTTTATTGATAAATGGTTTTTTGATTTTGTTTAGATTTATTTAGCGGGTTACTCGGTCTTTGGGGCTTCGGCGGGAGCTTCTTCGGCCTTGGGAGCCTTGGCTTTTGCTTC